>CACDZR010000034.1 GCA_902557235.1 uncultured Pelagibacteraceae bacterium | reverse complement strand
CAATCTTTCATTATATTGATGGTGCAGCAGATGATGAAGTTACATATACAAGGAATACTAGTGCATTCGATGATGTGGATCTAGTTCCTAATGTTTTGCGTGGAGTTGAAGAAGTCGATTTGTCTACTACAATATTTGGAAAAAAATTAGATTTACCTTTTTATTTATCACCAACAGCTTTACAGAGACTTTTTCATTATGATGGAGAAAGAGCAGTTGGAAAAGCTGCAAAAAAATTTAATACTATGTTTGGTGTTTCTGCTTTAGCCACTGTCAGTGTTGAGGAAATTTCTTCAATGATTGATACACCTAAAATGTTTCAATTTTATTTTCATAAAGATAGAGGTTTAAACGACTCTTGTTTAGAAAGAGCAAAGGCTGCAAAATTTGATGTGATGGCTTTAACAGTTGATACTATTACTGGAGGAAATAGGGAGAGAGATTTAAGAACAGGATTTACCTCTCCACCAAAATTAACTTTAGCAAGTTTATATAGTTTTGCTACTAAACCGATGTGGGGAATTAATTATCTAACCAAAGGTAAGTTTGAATTACCTCATTTACAAGATTTTGTAAAAGAAGGTACCGACGTTAACTCATCAATTGGAAATTATTTTTCAACTATGTTGGATCAATCTATGAATTGGAAAGATGCTGAAAATCTTTGTTCTAAATGGGGAGGTCATTTCGCTCTCAAAGGAGTTATGAGTGTAGAAGATGCAAAAAGAGCAGTAGACATAGGATGCACAGGTATAATGGTATCAAATCATGGCGGAAGACAGTTAGATGGATCTAGAGCGCCTTTTGATCAACTTGCAGAAATTGTTGATGCAGTTGGTGATAAATTAGATGTGATTTGTGAAGGTGGAATCCATAGAGGTACACATATGCTAAAAGCATTATCATTAGGAGCTAAGGCTTGCTCAGGAGGAAGGTTATATCTTTATGCTTTAGCAGCTGGAGGTCAAGCAGGTGTCGAAAGAGCTTTAGAAAAATATAAAGCTGAATTAGTGCGTGATATGAAACTTATGGGATGCACCAAAATAAGTGATTTAAACAGAAGTAATTTAAGATTCAGAAAATAGTGGGTTTAAAAGATTGCTATAATTTTGATGATTTTAGAAATCTTGCAAAAAAAAAACTTCCCTCACCAATTTTTCATTATATTGATGGTGGCGCTGATGATGAGACTACTTTAAAAAGAAACACTGAAGCTTTTAATCAATGTGATTTAGTTCCAAATATCTTGGCAAGTGTTGGTAAGCCAGATTTATCAACCACAATATTCGGAAAAAAAATTGATATGCCAATTTTTTTATCTCCTTGTGCGATGCAAAGATTATACCATCATGATGGAGACAAAGCTTCAGCTAGAGCCGCTGAAAAATTTGGAACTTTCTATAGCATGTCAACAATGGCAAATAATACTATAGAAGAGGTTTCAAATATTTCTGGTGGGCCAAAATTGTTTCAACTATATGTCCACAAAGATCAATCAATAACAGATGATTTGATAGATAGATGTAAAAGATCAGGATTTAATGGAATGTGTTTAACCGTTGATACATTAGTTGCAGGAAATAGAGAGAGAGATCATAGAACTGGATTTACAACACCACCAAAATTAACTTTACAAAGCTTGATGAGCTTTGCGAGTCATCCTAGTTGGGTCTTTAATTACCTAACACATGGAAAATTCAAATTAGCCAATGTGGCAACAAAAACTGATAAAGGAACTAATATAACTAAATCAGTCATAGAGTATATTAACGAGCAATATGATCCCTCAATGAATTGGAAAGATGCAGAGTACTGTGTGAAAAAATGGAATGGTCCTTTTGCATTAAAAGGAGTTATGAGTGTTGATGATGCAAAAAGAGCAATTGATATTGGCTGTACTGCAATTATGATTTCAAATCATGGGGGTCGTCAGCTGGATGGATCTCGATCACCATTTGATCAGATAAAAGCAATTTCAGATGCGGTAGGAGACAAGCTAGAAATAATCTTAGATGGTGGAGTAAGGAGAGGTACGCACGTCCTAAAAGCCTTGGCAGCTGGGGCAAAAGCCTGTAGTTTTGGTAAAATATTTTTGTTCTCTTTAGCCGCAGGTGGACAGCAAGGTGTTGAGCATTTACTGAAAAACATGCACGATGAGATAAATAGAAATATGATATTAATGGGCTGTAAAACTTTAAAAGAGTTGAATAGTTCAAA
>CACDZR010000033.1 GCA_902557235.1 uncultured Pelagibacteraceae bacterium | reverse complement strand
CAGGGAGCTAGTGGTCACAGAAATTATTTTCATTGGCTTTATGATATTTTACCCAAAATAAATATTTGCTCTAAAAATTATAATTTAAAAGAAATAGATTATTTGTATTTATCAAAGCTTGAAAAATATCAAAAATCAACCTTGGAAATTTTGGGTTATGATAATTTTAAAATAATTGAAGCAAATAAGAATAGACATATTCAAGCTGACGAGATCATTTGTTCTGAACACCCTTGGTATAAAAGAGGGTTTATATTGGAAGAGGCCAAGAGATTACCTGAATGGATTGTAAATTGGATATATGACTCATTTATTAATTATGGAAAACAATTCAATTGTAACGAAAGAATATTTATTGATAGAAGTGAGTCAACTTTTTCTCATTGTCAATTTATTAATAATAAAGAAATTATAAACTTCTTAGAAAATGAAGGTTTTACAAGTTATAAAGTTGGACAGCTAACATTTCAGGAGCAAATATATCTTTTTAATAATGCAAAAATAATTATAGGTGCTCATGGAGCAGCATTCGCAAATTTAGTATTTTGCAAAAAAAATACTAAAATCATTGAAATAAAACCAAAAAATCATCCAAACTATGTTGATCAACACATTTCAAAAATAAAGGAATTAAATTTTAATTTGATAGAAACTAACCATTTTGAAGATAAAGAAAAAAAAGGTGATATTTTTTTTAATCCAATGGACTTTAAGGAATTTTTATAAATTTTTAAATTTGACAAATTTTTTAAAAATTTTTGTCATATTAACCAAATCTTGATTTTTAAGACCTTGGTGGCACCCTATTAATATTCCGTTTTCCATAACATCATCTGAGATTAAATGACTTTTATAATGTTTTTTATATTTCAAATTTTTCATAATAGGTTGTCTTAATATGTTGCCAGTGAAAATTGTTCTTGTTTGTATTTTATTTTTTTCAAAAAAAATTTGAAGTTGTCGTCTATTAAATTTATTATTTTTCTTAATTACCAAAGGGAAAGCTAACCAAGCTGTTTTCACATTTGAATAAAATTCAGGTAACTTGAAATAATCAGAAAACTTTTTAAAAAAATTTTTTAGAAATTCAAAATTTTTATTTCTGATTAAAATATTTTTATTTAATTTTTTTAATTGTTCCAATGCAAATGCTGCTGAAATTTCTGATGGAAGAAAATTATAACCTAGCTCAGAAAAAATATATTTTTTATCATACTGAATGCCTGAAACTTTTACGTTAAATCTTTTGGCAATATCTTCAGACTCATTAAAAACAGCTGATGATCTTCCCCAACCTCTTAATAACTTAGCTTTTTTATATAAATTATAATCGTTAAAACACACAATTCCACCGAATCCAGCTCCATTTATAATATGTGAGGCATAAAAACTGTTTGTTGCAACGTCTGAATATTTACCATTAATGCTATTATTTATTTTATAGCCAATTGTGTCTGCTGAGTCCTCAATGACTCTCAAATTGTATTTTTTTGCTATTTGTGAAATTTTTTTCCAGTCAGGAATATTTCCCAATAAGTTTGGTATCATAATCGCAACTGTTTTTTTGTTAATACACTTTTCAATTTGATAAATATCGGCAACAAATTTATTCTCTAAAGCCCCAATAAAGTAAGGTACTAAACCTAATTGATAGATTGGTGCTATAGTTGTTGAAAATGTCAAAGATGGAGTGATTATTTCACTACCTTTCTTAAAATTCATTGAGCTCAGTGCTAACAAATTTGCAGAAGATCCAGAGTTAACCATAAGCCCATATTTTTTTCCAAAAATTTTTGATATTTTTTTTTCTAAATTTTTTACATTTTGTCCATCGATAAGAGATAAACTGTTATTTTTTAAAACTTTATTGACTGCATTTATTTCATTATGGTCATAGACGGCTTTACCGTAATAAATTTTTTTCATAATTTTAATTCATATAATAAATGATATAAAAGATCTATGAAGCAATATGACTTAACAAATAAAATTACGATAATAATTGTTTTATATAGGGAAGATTATAACCTTCTTTATAAAACTTTAGACAAAATAAGAGAATTTAAAAAGATAATAATTGATAATTCTAATAATGTAGATTTAAAAAATAAAGTAGAGGCAAACTTTAAGGTCGAAAAATACATATTAAATAAAAAAAATGTTGGTTTTTCTGCTGGATATAATCAAGGTGTCAAACTATGTGAAACAGATTTTTCTTTTATTCTTGGACCGGATTGTATTATTGAAACCAGAAGCATAATAAAATTATACGAGAATCTTACTCTTAATGAAAATTGTTTTTTGACGGCATCTACATCTTACAATGAAAATAACCAACTAACATATGCAGGAGGTTTATTGCCTGAAAATGGAGAAAAAGATTTTCCAATCAAATTAGAGGGAGATATATGTGTTGAAAATACTTTAGGGGCTTGCATGTTTTTTAGAAAGAAAGACTTTATTGATATAGGTTTATTTGATGAAAATTTT
>CACDZR010000032.1 GCA_902557235.1 uncultured Pelagibacteraceae bacterium | reverse complement strand
TAATGCTAACACTAATGAACTTAACACAAATGTTATTCCTTTCATGTTACGTGGAATAAAACTTTGGGGCATGGACTCAGCTAATTGTAGTATTAAAAGAAGAGAATTTATTTGGGGAGAAGCTGCTAAATTAATTGATTTTGACTTAATAGAAAAGTCTATTCAAATAGTGAGTTTGGAGGGGTTAATTGAAACTTATCCTAAAATATTAAAGGGTGAAATTTCTGGAAGAGTTTTGGTTGATTTAAATAAATAATGGATTGGGATAAACTTAAGATTTTTCATGCAGTTGCTGAGGCAGGGAGTTTTACTAATGCAACTATAAATCTAAATCTAAGTCAATCAGCAATAAGTAGACAAATTCAATCATTAGAACAAGATTTAAAAGTTCAATTATTTGAAAGACACGCAAGAGGTCTTACACTTACCGAAAATGGTGAGTATGTATTTAAGACTGCACATGAAGTTATAAGCAAACTCAAAGAGGTAGAAACTTCACTGGGAGATCAAAAAAATAAACCGACAGGAAAATTGACAATTACAACCGTTAGAAGTTTTGGTACCCACTGGTTAACCCCAAGAATTGAGGAATTTATGAGATTAAATCCCGAAGTAGAAATAGAATTGATTTTTGAGGATAAAGAGTTGGACCTGAGTACAAGACAAGCTGATATTGGTATTTTTATGAGAAGACCTAAACAATTAAATTATATTCAAAAAAAGCTTATAGATTTAAAATACTATATTTATGGGTCTAATAAATATTTAGAAAAATATGGTATGCCAAAAACCGTGAGTGACTTAAATAAACACAAATTTATTTCATTTGGCAAAGGAGCACCTTCACCAGTTTATAATCCAGAATGGGCATTAAAATTAGGTATGCACGATGGAAAAAAAAGAAAACCTATAATGAAGGTAAACAGTGTTATGGGACTTTTACTAGCAGTCGAGTCTGGAGTAGGTTTAGCAGCATTGCCGGAGTATTTAGTTAGCAATTCGACCAATGTTATTAAAGTCTTACCAAAATCAGAGGGTCCAATTACAGAAGCTCACTTTGTTTATCCACAATCTCTTAAAAACACAGCAAGAGTAACAGCTTTTAGAAATTTCTTATTCAGCAAAATAGGCGATTGGCAGTCATAAATAGCCTGCGACATCTTTGCGATTGATAATCATTCTCAATGAGAATAGTTCTCATTCTCAATATAACAATGCGGAAGAACAGGAAAATAATGAGAAAAACATCAATTTTTGTGTTTATAGCATCTTTATTTGCAACATCATTTTTAATGGCAAATGAGGTAAATGTTTTTAACGCAAGACATTACAAGGCTGACGCTGAACTTTTTAGCAAGTTTACTAACAAAACAGGAATTAAAGTTAACTTGATAAATGGTAAGGCGGGTGCACTTGAAAAGAGAATAATAGAAGAGGGAGTCGACTCTTCCGCAGATCTTTACATTACTGCTGACGCAGGAAGATGTGGGGTATTTCAATCAAAGGGAATGACTCAATCCGGTTTGACATCTGCAGCTATTAAATCAGCAGTGCCATCAAACTTTAGAACTAGCCATTGGACCGGAATCGCAAAAAGAGCAAGAATAGTTTATTATTCGCCTGAAAGAGTTTCTGGAGCTGAACTATCTGGTTTAACTTATGAAAGTTTAGCTGATCCTAAATGGAAAGGTAGAATAGTTATAAGAGCATCTAATAATATTTATAATAAATCGCTTGTGGCTTCATTAGTTAAAAATAATGGAAAAAAAGCTACAGCTGAATGGGCGAAAGGAATTGTCGCTAACATGGCTAGGACACCTAAAGGCAATGATAGAGCACAAATAATGGCAGTTGCAGCTGGGGAAGCCGACATTGCTGTAGCTAATACTTATTATCTAGCACTAATGTTATCTGGTAAAAAGGGTCCAGAGCAACAAGAGGCTGCAAAAAAAGTTAAAGCTTTTTTTCCGAATCAAGGTGATAGAGGAACTCATATGAATATTAGTTGTGCAGCATTAGTAAAAGGTGCTCCTAATAAAAATAATGCCATTAAACTTGTAGAGTTTTTATTAACACCTGAGTCCCAAGAACATTTTATTAATAATACCTTTGAGTTTCCAATGGTTAATGGTGTTTCAGCAAATCCATTAGTGGTAAACAATATTGGTTTAGATTTTAAACAAGACCTTAAAACAAAAGTTTCTAGTTATGGAGCTAAACAAGCAGACGCATTGGAAGTGATGACTGCTGCTGGTTGGAAGTAAATGGTGAAAGATAAAAAAAAATTTATTTCGGATATTGATTTCAAAAAATCTTCTAAAGGATGCACACCATGTTATTTGGAGTGTAAAAAGATCGATAAAAGGATAAATGACAGAAAAATTTCAGAGATTAAAACTAAGGAGGTTCCGCATATCCTAAAAGTATTTGATTTTTGATTATCTTCTGAGTGTTCACGCTTTTTTTAAAGCGTGAACACAAATACTTTCCATATTTATAAAGCGGAATATAAATTATGAGAATAAATTTTTGGTTTATATCTTCACTTTTTATTTCTA
>CACDZR010000031.1 GCA_902557235.1 uncultured Pelagibacteraceae bacterium | reverse complement strand
GATAAATAAGTTTGCGCCAATTAAACATATTCTAAAAAATAAACCTAAAAATGATAATCAAGTAATAGAGCTACTGGATGATATTTCGAAAGATTTATTTAATCATGATTTGGAATTAAGAATCCAAGAATTAGAGTCGAAGTTTTCAGAAGATTTAAGTGAAACGACTTTTAATCAGCTAAAAGAGCTTAAAAACGAGAGAAAAATCAACTAATCTGAATAAATTAGCAATGGATTTTTGCTAATTTGATATTATATAAGTCACTCAAACTTAAATTGCTGTGGAAAGAATTATTACTAAATCATTCGCTAGATTAATGGGTCGAGGAACTCATAGAGGTTTTATTACCCATGAGGAACTGAGCAAATCTCTTGGTAAGAGAAATCTATCAGATGAAAATTTATCACAAGCTTTTATTCATATTTTAGATGAGGGAATAGTACTGGTTGAAAAAAAATCAGATTATAAAGTTTTGAGGAAAAAAGAAAATTCTTCTAAAGAAGAGGGTAAAACAATCGAGAAAAGCGATGATCCAATTAGAATGTATTTAAGAGAGATGGGTGGCGTTGAATTGCTTTCTAGAGAAGGAGAAATCGCGATTGCAAAAAGAATTGAGGCTGGAAAAGATGTAATGTTAATTGCCTTGTCCCAAAGCCCTATTACAGCGCAACAATTATTTGAATGGGATGAAAAATTACAAAAAGATGAAATATTAGTTAGAGAAATTATTGATATTGATACTAATTACATGGAGGACGAAAATACAGGCCCTAGCGCTAAGCAAAAGAATGCTGGAGAAGATGAAAATGAGGAAAATTCTAATGATGAGAGTGATGATGATTTCAACCCCACACTTGCTGCGATGGAGTCTGAAATTAAACCAAAAGTTTTACAAACAGTTCATATTCTCACAAAAGAATATCGTAAATTGATAAAATACCAAAAAGAGAAATTAGATTGTGTACTTAATTCACAGACTTTTTCTCCATCAAAAGAAAAAGGCTATACAAAAATTGTAAATGATATTTTAGATAATATTAAATCTTTGCAATTATCTCCATCAGTATTAGAGGAACTTGTCCAAAAACATTATGTTGAAAATAAAAAAATTATTTCTTTAGAAGGAAATCTTTTAAGACTTGCAATGGATCAAAAAATTCCTCGAAATGAATTTATAAAGTTTTATATTGGTAATGAAATCAATCCTAATTTAAAAAAGTTTTTGGATACCAACACTTTATGGAAGCAATTTTTTAGTAAAAATAAAGAAGAATTTAAAAATATAAGAGAAAGATTAATTGAGATCAGTCATAAACTTGGAATGTCAGTGACTGACTTTAAAAAGTTAGTAAGTAGAATTCAAAAAGGGGAGAAAGAGTCAAGAATCGCTAAAAAAGAAATGGTCGAAGCTAATTTAAGATTAGTTATTTCAATCGCAAAAAAATATACTAATAGAGGTCTTCAATTTTTAGATTTAATTCAAGAGGGAAATATTGGATTAATGAAAGCAGTCGACAAGTTTGAATATCGAAGAGGATATAAGTTTTCAACATATGCTACATGGTGGATAAGGCAAGCTATAACAAGATCAATCGCCGATCAGGCAAGAACAATTAGAATCCCAGTACATATGATTGAGACAATTAACAAGATAGTTAGAACACAAAGACTTATTTTAAGTGAATTTGGAAGAGAAGCTACTCCTGAAGAGTTAGCAAAAAAACTTCGAATGCCCTTAGATAAAGTAAGAAAAGTTTTAAAAATTTCCAAGGAACCTGTTTCATTAGAAAAACCAGTCGGTGATGAAGAAGATAGTAGCCTAGGTGATTTTATTGAGGATACAAAAGCATTAGCTCCTTTAGAACAGGCTATTAAATCAAATTTGGGTGAGGCCACAACAAAAATATTATCTACTTTAACACCTAGAGAGGAAAGAGTTTTAAGGATGAGATTTGGAGTTGGAATGAATACAGATCACACTTTGGAAGAAGTAGGATTACAGTTTTCTGTGACAAGAGAGAGAATTCGACAAATAGAAGCCAAAGCACTTAGAAAGCTAAAGCACCCAAGTAGATCTAAACAACTTAAAAGTTTCTTAGAAAGTTAGTTTGGGCCGTTAGCTCAATAGTAGAGTACTGCATTGACATTGCAGGGGTAGTTGGAGCGTAACCAACACGGCCCACCAAATAAAGATATTTATACGCCCTTAAATATTTGATCTAAACTTTTTTCAATTAAATTTTTACTATTCTCAAAGTTTTTAAAAATATTTAACAATATATCATTTGATAAATCCTCATTATTTAATAGTTTGTTAATTATAACTTCTAAATCATTAAAATCTTTAAATATAATCTTGCTTTCTAAATCCCCCCAAATATCTGTAGAGTCAATTTGCTTACTTTGTAAAATTAATCCACCAGCCTCAATAATTCCATTAGGCCTTGAATAGAGAGATGAGCTTCCCTCAGTTGATCCAAAATCAATGCAAATATTACCTTTGTAAAGTTTCTTTATATAATTAGGATTAAAATTTGATGGTAATGAGTTTATTGAATAATTTTTCCAGTCGTTTCCAACTAGGATAAAGCTTTTATAAAAATTTTTTTTTAGATATTTTATAATTTCATATCTTAGTAATAATTTAAATTTTTTGTAAAAAATAAATATATCCTCTACGTTTATTTCACCTAAATACTTTTTCC
>CACDZR010000030.1 GCA_902557235.1 uncultured Pelagibacteraceae bacterium | reverse complement strand
GATACATACCTAAAGGAATTTGAATTATTAATACTGCAGCACTTAACCAATGAAATGATTTTGAAATTAAACCATACTCTGTTGAGGTATTTATTAATTTCATATGATTTTTAAATATAACATAACTAAAAAATAAAATTAACTTTTACGTTTATAAAATTCAATAATTTCAAGTGTTACAATTTAGCTAATTTTACGTTCATTTAATTATTGTTAATTTATCCCTAATGATTAAAGTTGCTTCAATGGTTTTAAAAAATAATTTAACAAAAATCACTTTCATAACATTATTAACAATATTGTTCCTATATATTCTAAATTTTGTCACAGATAAAAATGAAGCTTTGGCTAATGTTGAGAATAAACAGATTGTCGAAGTTTTTAAAAGTCCATCTTGTGGATGTTGTAATGGTTATGTTTTATTTTTAGAAAAAGAAAATTTCAAAGTAAAGCGAACAGATTTGGAAAGTATTCATACAATTAAACAGAAATATGCTATCCCATTAGAAATGCAGTCTTGTCATACAACAATTATTGATAAATATTTTATTGAGGGTCATGTTCCGTTAGAAGCGATAAATAAATTATTAAAAGAACGACCTGATATTGATGGATTAGCACTGCCCGGAATGCCAATTGGCACACCAGGTATGCCTGGTGATAAAGAGGAGCCTTATGTCATTTATCAACTTGTCGACGGGAACTTTTCAGTATTCATGACAATATAAATCTTATGATACAAAAAATAAAAATTTTAAAAACAATCATAATTATTTTTTCACTAAGCTTCACTTTTTCTGCTAACGCTCAAACTGTAGAAGAAATTATTAAGGGTAGAAAAGCTTTATTCAGTAAGAATTATAGTACTGCAAAAAGAGTACAAGCTTTGGCTAGTAAAGGAGAATTTGATAAGGCAAAATCTTTGATGATCAAAATGAGTGAAAATTACAAAACTTTAATTGAATATTTTCCAGATAATTCAAAAGAAGGTTTTAAAACCGAGGCTCTGCCTTTAATCTGGGAAAATAAAAAAGAATTCAATGATTTAATGAAAAAATCATCAGATGATATGATTAAATTAACTTCTCTAATTGAGGATTCTGAAGATATAAGAGCTACTTTAACTCAAATGATGTGGAGTAACTGTAAAGCTTGTCATAGTAGATTTAGAGCACCACATTAAATTTTATGATTAAACGAAGGGGTTCGCTCTTTCGTTCTCCAACCAAAAGAGCTCCCCTTAGTCGCCTTTTTGGCATTTAAGTCCTAATAGACTTTTATTTATTTCGTTTATGTTTTTATGAAATATGAACCTACCCAGCTAAGTGTCAGGTGGCATTTGATTCATTAAATTACCTCCTTATAAAAAAAAGATAAATTTTGATTAGGTTGTATTCAAGAAATATATTTAATTAAAATCAAAATTAATTACTTGAATACAACCTGGCTCTTTTGTAGTCTTCCACCATCAAAAAAAACTTCACTTAGAAATAGAAATTTAATTTACATTAATACAAATTCTAGTTAAGATAATTTATGAACTATTTAAGTGGACTTATAAATCTTATTTTTTGTTTAGTTGTTTCAACAATTATAATTTATGCAATAAATTTTATAGCAGGATTTGCTGGAGCTGATTACTCATTTACAAATGGTGAGGTATTTGTGATGTGGATTTTAATGGCGATCCTCGTAAATAATTGTTTTAGAAAATAACCAATCTTTAAATGAACAACTCAGTAAAGACAGACGACGTTATATTTAATTTTTTTAAACAAATTTGTGATGAAAAAGATGAGCATAAGTGTGTTGAGCTAGGAAATAGTTGGATAAAAGCTATGGAGACAAATTTATCAAACATGGAAGCAAACTTAGATGAAAAAGATAGGGTTAAACATAAAGAAGATATCCAAAATAACCGTGATCACTTAAATGGTCTTAAAGGCAAAACTTCAGCTGAGTGGAAAGAATATGCAACTAAATGTATGATTGAAATTATGGATAGTAAAGTATAAGTACTATTTTAAAGGGGTGTCTTAACAGACTGAGATTAAACCCTAAGAACCTGTCCGGTAATTCAGAAAGGGAGATTAATGGATAAAACATATTTTTTAAGCCAATCAATAACACTAACTTTAGTTATTTTAATAAGTTTAATATTTGTTTTTTTAGGCTACTATAATTCAAAAAAATATCAAGATCTTAATAACTATCTAACCGCAAATAGGAATATAGGATTTTTTTCTTTAACAACTAGCTTAACTGCTTCAGCTCTGGGAGCGTGGATTTTATTTGGTCCAGCTTCAGCAGCTACTTGGGGAGGGATAGGAGCCATTATCGGATATTCACTTGGAACAGCTTTTCCAATGTTTTTTTTAATTTATCTTGGAAAAAAAATTAGAAAAGAACTTCCTAAGGGATCTTCTCTTATAGAATTTATGAGAAAAAAATTTAGAAAAAGTTTATTCAAACTTATTCTGTTAATGATCATTTTTTACATGTTTATTTTTTTATGTGCTGAAGTAACTGCAGTGGCTATCTTGATTAATTATATTTCAGGCACAGAACTTTGGATAACTGCTTTGATTGTTTTAATATCTACTCTCGCCTACACTTTAAATGGAGGTTTAAGAGCCTCTATATTTACAGATAATATTCAAATGATCGTTATAGGGGTCCTATTATTGATTTCTTTAGTTTACATTAATTCTTCTATTGGATCTGAATTTTCATTTGAATTTATACATGAAAAGAATCCTCAACTTTTAAGCTTATCTTATGTTCCTGGTTACACTGCTGGTTTAACTTTCTTTATAGCAGTTGCAGCAACCAATCTATTTCATCAGGGTAATTGGCAAAGAGTATATGCAGCAAAAAATTTTGAAACTTTGAAAAAAAGTTTAATTATATCTTTTTTTATAATTATACCGATAGTTTTTTATATGGGTTTTACAGGAATGGTTGCTTTCTCAATAGACCCTACTATTAGACCTGATTTAGGATTTTTTACTTTATTGCTGAAAGATCAAACAGAATTATTTTCATTATTTGTAATAATATTAGGGCTAGCCCTGACCATTTCAACTGTTGACACTTTAATCAATGCAATATCA
>CACDZR010000029.1 GCA_902557235.1 uncultured Pelagibacteraceae bacterium | reverse complement strand
TAAATACTTCAATAATATGCAGCAATTAGAACTGTTTGATTACAGAAAAGATTATCTTTTTGATAATAAAAATCAGGTTGCTCACTGGTACGATATCCTTAAAGAAACTGAAGACACCATTAGTTATGCAGAACACATAGATCCAAATAAAGGCTATGCAATTGCTGGTATGGAATATGAGGAGTATGTAGATGTAAAAAAAGATAGGTTGAAAGGACTAACATATGATCAAATTCTCACATATTTAAAAAGTGCTAAAAAAGAGGACAGACTTAAAAAATATAAAGCTTTATTAAAATTTAGAAATATTCCTTTTGAAGCTGATCTTTTTACCTGGCATAATGAAGATATTTAGTGTTGGATATACGTATTTTTTACATTACATAAATAATGATCTAAAAATTTATCATTTTTATAATCATATTTTGACATAGACATTACAGGGTTTTTTCCCTCAAACTCATTTATTTGAAAACCTAATTCATATTCTGGAAACCTGGCTCCAAAAAAATCTTTTTTAATTGTTAAGTCTTTATTGGGTATTTCAATATATTTACTTTCCTTTTCATCAAAATACTGGAAGGTCGTAACATCAAATTTGAATTTGTGAATTTTATAGCTTTGATCAAGTAAGTTTTTCATATTCACACAGGAAATTTTTACTCCTTGATCTGCAAACAAAATTTGGGGAATAAAAATTGTAAAAAAAACAACCGCAATGCGCATTTCTTTCTTTAACACTTCTGTTTGGTAGTATTAGGGCTTTAATGTGTTCTTATTCTGAGTAAATTGAATTTACCATGTACTCTATGGCTGCTTTTTCTCCCATTTTAGTAACTGGAAAACTTAATTGAAAACCTATTAAGGGGTATTTTGTTAAATGATTGGGATCAATTTTTTTAACATCATGATGCCCCTCAACGCTATTTCCCTTACTATCTTTATAACCTTTATATTTTTTATATGATGATAAATTTGTAACACCTAAAATTGGGTACAAATTTAATAATCCACGTTTTTCAGTTCTATGATATCTTGCAAGCTCTCTTCTAGCCTGCATAATAGTTTTTTCATCAGTCACAGGATCATGAGTTTTTGTAAAATTTTGGAGACTATTTTTATAGTCATCTATTTCAGAGTCCTCTAACCCAATTAGCTCATCCCTTGGTTGGGTAATCACTTTAAGACTAATTTTAGATTCATTTTTTTGATTTGAAGGTGTTCTTAATAAAAGCTCAACTTGATGTTTGCCAGCAAAAGTTTCATTCACTTTTGAAGAACCACTGCCATGTAAGCAAATTGTCCAATTAGTTAGTTCCCCAAAACTATTTAAATTTTTTATGTAATCTACGTACTCCTTACATCCTAAAGTTCTTGAGTCTTCAAACTTTTTATAACTTTTTAGAAATTTGATAACATTTTTAGGGTCAACATTTTTCCATATGTAAGAATTTTTCCACTTTTGAAGACCATTATCATATTCTCCAGAAATAGTAGGCTTATCCATATCTAAAAGAAATTTATTTGCTGCCTCAAAATTAGATTTGATAACTTCATTGTTTTTCTCAAAAGTAATTATTTCTTCTACTTCTCTTGAAAATGAAGTCCTTGCTTTACGTGCACTTCTCATTTTAGTCTTAGATGTAATAATTAAATTTGGATTAGTTCTTACCTTTAGACCAAATTCTAAAGGGGTTGCTCCCTGTTGGGCCATAATTCTAAATGAATTTCTCATTTCTTCTGTTGCTACTGAAATATGAAAGAACCACTTAATAACACTATCGGTAGTGTATAATCTGCAAAGATCTTCATATCCCATTCTATAACCGAACCACCTACCCATTTGCATTAATGTGTCATACATTGGCATTTTTGCTGAACGAAGAAAATAACTTATACTTAACCCTTCCAATGTTATACCTCTAGATAGTTTATCTCCTCCAATTATGATTGTATGTAAACCAAAATTATTTTCGTTAACAAAGTTATCATAATCTAAGATATCATCACTCTTGCCATTTAAAACTTTTATGTTTCTGCATATTTCATTTATAATAAATTTTAAACTATACTTGTGATCTAGAAGATCTTGCCATGTTGGCATCTTTTCCTCAGTTTTATCTTTATGAACATAAAAGTTTTTTTGCCAAATTTCCTCAAATTTTGAAATAGTTTCATCATGAAGATAATGACTAGCTTGCATACGACTTCGTAAAACATCCATATAATCGCTCACTTGTCTGTAAACTATTTGTTGAACATCTTGAAATTTACTAACATGTATTAACATGGACTTTCCATCTTCAACGTAGCCTCTGTAGTTTCTGCAAGCTGAAGTTAGAATAAATGACATTATTGCTTCTCTTAAAGAAGGTGGAATAGGAACTTCATCCTCATTTTTATACTCATATTTGGGAACGTGAAAACGATTATGACGAGGCGGCATCCATCCTTCGGTACAATCAGGATCATCATGATATAAGGAGTTATCTTTTACGATATTGAAAAAATAATTATCCTCTATTTCTCTATCCTCTACAATATCTCCGTCCACTTTTTCTATATCAAATATTCTCTCTAAACCTTTGTGGTTAGATGGAATAGGTAAATCGATAATATAATCCTTTGGAAAAAGATCTAAACCTTCTTCCTTTGTTTTTTTGTCATGATGAATAAAAATATTTGCAAATGGAGTTGCTGTATAACCAATATAAACTTTTTTTTCAAATATATTTAAAATTTGTCTAATTCTTGAATTAATTGTTTTAGGATCATATTCAGGATCAAACTCTCCCTTTTCATCTAATGGTTGTTCACCTGTGTCTACAGATCCATTGTCTACTTCGTCATCTATAACTAGTATTGGTTTATCTTTAATAAAGGAACCATAATCTCCTTGAGCCCCTTTAATTTTAAAAGGCTTAGAATTAACACTCACACCATGGACTGAAGGAGCATTTAAAAAATATTTTATGACACTCTCTAAAATACTTTTATTCTTTTTCACTACAAATACTGTAGGTTCATCTGTATGAATATTCATAAAGTGTTCTGCAGCTGTAAATTTAAAATCTCCATTAATTTTACTATTAGTTGCTGAATGAATTGGTTTTAAATTTAACATCATTCTTCTTCTTGCTAACGGTCCTTTAAAATCTCTAACACCATTTTTCGAAAAAGCAGTATCATAGTTTAGTAGACCTTCATCAATTCTTAATTGTGTTTGTTGCCTTAAATTTTTATTTAAACCTGAAAGGATAATAATCTTCTTGTAACCAGCATCTATAGCCTTATTTAAAAAACCAATAAAATTTGAAGTTTTTCCTGATTGAACACTTCCAACAATCAAACCTCTTGAATCCCAAGACCCTTTTCTATTTGGATCCTCTATTTTACTCATCATCAAATCGGTT
>CACDZR010000028.1 GCA_902557235.1 uncultured Pelagibacteraceae bacterium | reverse complement strand
TGACTCGAAATTATGTATACAAGGAAAAAACATATCAAAAATATCGACTAACTGATTTAAGTATTAAAAAATCCAATTCATATGTACGAAATATTTATGAAGAAGATGGTAAAATACTTACTCATAAACATGGTTATCCTCAATTTTACACTCAAATTCTTTTTGAAAAAGACAAACAAGAAATCTTCATGAAAACCGTTCTTAATGATGAAGAAGGAATATCAAAAATTTCTACTTGTAAAAAAATTGAAAAATTTAAAAAAGAAAGTTAACTTTTTTTATTCTTCTTAGAAGAATTTTTTTTTCTATTTCCAAATCTATTATTAGTAATATTGCTTCTATGTTTAGCGTAAGCTTGTTTTTGTGCTTGTTTCATTGCTCGCTTTGATGACATAACATTAAAAATCTATTTCTATACTACCAATTTTATTAAAATTTTTATCTGCAATAACTATTTCGCCCGATGAAGGAGCATAATCTAAAGCTTCAGATATTACTACATAATGTGTGACAAAAATTAAATTTTTATCACCTTTAAATTTATCAACGTAATTTTTCAAATCTAACATTTGTTTGTCTCTATTTTTCGCAAACTTTGCGCTGAAAAAGGAATTTAAGAAATCCTTTGTTTCAAAATTTGTAAAAGCTAATTTAGCAGTATCTTTGCAGCGACACCATTCACTTGAAAAAACTTTGAAAATAGGAATATCATTTTTTAAAAAAAAATTTCCAATTTCTTTAGCTTGTTCTCTTCCTTCCTCACTCAAATTTCTTTGTGTACCACAATTATTAATATCAAAATTTTCAGGATCTCCACCACCTGGTGCATATGCATGTCTAATAAATATAAGTTTATCACCTTTTTTTAATTCTAAATATAATTCTTGATTTAAATCTGCTTTAATCGACGAAGGTAAAGTTATAAAAATAATAAAAAAAAATTTTATAAGTTTCATAAATGACTATTAAATTAAAAAAAATAAATAATACAATTATTAAATGTAAAAAATGTCCAAGACTTATTGGTTTTATCAAAAAAATTTCAATACAAAAAAGAAAACAAAATAAGAATGAGAAATACTGGGGAAAGCCAGTCCCAGGCTTTGGGGATAACAAAGCAAAATTGATGATCTTAGGTCTTGCGCCTGCTGCTCATGGTGGAACAAGAACGGGAAGAGCATTCACAGGAGATAAATCAGGAAATTTTTTATTTAAGAGTTTATTTTTAACAGGAATTTCAAATCAAGATTTTTCAGAAAAAGCAAATGATAATTTAAAATTGAATAATACTTACATAACTAATATTCTTAAATGTGTTCCTCCAGGAGATAAACCAGAAACTAAAGAATTAAATCGCTGTTCAAATTATTTTGAAAACGAAATTGAAAATTTGAAAAATCTTAAAGTGATCGTTACTTTAGGAAAAGTTGCATTTGATAATTGTTTAAAAATTTATAAAAAAAAGTTTAAGCTTGACAAAAAATTTGAATTTAAACACGGAAATAAATATCTATTACCAGATAATAAAGTTTTGATTGCCTGTTACCACCCAAGTCCAAGAAATGTAAATACAAAATTAGTAACGACTACTATGATTAACCAATTGCTTATTAAAGCAAAGAAAATAGCTAAGTTTTAATAGTGTCACAAAAATAAGGTTTAAATTTTGAGTAAATTTCATCAGGTATTTTTACTGGTTTACCTAAATCATTAATAAAAACTAAATGAACTTGTGCCTCAACTATAATGTCATCACCTTTGGTAATTATTTGATTCATAAAAAAAGATGTTTTAGTAATAGATTTAACAAAAGATCTTATTGTTAGTTGATCCTCGAGATTTGCAGGTTTTTTATATTCAATATTGCAAGCTTTAACTATGATTAATGAACCGAAATCTTTTTTCACTTTTTGGTTACTGTACCCAATTGAATGAAGAGCTTCTGTTCTTGCTCTTTCTAAAAACTTTAAATAATTAGCATAATATACGACACCACCAGCATCTGTATCCTCATAATAAACCTTTAAAGTGTGAAAAAAATTCTCATGCATACGAAATTATAGCAAAAAATAAATTAATTTGCTGAAAAATATATATTTTGAAAATATGCGATAGATTTCATTTTTGAATTATCTGTATCTGACATAATAGCAAGTCCATCAAGCTCATTAACATCAAGATCGTGCAATCTTTTAAAATCCTCTTTTACATTAGCTTTGACTGTTACCCATTCATTTAAATTATCTTTTGTACTAGCTAAAACATTGTCTATCGATTTTTTTGTATATGGACTTGGAAAATTTACCCCAACTTCATTATTGCTTGAGAAAACATAATTAATTGCTCTATTTGATAGTGGTGTAGCTCCAGTTTTTTTAATCACAAAAACTCTTGCAGCAAAATCATGCCCTTTTTTCGTATTTTCTTTAATTCCTGACAGATCTTTCTCAATTTTCCATGTTACGTTTATAAACGGGGTCTTATCTAAGTCTATCTTGATCTCTTTTCCAAGGCCAGAAGCAGCGTTATCAGCAACCGATTTCAAATAATTTCCGTTATCATTTGTTCCAACGGTATAAAGTGTTTTATTCTCAGCCCCTCTTACCTTTCTGACTTTAAGTTCTGCGAGCTCTGTTTCAGTAAAATCAAAGACTTGTAATTCATCTGCTGAGGACAAGTTAATGGATAAAATGGCGATGATTAAAATATTTAAAAAAATTTTCATAAAAAATTAAAAAAAATTCTTAATACATTATTTAGACAAAATTTAAACATTCAAAACTCAATATTTAGTTCTATATAAATAATATGAAGACAATATCCGCTTTTATACTCATAATTTACTGGTCTATAATGATTTTTGCACCAGTTTTGTCTAAAGATATCAAGTTTAGTAGAGCTAAAATGAATAATATCAAAATAGTTGAGCAAAAACCCAGAAGTTAATAAGTAGAACGACCACCACTAATATCAAAGACAGCTGCTGTTGAAAAAGTATTCTCTTCAGAAGAAAGCCAACAAATTAATGAGGTAAACTCTTCAACTTCTAAAAATCTTCCTCTTGGCACTTTTGATAGCATTCTTTGAACATGTTCTTTGGTCATTTGATCCAAAATTCTAGTTTTTGCTCCTGCTGGAGTCACTGCATTTACAGCAATATTCTTATCTGCAAGCTCTTTACCTAATGATTTAGTTAAACCTATTGCTCCTGCCTTTCCAACACTATAAGCACTGGCATTGGCATTTCCATCTTTTCCAGCTACTGAGGCTACGTTTACGATTCTTCCGTAGTTGTTTTTAATCATATTTGGCACTATCGACCTGCAACAATTAAAAGTTCCCATCAGATTAATTTCTACAACTTTTTTCCACATTTCTATGTCATATTCCCATAGAGTGGCTGTGGGACCAGTTATGCCTGCATTATTTATTAAAATATCAATATTGGAGTTTTTTACGATTTCTTTCACATTTTTTTCAACTTCTTCATAATTAGATACATCCACCACATTTGAACTTAAATTTGAATTATTTATTTTTTTTATGGCTGACTCTATAGCTTTGGGATCATTATCCCATATTATCACCTTTGCACCAGATTTTAAAAAGCGTTTGGCGATATCAAAACCAAATCCCTGAGCACCTCCTGTAACAAT
>CACDZR010000027.1 GCA_902557235.1 uncultured Pelagibacteraceae bacterium | reverse complement strand
GAATATTTTTCAACAGCTAAATAACCTGTTTTAATTCCATCAGCACCAATATTTTTATAAAGAAGAGGATTTCTGTTACCTTGTGTGATTGGATCACCACCAGTTCTATTCCATGTAAATTCTTTTTCAGCAAACCATTCATAATATTTTGGGTGTTCTTTAATTAAATAAGTAGACATAATCAAAATATCTCTAACTGTTGAATAATTGTCTGGATCATTTATACCAGATGAGTTGGCGAAGTTTGTATTTTCCATACCTAATTCTTTTGCTTTTGCTGTCATTAAGATTGCAAATTCTTCCTCAGTTCCTGCTATACCTTCAGCAAGGGCAATACATGCGTCATTACCAGACGCAATAATTATACCTAATAGTAAATCCTCTACAGAAACTTCATCACCAACCATTATAAACATTGATGAATACCCAGCAGTTGATAATCGCCATGCTTTCTCAGATATTATAAATTTATCATCTAATGATAGGTCACCCGATTTTATTAAATCAAAAGCAATAATTGCTGTCATTATTTTAGTCATTGATGCTGGGTAAATTGATCTATCAGGGTCTTTTTCATATAAAATTTCTCCAGATAAGAAATCTTGCAAAATTGCCGTTCTAGCTTTGATATCAATATTTGCACTTACAGAAAAAATTAACGATAAATATAATGATATAATGATAAAAATTTTTTTAAACATCTTTTATTATTTCTAGATTTTCAAAATACAAAGAATTCATTTTTTCAAATGAGTCTTTAAGTGATTGTATATCATTAAAAGGTCCCAATAATAACCTATAATTTGTTTTAGTAAGTTCAATGATTTGAATATTTTTCAATTTAACTTCATTTTTAATTCTATTACTCATATTTTTAGCAGATTTTTTATAATAAAAATCAGCTACCTTTATATAATAAGAAAATTTATTATTTTTCTTTAATTTTTTTTTTGTTTTACTGGATGAATTAAGGTCGCTAATTTTTATACCATCTATAGGCGCCTTCTCTGCTACATTTTTTTCTTCTTCAAAAGTTTTTGTTTTTTTTGCAATGTAAGTTGAATTTTTTGAAATTAAAATGATATCTATATAAGGCTCATCTAAATCAAGTTCTAATTCCTCGGCAATTCTTTGTGTAATAACTGAGTTGTAAAATGGTGAAAATTTTACCCTATTCGATTTTACTTCTGCGATTAGGGATTTGCCATTTAAAGGATTGGTAATTTTTACAGATGATTTTCTTTTCAAATTCTTATGAAAAATTGTTAAAGATCTTTGATCAATTTTTTTGATTTTTAATTGATCATTATAAATTAAGGAAAAACCACTATTTTTATATTTTTTTTCAAATGTGGCATCAAACTTTTTACCTTGATTTATCGTAGTCTGATCACAACTTAATAATAAAAATAAAGTACTTAAAATAATATAAATATTAAATTTCATTTTTAAATTTATCTTTTAAAGTACAAACAGCAAGTGCAAATCTTAAAGATCTATTCCATTTCAAAATTATTTCGTAATTTTCAAAAACTATATAAGCAGGACTTAAAGTTTGAGCATCAGGTACAATATCTTTGTCCGGAGTTATTATTGCTATTTTCTGGTTTTCATTATCTATATTTAATTCAGAATAATTCTTAATATATTTTTTAAACGATTTAATTTTCTTTTTACTGTGAATTTTTTTAGCTGATACATTTAAAAATTTTATTGGAATATTCTCATCTAATTCAATTTTTTTAAAACAAAAAGAATTTTTTTTCCATCCTATCTTATTTAAATAGTTAGCAGCAGACGCATATGCATCCTCAGAATTTTTCAAATCGATATAGTTATCTTTATTATAATCGAAAGCATAATTCTTTATTGTTGATGGCATAAACTGAAAAAAACCAAACGCACCAGCCCATGAACCATATAGTGTTTTATAATCTATTTGATTATCATCAATTAATTTTAATAGGGTTAAAAGTTCTTTTGAAAAAAATTCTGATCTTCTTTTGTCATAACTTAATGTCGCTAATGATGATATTATATCCATTTTTCCAACGTAAGTTCCAAAGTTAGTCTCAATACCCATTAAAGATAAAAGTAATTCCTTTTCCACTTCAAATTTTTTTTCTACTAAATTTATAAGATTTGAATTATTTTCATAAAAGTCCATCCCCTTTTTCAATTTTTTTGTTGAAGTACGTTTGCTAATGTATGTCTTTGTATCTTCATAAAACTCTGGTTGAAATCGATCGTATTCAATTACTTTAGGAAGAAATCTTACATTCAGCATTGCTTCATCAAAAGTTTTTTCTGAAATATTATTTGCTAATGCCACTTTTTTAAAATTTTTTTTCCATTCATTAAAATTAATATTTTCACTAGAAAAACAATTGAATATAGATATTAAAAATAAAAAAAATATTTGACTAATTAGTTTCATATAGATCTTTTAGATATATAATTACAGCAATCCAGATAATAATAAAACTCACTAATTTAATAAGCGAAAAATCCTCATTGTAATAAAAATAGCCTAAAATAAACTGTAACGTAGGTGTTATATAAAAAATCATTCCAGTAGCCCCAAGTCCAATTAGTTCAACACCTCTAACATATAGGAACAAAGGAATCACAGTCATAGGTCCTGCTAATAATAGAAACATACTAAGACCAGGATTAGCTAAACTAAAGTCATTTAATCCCTTGTCAAAGATAAAGTAAAAGGCAATAAGAGCAAAAGGAAAAATATATAAACTCTCTATTAAAAGTCCTATATCTGTCTCAATATTGATTTTTTTTCTCACAAGATTATAAAATGCCCAACTTAGAGCAACGATTATACCAACCCATGGTAATGTTTTAATATTTAAAAAAATCATAATCAAAATGGATATGATTACTAACAGAATAGAAAAAATTCTTTTTTTATTTAATTTTTCTTTAAAAAATATATATCCCAACAAAACACTAATAATTGGCATAATAAAATATCCAAAACTAGCATCTATAATTCTTTCTGTAGCTACGGCGTAAATCCAAATAGCCCAATTAATAAATATCAAAGAACCTGATATAAAAAGATAAAAAAGATTTCTTTTATTTGAAATACTTTTTAAAAAAAGGTTCCATTTTTTTAGAAAAAGTGTTGTCAGAATTAACATAACAGCTGTCCATAAACATCTGTGCACTACCAATTCAACATGTCCTATAAAAGCAACATATTCAAAATATATAACTCCAATAAAACCCCACCAAAAGGATCCTAAAGAAGTAAGTATTAATCCTTTATTAAAATGCTGGTTCATAAAATGATGAAATAGATAATAAATGTTTAATAGACTATTTTATGGTTGAATTAAATAATTATAATTATAAAAGATTGCTCACGGAGAGATGGCTGAGTGGTTGAAAGCACCGGTCTTGAAAACCGGCAAAGGGGCAACTCTTTCCTGGGTTCGAATCCCAGTCTCTCCGCCATTAAATCTTTTAGTACTTAAAATTTTTAAATAATTTATTAATCTTATTGTCTTCAAATTGTATGTCCGTGTTCAGACCATTATAGAAATTATAAAGATTATTATCATCAATCTCTAAAAGTTTAATCAATTGATTTAGATCTTCCATATTTAATTGATCTAAATATTTTCTTGTAAATGCACCTAAAAGTTTATCCATTTCTTTTGTGCCGCGA
>CACDZR010000026.1 GCA_902557235.1 uncultured Pelagibacteraceae bacterium | reverse complement strand
GTTTAGACCCTTTAAGATATTATTTGGTTAAAGAAGTTTCATTTGGAAACGATGGTAATATTTCTCAAGAAAGACTTGAAGATTGTATAAATAGCGATTTAGCAAATAATTATGGTAATTTATGTCAAAGAGTTACTGCTTTTGCGATGAAAAATTGCGATGGAAAAATTCCTGCAAAAATTGATTTTCAACCAGATGATTTAAAGATATTAAATAAATTTCAAGAAAATTTAGATACTATAAGGTCTAAAATAAATGAACAAAATATAAATTTTTATATAGATTTCATTATTAATTCTTTATTTGACGCAAACAAATACTTTAATGATCAAGAGCCATGGAAAAAAAAGGATAATTTAATTAGGTTAAATACTATAGTTTATACAACGTTAGAAATAGTCAGGAAAATTAGCTTTTTACTTTATCCAATTATTCCTGAAACATCATTGAAAGCATTAAAAATTTTTAATTTATCAGAAAAAGATATCAAATTAGAAACTATTTCTAATAATGAATTTATTATTAAAGGTAATATGATAAATAAGATAGATATATTAATTAAGAAAATAGAAAAAGAAAATGATTGACTCACATTGCCATCTAGATCATGAACCGCTGCTTAGTGATCTTTCAAATGTGCTTAAAAGATCTAAAGATGTTGGTATTAAAAAGTTATTAACTATATCTACTTCTTTTGAGAGTTTTTCTAGAATTAAAGATATAGTCAATAAAGATGAGATCATATATGGAACAGTGGGCATACATCCACATGAAAGTGACACTAATAAAATAACTAAGAATGAAATAGTTAAAAGTCTTAAAGAAAACCCTAAAATAATTGGCATAGGAGAAACAGGGTTAGATTATTACTATAATAATAGTGATAAAGAGAAACAAATAACTAGTTTTAAAACACATATTGAAGCAGCAATAGAGTGTGACGTTCCTATTATCATACATTCAAGAGATGCAGAAGATGATACATTTAATATACTCAATGAATATAAAGGACATAACCCAAGAATTTTGATGCACTGTTTTACTGGATCAAAAAAATTTTCAGAAAAACTTCTAACATTGAATTCTTATTTTTCAGCAAGTGGAATTATAACTTTTAAAAACTCGACTGATTTACAAGAAATTTTCAGATCATTACCTTTAGATAGAGTCTTGATAGAAACCGATAGTCCATATCTTGCACCTGTTCCTAATCGAGGAAAAAAAAATGAACCATCCTTCATTGATTTTACAGCAGAAAAATTGGCACAAATTAAAGATGTATCCAAATCAGATCTTATCGATTTCACTTCGAACAACTTTAATAGATTATTCTTTAATTAAAACATTATGAAATTTATCATATTAGGATGTGGTAGTTCAATGGGTGTGCCAAGACCAGATGGTTTCTTTGGAAATTGTGATCCTAAAAACAAAAAAAATTATCGAACAAGATGCTCAGGTTTTATAAAGACCTCTAACGAAAATATTCTTATTGATACATCTCCAGATTTAAGACATCAATTATTAAGACACAAAATAAAAAGAATAGATAAAGTTTTATATTCGCATATGCATGGTGATCAAACACATGGTATTAATGATTTAAGGACATTTTATATTAATACAAAAAAACAAATAAATGTATATGCTGATAAAGATACCTCTAATTATCTAAAAAAGACTTTTTCATATATTTTCAAAAGTTACTCAAGAGAGTATCCAGCTACTTTAAAATTACATAAATTAAAAAATAATTTATCAGTTAGAAATAATGATAAGGTCATGAGGATAAGATCAATCAAAGTTGATCATGGAAAAGTCAAATCAAATTGTTTCATTATAGATAAAAAAATTGCCTATATAAGTGATGTAAGTAAAATTTATTACAAAGATTACAAATATTTTAAAAGTCTTGAATATTTGATAATTGATTGTTTGTGGTACAAGCCACATCCATCTCATTTCAATTTAGAAGCATCTTTAGCTATAATAAAAAAATTTAAACCCAAAAAAGCAATCTTAACGAACTTATCTCCTGTGCTAGATTATAATGAGCTTAAAAAAGTTTTACCAAAGAATGTTATTCCTGCTCATGATGGATTAACGATTAGTTTATAAGATTTTTTCAATTATATTTGTTATTTTCTTAGACATTGGATTTGTTAAGGATGAAAAAGTATCTTCAATTTTTCCTTGTCGATTGATTAGAATTTTATAAAAATTCCATTTTGGAACTGCTGACTTTCCATAATTTTCTTTTGCCCACTGATATATTTCATGAGCATTTTCACCTTTAACATCGGTAATTGATGTTAATGGAAAATCTATATCAAAATTTACTTCGCAAAATTCTTTAACTTCAGAATTTGATTTTTTTTCTTGGTTAAAAGAATTAGATGGAATACCCAAAACAATAAAATCTTTAGATTTATATTTGTCCCAAAGTGTTTGTAACTCAGTATATTGTTTTGTAAAACCACAATAGCTAGCGGTATTTACAATCAAAACAACCTTATCTTTATAGTCATTTAAATCAATAACCTCACCAGTGATACTATTTATCTTAAAGTCAAAAAAGATTTTGTCATAATTTGCAGCAACTGAATTTTTAAAAAAAAACATAATTATAGTTATTCCTATGATTGTAAATTTTTTCATTTTTATAAATCACTTATTTGGTGTGAGTAATATCAAAAAGTAGCCAAATAAAGTGGATAATAGTGACCCGGTTAATACACCTATTTTTACACCATCCATATACTGCATATTTTCAACAAAAGCTAAATTTCCCACAAAAAGACTCATCGTGAAGCCAATACCAGTTAATACGCCTACACCATAAAAATTATACCAACTTGTATTATTTGGCATTTGGGCAATTTTTGTTTTTATAGCAACATATGAAAAAACAAATACGCCTAATTGCTTACCTAAAAATAACCCTAAAACTATTCCTAATGGTACTTTATCTAGTAAAGATCCTAGAGATAAACCTTCTAAAGAAACACCGGCATTTGCAAATGCAAATAAAGGCATAATACCAAAAGCAACATAAGGGCTTATTGCATGTTCAATCTTGATTAATAAAGAAAAATCTTTTTCTTTTTTTCGATGAGGTATTGTCATCGCTAACAAAACACCTGCAATTGTTGCATGTATTCCAGAATTATGAGTAAAATCCCAAAGGAAAATACCAATAATTAAATAAGGTAAGAATTTTTTAATATTAAATTTATTTATTACTAGCAATATTAAAAATGCTAACAACATAAGACTTAAATATTTAATACTTAAGTCTCCTGAATAAAATAAGGCTATTATTACTATTGCACCCAAGTCGTCAATAATTGCAAGGGCTGTTAAAAATACTTTTAATGATAAAGGTACTCTTTTTCCCAATAAAGATAATACACCAAGTGAAAAGGCGATATCTGTAGCAGAAGGTATTGCCCATCCATTCATTGTTTCGCTATCTCCAAAATTGATAAATACATAAAATAATGCAGGTACTAACATTCCGCCAACTGCTGCAATTATTGGAAGTAGAGCTTGCTTTATATTAGAAAGTTCACCTTGCAAAAATTCTCTTTTTATCTCAAGAGTGACAAAAAAAAAGAATATTGCCATTAGAGCATCGTTTATCCAATGAAGAACTGATAGTTTTAATCCAAAATCATTTATACCAATGAATAAATATTGATTTAAAGTTGAAAAATATAATTCTGATAAACCTGAATTACTTATTATTAATGCAATAATTGCTGCGAATAATAAAACTAAACCACTAGCAGCTTCAAGTTTAAAAAACCAAATAAAGGGTTTTGATAAATAATTAATCATTTAATTTAGATCTTTAGCAAAAAGTATTAAATCTCTCAAGGTTTCAAATAAATTATATAAGACAAGCTCTAAATTAGGGAAAATATTACTTAATGGACTCTTAAATGTGTCCAATACAATTACAATTGCAACAAAAGTAATTATGAAGACAATTATATAACTTAAAAATTTTCCAAATGTAAAATTATATTTT
>CACDZR010000025.1 GCA_902557235.1 uncultured Pelagibacteraceae bacterium | reverse complement strand
TATCTATGCCTAAAGGTTTATGTTTAAGTTTTAATCTTGATTTTAAAGAACCCAAAATCTTCCCTCTTCCACAACCAATATCTAAAATTTTAAAATTTGAATTAATTTTGTTATTTTTGATTAAAAAATTATTAAATGAATTAATATAGTTTTTTGAAGAGAGCCAGGTTTTATTATCCCAATTTTTAATGACAGCTGATGCCATATTTTTTTAATCTCCAATAATTATATGGCCATGGTGTTAAAAAACCCACTATAAGCATCAAAGGCACAACCCACCATGTTAAGATTGCTCCACCAGTCAGAAAGTAATCGGTTAAATTCATTGTGATTTCCATACTTATCATTGAAATAAAGCTCATGCCTAAAGCTGTTTTTAAGGCTTTGTTAAATTCTAAATTTTGACGGATTAAAATAATTGTTTCTAAAATTATACTTGTGATCAATCCATTAATGATTGCTAATATCATAATGGCTAAAACCGGGAACGGTATTTTAGTTAATTGAAAAAATAAAATTGTTCCGAAATCTCCAATTGAACATCCAAGTAAACACCACGCAGTATTTTTAGCACTTTGTTTCCATGTGTGTGAACAAGACCAATCAAATGTAGTGGATTCCATTCTTGTATGATAATGTTTAGTTATGATTTTTAAACAACTATTTGATCAAAAATCTAGTACATACACATACTTAATTGCCTCATCTAAAGGAAGAGAGGCTTTGATAATTGATCCAGTTTTGGAAAATGTAAGTGATTACATTATTTTATTAAAAGAATTAGATTTAAGGTTAGTTAAAGTAATTGACACACATATACATGCTGATCATGTGACAGGTGCTTCAAAATTAAAAGACATTACAAAATGCTCCACAATAATGGGTGATCATACCCCGGCTGATGCCGTTGAAATTAAAGTAAAAGATGATGAATATATAAATTTAGAAAATTTAAAGATTAAAGCTATGTATACTCCGGGTCATACTTCAGATAGTTATAGTTTTTTGATGGATAATTATCTTTTTTCTGGTGACACGTTATTGATAAATGGAACAGGTCGAACTGATTTTCAAAATGGAGATTCAAAAGATGCATATAACTCAATTTTTAATAAACTATTAAAACTTCCTGATGAAACTTTTTTATATCCTGCTCACGATTATAAAGGAGAGAAAGTAAGTACTATTGGTAAAGAAAAAAAACAAAATCCAAGGTTACAGGTTAGTAGTGTCGATGAATATGTTGAGTTAATGAACAATCTAAATCTAAAAAAACCTACAGAAATAGATTTTAATGTTGCTAAAAATATTAATTTGGGCACTTAGTTTAAATCGAAGCTTTTAATGCTTCGTAAATTAAATCTTCAGTTGTTTCACCAATACTTCTGTAAACTTCTTGTTTGCCTTTAAAAATTATTAATGTTGTCTGATATTGTACGTCAAATAAATTAGAGATTTCCTTTTTAGTCACATCGAATGAAAAATATTCAATATTATCAAATTTAATGTCTAATAATTCACCTTTATTTTTTGCATTCTGAAGAATTTTCATTTGACCAGCACATGAGGGACAATATTTTATCCAAGAGCTGACTATTACAATTTTTCCATCTGATTGAGCTTTATCAAATAACTCTTTCTTAAAAGTTGTTTCCTTTTCCATTGCATTAGCGCTTAATGAAAATAAAAAGAAAATTGATAATAATAATTTCTTCATTTTTTTTTATACCACAAAAATTAAAAACCAATAAGAAGCTAGCCCTGAGATAATTGTCGCAATAATATTTTGACTTATTATTCCAATTAACATTGCAATTATTGAAGCAATAATTTTTGGATTGTTTTCTAATTGGAAATCTCCAGAGTTGTCCAAAAAAATAGCAGGAAATATAATTGCAGGAAAAATTGCTGAAGGTACAAAAGAGAGAATTTCCCTAATTCTATCATTGAACATTTCTTTCTTTAATAATGCTATCATCGAGAACCTTGTCAGAAAAGTTATCAAACCACAGCAAATAATTAATAGCCAATTACTCATTTGTTTTAAACAACTTAGTTAAAATTGCTGCAGTAACTAAAGCAGTTACACCAGCAACAATTACATATGCTTTATAAGGAACATAATTAAATCCAAACGTTGCCACTAATCCTGAAATAATTATCACAATCACATTTATCAATTTTCTAAAATCATTTACTAATAATGCTAAAAAAGTTAATGGCACTGCAAAACTTAAACCTAGTTTTTCAGGAATAAAAGCTCCTAAAACAATCCCTAAAAAAGTGGTAGTTTGCCAAATAACCCAACAAGTAATTCCACCACCAAATAAATGAAAGTATTTATTTTTATCTTTATTTTTTTTAAAATATTCATTTGATCTTGCAAAAGCCTGATCAACTAAAAAATATGAGATTATAATTTTCCAAATAAGTTTTAAATCTGATAAATGCTCAGAAACAACAGCTCCATATAAAAGATGTCTTGAGTTCACTGCTCCAACTGAACTAATTATTACTAAAGATGAGGCACCTCCTGAAAATAACTGAAGTAAAACAATTTGTGAAGCACCACCAAAGACTATTAGAGACATTCCCATTGTTTCAATTGGACTAAATCCAATATCGATTGAAAGAACCCCAAATATTAAACCAAATGGAACAACTGGTATCATTAGTGGGCTAACATCAAAGATACCCTTTAAAAAAACTCTAAATTTATTATTCATTTTAGAGAGTTTTTATTAGAAGCAAACAATATGATCAATATGAATTGGTCTTTTAATACCAAATTTTTCATTCTCCTCGTGTTGATGAATATGGTGAGAGTGAACAAAAACTGGAATTAATAAATTACTTGGAGTTTTAAGGGTATAAATAAAATTTGTACCCCTAAATTTTCTGTCTATAACTTCAAATTTTAAATTGCTTTGGTCATCATGATGTAAGTCCTCTGGCTGAACCAAAAGTTTTACTTTTGATCCTATTGGAAAAGGTTTATTAAAATTACCTGTAATAGTTCCAAGATCTTTATTTTCTAAACTTTTAGGACTTGTAACCTCTGCAGGAATTAGGATGCCTCTATTTAAAAAATTAACTACCTCTATTGAGTTTGGTAAATGATAAACGTTATATGGATCATCAAATTGTTTGAGCTCCTGATTTAAAATAATTCCACATTTTGATCCTAAATAAAATGCTTCATAAGAGTCATGGGTTACAATTATTGTTGAAATTTTTAATTTGTTCAGAATTTTTTTTAGTCTTACTTGAATTTCTTCTTTAAAACTTTGATCTACATTTGATAAAGGCTCATCTAACAATAATAAATCTGGTTGAGTCATTAAAGATCTTGCTAATGAAGCTCTTTGTGCCTCACCAGCACTTATCTCATGTGGGTATTTGTTGAGAATATGAGATATATCTAATAAATCTATAATTTCTTTTACATCAATTTTTTTTTCAATTTTTTCTTTATTCTTCTCTGAACCTAATAAAATATTTTTTTGTACATCATAATGTGGAAACAAACTATTATCTTGAAAAGCGAGTGAAACATTTCTATTTTCAGGTTCAATATTAATTTTATCTGAAGAAAGAATCTTTCCATTTAATTCTATTGAACCTTTTCTAATTCTCTCTAAGCCGGCGATTGTTCTAAGTATTGTAGTTTTTCCAATACCAGATGGTCCCAAAAGACAAATTACGTCGCCCTCTTTTTCAATCGAAAAAGAAACATTTTTAACTTTAGTTTTTCCATCAATATTAAAATCAACATTCTTTATTTCAAAAAAATTTTTACTCATTATTATCTCTTAATATAAATTTAGATGTAACTATAATAAAAGAAGTTGCAATTAAAATTAGAAATAATGATGGGACGGCAGCAGCCTCTAATAAATCCTCGGATGCGGATATATATGCTGTAGTTGCAAAAGTCTCAAAATTAAAAGGTCTCAAGATTAAAGTAATAGGTAATTCCCTTATAATCTCTAAAGAAATCAATATACAAACAAATAACAAAGAGTTTCTCAAGAAGGGTATATGAATATTCATAAATGTTTTTCGTTTCGAATAACCTAGTAAATAAGAACTTTCATCTACTGAGATATTAATTTTTTCATATCCAGATTTAATTCCATTAAAGGCCAAAGAATAAAATCTCACAAAATACACGAGAACTAATCCTAAAATAGAGCCAATAAATATTTTCTTGATAGAAAATAATCCTAGATTTTTAACAACACTCTCATCGAACCAAGCTATGAAAG
>CACDZR010000024.1 GCA_902557235.1 uncultured Pelagibacteraceae bacterium | reverse complement strand
TCCATTTAAATCGATTACACTATCAGCACCCAAAACTAAATTATCACTATATTTTCCACTTATCTTGTTCGCTTTCAATTCAGCTAAATTTTTAGATATTATCTCTGGTGAAGCCTTTTCTTTTAATAAACTTGATTTAACAACATCTTCATCAACATTTGATGGCTTTACTTCATTTAAAATATTATGTTCATCAAGAATCTTCTTTCTAACTTTGCTTTGAGAAGCAAGAATAATTTTATGCATTTTCTTTAAAAATTTCGTATATTTTAATTACTGAAGCTGCTGTTTCTTCTACAGATTTTCTAGTTACATCAATTGATGGCCATTTATATTTTTTAAAAGTATTTTTTGCCATGTTCACTTCCTTTTTTATCTGTTCTAAATCTGTGTATAATTTATTAGTATTTTCTTTTAGAGAATTCATTCTGTTTTTTCTTATTTCTACTAACCTTTCTGGTTCGGTGTTTAGTCCTACAACACATGAAGTTTTTGGATTTTTTTTTAAAATCTCTGGAATAGAGTCTTCTGTTATTAAGGGAATGTTGGATGTTTTAAGGCCCTTGTTTGCTAAAAAAATAGCTGTAGGTGTTTTGCTTGTTCTGCTAACCCCTAACAAGATGATGTCAGATTGTTTTATTTCTTTTACAAGATTGCCGTCATCATGGTTCATTGTAAATTGAATCGCTTCAATTCTTTTGTAGTAGTTTTCATCTAAAGTATATTGACCACTTGGTTGGTGTGAGGCTTTTTGGTTTAAAAGTTTAGAAAAACTTAATATTAGATCACCTAACACTCCAAAGCACGGAATTTTCTTCATATCACTATTTCTAGCAAGGTATTTAGCTAAGTTACTTTCGACGATGGAATATAAAATTATTGAGTTTTTTTCTTTTTCTGCGTTTTCTAAAATTTTTAAAATCTGATTTTCTGTTCTGGTAAAAGAATAAGTGTGTATCTTGTAATTTATATTTTTAAATTGTGCTTTAATAGCTATAAAAATACGATCCAAAGTTTCACCAGTCGCATCTGATATTAAATAAATTTGATATAAATTACTCATGTATAAAATGTGTATAAATTTGTATTATATTTATCATATTGGACATTTTTCATAATTTTAAATTTACGTTGTAAAACAATACTTTTATTAACAATATCAAACATGTTGGAATCTTTAATGACAATTTAATGTATTTAGTTAATAAGCTTCAATTTTACGTATATATTTAATAAAATTTAAGTCTTAAATGTTAATAAATTGTTTATAAAATGTTCACTAAATTTAATCACCAATATTCACAAGTTATACTAACATTACTATCAATTATATTTAATTATTAATATGTCTCCAATCGAGGAAGTAATAATAAATAAAAAAAGTAATATTAATCCGATTTGGATTATGAGACAAGCAGGAAGGTATTTGCCTGAGTTTAGAGATATAAGAAAACAAAATCCTGATTTTGTCAAACTTTGTCTTAATGAAAAATTATCTAGCGAGATAACTCTTCAACCTTTAAAAAGATTTGATCTAGATGCAGCAATAATTTTTTCTGATATTTTAATGTTACCATATGGTTTAAATCAAAATGTTGAATTTAAAAAAAATATAGGTCCATTACTTGACAATCTTGATTTAGAAAAAATTTCTAATGTTGGAGAAGCTGACTTTGTTGAAAAACTTACACCCGTTTATAAATTAATTGAATTAGTTAGTAATTCTCAATACACTAAAAATAAATCTACCATAGGATTTATAGGAGCTCCATGGACCTTATTGGTTTACATGTTGAATAAAAAATCACCAAAATTAAACTTAAATGATAATTTTTATGAGGATAAATATTTAATTGATAAAGTTCTTAAAATTTTAGATAAATTTTTAAAAATACACATTAAAAACCAAATTGATAATGGGGCTCAAATAATTCAAATCTTTGATAGTTGGGCTGGCTTATTAAAAGAAAAAGATTTATCTTATTATATATATAATCCTACATTAAGCTTAGTTAATTATGTTAAATCTTTAAACGTGCCTGTTGTTTGTTTCCCAAGAGGAATAAAAAATTATAAAAATTATTGTGAAATTGTTAAACCAGATACAATTTGTATTGACTACGAGGTCGATCCAATAAAAATTAATAAAGAAATTAAAATTCCTGTGCAAGGCGGGATGGATCCAAAGGTTTTACTTTCTGATAAAGAAAATTTAAAAAAAGAGGCAATAAAATATTTAGATATATTTAAAGATCATCCATATATATTTAATTTAGGCCATGGTGTTTTGCCAGAAACGGACCCGAATATGGTGGAATATTTAGTTAAAACTGTGAGAGATTATTAATGAAGAACAACAATGAACATCCACCAATAAATTTTGGCAAAACTGGAGTTTTAATAATTAATTTGGGAACGCCCGACTCAACAAGTTGGCTAGATATAAGAAAATATCTTAAAGAATTTTTATCTGACAGAAGAGTAATCGAGGTCAATCCGATAATTTGGCAGTTTATCTTAAATGTTTTTATATTAACTCTTCGACCTTCCAAAACAGCAAAAGCTTATAAAGAAATTTGGATGAAAGACAAAAACATTTCACCACTTTTACATTACACTCAAAAGCAAGCAGAAAAACTTTCAAACCTTATATCTGAAAAAAATTTAATAATAGATTATGCTATGAGATATGGAAATCCAAGCATAAGAAGTAAAATTGCAACACTTCATGAAATGGGTTGTGAAAATTTAATTATTCTACCACTTTATCCTCAATACGCCGCCGCAACAACTGCAACAGTCTGTGATGAAGTATATAGAACTCTTATGAAAATGAGATGGCAACCATCATTAAAAATAGTTCCACATTATGAATCGGATCCTTTATATATAGAAGCGCTTGTAAATTCTTTAGATAAGAAAATTAAAGAAATAAATTGGAAACCAGATTTAATAATAGCTTCTTATCATGGAATCCCAAAAAAATATTTTGACAAAGGTGACCCCTATCATTGTTACTGTCACAAAACGACGAGATTAATATCAGAAAAATTTTCTTCAATTGAGATTAGGACAACATTCCAGTCTAGATTTGGCCCTCAGAAGTGGCTTCAACCTTACACAGATAAAACTTTAGAGAGTTTACCCAAGGAGGGAAAAAAAAATGTTTTAGCAATATGTCCAGGATTTTCCTCAGATTGTGTAGAAACTTTGGAAGAAATACAAATTCAAGGAAAAGAGAGCTTTATAGAATCGGGTGGAGAAAATTTTGATATGGTGCCATGTTTGAATGATAATGACGATCACATAATTTTATTAAAATCTTTAATTCAAAAAAATATTTGATTAATGAATACTTACTTGCTTTTTAAATCGTTACATTTAATATCTGTTATTTCTTGGATGGCTGGATTGTTATATCTTCCAAGAATTTTCGTTTACCATTCTCAAAACAATACTCAGCCAATTATATCAGATGTATTTAAGGTTATGGAAAGAAAACTATTTTTTTATATCATGACACCAGCAATGATATTATCTTGGCTATTTGGCTTGCTACTTATCCATGAAATAGGATTTCAACAACTTGGGCAAATCTGGATGATTTTGAAATTGATATTCGTGGTTATACTAACAATTTATCACTTTTATCTTGGTCGAATTTTAGGACAGTTCAAATTAGACCTTAATACTCATTCACATAAATTTTATCGATTTATAAATGAAATACCGACGTTATTGCTTATTTTAATCATATTTGTTGTGATTTTTAAGCCTATCTAGGGTTGAATATCTACAAATAGCATATATATTCATCTCATTATTAAGCCCTTAATAATTCTTAATCATGAACATACAAGAACTAAAACTAAAATCATCTGAACAACTTATTACACAAGCAGAGGAGCTTGGTATTGAGAATGCAAGCACACTAAGAAAACAAGAAATTCTCTTTGCAATTCTTAAAAAATTTGCTGAAAAAGAGGAAATTACAGGGGCTGGCGTTTTACAATTGCTTCAGGATGGATTTGGTTTTTTAAGAGCAATGGAGTCAAACTACCTTCCTGGTCCTGACGATATTTATGTCAGCCCAAGCCAAATAAGAAAATTTGGTTTAAGAACCGGAGATACTGTTGAGGGCCCTGTGAGAGCCCCCAAAGAGGGTGAAAGATATTTTGCTTTACTACAAGTTAGTAAAATAAATTTTGAAGAACCTGATAAATCTAGACACAAAATAGCATTTGATAACTTAACTCCTTTATATCCAGATAAACAATTAGTTATGGAAGTTGAGGCAACAAAACCAGACAAAAAACAAGATTTAACACCAAGATTAATAGATCTTGTTAGCCCAATCGGAAAAGGTCAAAGATCGATAATTATTTCTCCACCTAAGGCAGGGAAGACCATGATTTTACAAAGTATTGCAAACTCAATTGCTAAAAATTATCCAGAGTGTTATCTGATCGTATTATTGATTGAT
>CACDZR010000023.1 GCA_902557235.1 uncultured Pelagibacteraceae bacterium | reverse complement strand
GTTCTTGAGGCAGGAAAAAAACATAACTTAATGGTTATTGCTCCCGCTCATCACAGAAGAATTCAAGCTGGAATTCTTTCATGGGGACAAGATATGGATATGCAACATAATCCTTTTCAGTGTAATTTAGGTTACCAAGTTTCATTATCTGGAAAAGGAGAATGGAAAAAGACTGCGGATTATGTTGGAAAAGCTGCATTAGAAAAAATGGGTAAAGAACTTAAAGATGGTAAAAAACCATATAAACTTCAGTTAGTTGGATTGGAGTTAGGTGGAAAACCCATTGATGATTATGCGCCCGATTTTTGGTTAATATCAAATGAAAGTGGTGGAGACCCTGTTGGGTTTGTAACTTCACCATGGTGGCATCCTGAAAAGAAAACTAATATTGCTATGGGATATGTTCCATTCGATGGAACTTTAAATGCGAATGGATTTCCTAAAGGTAAAGTTGGAACTAAATTTAAAGTTCATTTACCTGAAAAATATTCTAATACTCCAGGTACTCCAGTTGATGCTGTGGTAGTCGATATTCCTTTCAAGGAATCCTACAATGCAAACACTAGAGAGGTAGTAAAAGGTTAACAAATTTTAGGGGAGCTAACGCTCCCCTTTTAATCTTAATGACAAAAGGCTTCATTATTGTAATTTGCATTATTATATCTATTGCATTATTACTATTCCCATTGATTGTATCGTATAAAGATCAAAAAAATAAAAAAAAATAAATGTTTGCTGAATTTCTAAATATAATTTTCAAATCTATAAGATTAGATAAAACTCTTTATAGCGATAACAGAAATTTTGGTGAAGCTGCAATATATTTTGCAGGTTTGATAATGATATTAGATGGTGTTGCAGGAGCAGTAGCTGCAAACACAGTAGTTAAAACGGCCATAGGGATGTCTGGACTCACAGCAATTTTAACATGGTTCATTTGGGCAATTTTTATATATGTAATTGGAGTTAAATTATTTCCAGATAAACAAACAAAAGTATCTTTTAAAAAAGTTTTAATAGCAGTCGGTTTTGCTCATGCTCCAGGTTTAATAAGATTTTTTGCATTAACACCTGAATTGATGATACCCATCATTTTTCTTACTCAATTTTGGATTTTTGCAGGTTTAATTATTTCAACAAAACAAATTTTAAATTTAAAATCTAATTTTAAATCATTTGGAATAATATTTTTATCTTTTTTGATTATTGCTTTTTTATCAATATCTTTTGTTATGAGTAGAATGAATGCTTTGCCAATAAATAGTATCTAAATTGGAAAGATTGTTTTTGAAACTCTACATGATTTACAAATTTTAAACCCAGTCAAAATTAAGTTTTGGGTAACACTTTCATCAGTTTTTTTTACATTCATCACAAATATCATTTAACTCTTCAGTGCTTGTGTTGTCTTGATATTTGCTATTATTATCTTCAGTCATTATCAGTTAAACCTGCTCCTGCTGCACCTTTTTTTAAACTTTCTGTTTCCTCAACAAATGTTTTTTCTGATAACTGGTATAAACTTTTCCAATCTTGCTCCATAAAATTGTCATTATTTTCTAAAATTTTTACTTCTGCATTGGTTGCCACATTAGGACAATTTTCATTTAACAAGTTTGTAGCAATATTGACATTAATATTTAAGAGAAATTCATTTTTTTCAAATTTAAAAGATATTTTTTTTCCAATAACTTCTGAACTTCTGCTAAGAAATGGTAAAAATAATAATGGGAATGCGATTTTAGAAAAATTAATTTTTTTTATTTTTTCAAGATTTTCAATTTGATCTAAAAAACTTACTCCTAAAATAATTGGGCAATAAGAAAATTTTAAACATTTATTATTTTCATTAATTAGATTTAGATTTTCAAACTTTTTATCTTTTTTTTCCTTCAAATATTCATTTAAATTTTTAACTCCTTTGAAGCTAAACATTTCTAATAATCTTATACTTTTGCCGACTTCCTCACTTATTCCCCAAGAGTAACCTGATGCTCTACTTGCACGTTTTGAGGTTGTTTCAATTTCACTCAAAGATTTCATAAAATTTAATTAGCAATAAACCCAATGCTGATTATAATCTTTTAATTCATTTGGAAGTGGTGCTCCCTGGAACATACAAATTCTTAACCATTTATCTGATCTAGGATCAAATTTTAACGCACCAAAAAAAGATAATTTTAATCTTAACATGTCAATTGGGACAACATTTTCACTAATTGTATTATCTTGTATCTCAGCATATGGGAATTTTTCAATGATAAATGCTCGTCTTACAACGTGTCTTAAGTCAGAATTATTCATTAAAAATCTATCAATAGTTAAATCATCTTTACATGAATTTAATTGATCGTTAAGTCTTTTAATATCTCTTGCTATCGCAAGAGGTTGTTCTAATTCTGCACCTTCCTCCTCAAAACGATCTGCATACCTCGGTTCTTCCTTGTTTTTTGATATAAACCAAAAATTCCTTAAATTTGATTTATCTTCGAAATCAATTTTAAGAATATCAGGATACCTTTGCTTTAGAATATTTTTAAGTTCTAAAATTGTTCTCTCCGTGGGAATTCTAAAATATCTTTCCTCATCTGAGCTCATGTTCTTAATCAATGGTTGAACAATTTCATCAAAAGGTTCCATCATCATAGACACGATATACTCTATAGTTTCTTCGCAAGTTTCTTTCTCTAACCACAAATATATTTGGTTGAAAGGATATGGACTTTTAAAATCTAATTGATTTTCTAAAAATTCTAAAAATTTTTTTACATTAATAAGTAACGAATTTATTTTTTTAATTTGAAATTCACTCTCAGAATTCCAACTTGTAATATTTTTTAAAGAATCTTTGACACATTTTTTGAATAAGTCTCTATCTTTTGAGTTCACGTTTTCAATTTCTCTAATTTTTTTTAGAGCAATCTCTCTGGATAAAATCCAATTATTTAATAACGTGGGATGATTTACAATAAATGGTGCCATACCAAGTCCAGTTGAGTTTCCTATTCCAAGGTTTCTACAAATTTTTGGATGTAAATTTACTGCATTCTTTGGGTCTTTATGCTTTGCTACATGATTCACTTGATCAAAAGTGAATTGCCTTACTAAATAGACTAACATCATCTCTAATCTAAAAGGTCCATTAATTTCTGCCCTATTTTTAATTCTAAATCGATCTGCTAAACCAAATTTTCCAGAACCGTAAACGGCAGTAGTTCTGTATAAATAGCCAACTTTTTCTAATAAATTTAAATCTGGCTGAATACCTTTACTTAAGTTTTCAACTACATGATTAAAGACTCTAACTGATTTATTTGCTCTAGATAAAGTTAATTCTTTGTATGAAAGTCTACCAACTTCTTGTCTTGGGACTTCATTCTTCAATCTTTCAATATCTTTTTTTGAGGGAACTCCATCATGCAAAGTAAAGGCAGCATCCCATTTTGTTGCAATAACTCTATCTGATCTATCATTGTCATCTATTTTGTTTGCAAAACAGACTAATGAGTAAACTCTTTTATTTTTTTTAAAAGAATATATCGCTACTCCATATCCACCAGAATCTAAGTTGAATAAATCTCTGCTGTATTCCCAATCTTTAAATTCATCTAAAAAACTTCTTAAAAATGATAATTTAGATTGATGAAAAGACCCTAGTCTAGACAATTTCATTATTACGTTTGGATCTCTTAATTCAACTTTCATGTTTTAAATATTTCTATAAAAATTATACCAATTGTTACCTAATATCCCGTTAGTTTCTTCTTCTGAAAATCCAACTTTCCTTAATCCCTTTTCTATATTAAAAAAACCTCTAGCATCCTCAAACCAATCTGGTTGTTTAGGGAAGCCTGGTTTATTTTTAGATCCTTCTCCATAATTTTTACTTTTAGACCAAGTGCCATTTCTCATCCATTCCACAATCTCATCAGGCTGATTCAAACATAAATCAGATCCAATACCAATATTTTTGATGTTCATTATATCTGATGTTCTGGCAATCATCTCACAGAAGCTATCTAAGGAACAATTATTATTATCTTTTAAATGATGAGGATATAATGAAAAACCTAACATTCCTCCGCTATCACTTAAAACTTTTAATAAATCATTAGATTTATTTCTTTTAGCAGCATGCCAAAAGCTGGGGTTAGCATGTGTGATCGCAATTGGTTTTTCACTAATTTCAATTGCATCTAATGTACTTTTTTCAGCAGAGTGAGACATGTCTATAACTATTCCAACTCTGTTCATTTCTTTTATCACCTCACGTCCAAAATTAGTTACTCCACTATCAATTTTTTCATAACAGCCAGTTGCGAGAAGAGATTGGTTATTATAAGTTAATTGCATAAAGCGACATCCAAGTTGATGTACTTTTTCAACTAAATATATGTCATCCTCAATTGGTGAACAGTTTTGAAAACCAAAAAAAATTGAGGTTTTTTTTTCTAATTTAGCTTTCTCAATATCCTTAAAGCTAGTACCAT
>CACDZR010000022.1 GCA_902557235.1 uncultured Pelagibacteraceae bacterium | reverse complement strand
TTTAATTAAAGGTCTTGCATCACAGGAAATAGCAAAACCAAAGTGTGTATTTAATAAAATTTTTGCTAATAAATGCTTAAAAGGACCACCTAAATTTAAAAGAAAATATTTTCCATAAAATCTAGAATATAAAAAATTGTTTAGATCTTTGTATCTATATCTATTTTTAAATGCAAAAAAAACTAACTTCATAGTTAAATTATTTGAAATAATTCTTAATTTTATCTAAGATTTTTCGAAAACTTTTGTCATTTTTAATTTTTTCAACTCTAAAATCTTTTGCATTATCATCAATTCCATTGTTTGTTATTGGTGAAGATTTAGTTTGTTTTTCTTTACTTTTAACAAATATTGCAACTATTGATTCATAAACTTTTATTGACCAAATATTTTCTTTTGAGATTCTATTCTTTAATTTGTGGGATTTATGATTAATTTTATCAATATTATCTTTAATATAATTTATAAGAGAATATTTTTTATCTCCAAAACCATCCATATAGGATGTATGAGTATCTTCTACAACAATTAAACCATTATGTTTAACGTTATCTAAAATACACTCTATTGAAGTAATTTGATCAATATATCTATGACCTCCATCATCTAAAATTATATCTATTTTCCCAACTTTTTTTTTAAATTTTTTCCAAAAATTAATATCTGACTGGTCACCAATAAAAATTTCAAACCCATACTTAGCCCACTTTTTTGCACTAGGGTTTAAATCAATTCCTATGATCCTTGCTTTTGTACCAAAAAAATTTCTCCACATGAATAAAGATCCACCACCCAAAATACCTATTTCGACAAAAGTAATTTTTTTATTTCTATATTTTGAAAATAATTCATCGTAAACTTCAAAGTATGTTGAGTGTTTTATACTTTTAAACTTACTTTTAGAAAAAGCTTTATAACTTAAATTTTTTTTGAAGCTCATTACTTCATTTATATACTAAAAAATAAGACTTTATATTCAATAAAAACTTATCAATTATTTAACAACAAATGAAATTACATACAAAAACAATTAGAAACAAAATATAAACATTCAAGCTTGATTAACTTTTTTAATGATATAAAAACTAGAGTTAAAAAGGGCCTGTAGCTCAGTTGGTTAGAGCAGTACACTCATAATTTACGGCTTAAAAAAATATCTTAAATAAGTATTGAAAATCAACCTCCATTAGAGAAGTTTTTTTTCAATAAAAAATTACCAACTATTTACCAACGAATCCAATTATCCACACAATTTAACTGCTTTATATTTTGGATTTTTTTTAGTGAGATGTATAAGAACTTATGCTCTCAGTTAATGATTTTTTTTCAGGTTGTGGTGGTCTTTCACAGGGTTTTAAAGAGGCAGGATTTAAAATTCAAGTTGCTGTAGACAAAGAGGAAGCATTTTTAAAAACTTTTTCACATAACTTTAAAGATTCTGAAACTAAAAATTTAGATTTGGGTGATAGCAATATTCTTAAAGATATTCCTAAATCAGATATTATTATTGCTGGTCCTCCTTGCCAAGGATTTTCAATTACTGGGCCAAGAAATATTGATGATCCAAGAAACAAACTATATTTGTCTGTTTTTAAGACTTTGAAATTAACAAATCCCAAAGCTTTTGTAGTTGAGAATGTAAGGGGTTTAAAAACTATGTGGGAAGGAAATGTTTTTAAAGAAATAATTAAAAAATTTGAAAGTGCTGGATATATAGTTACCGAAAGTTTATTAAACTCAGCTGATTATGGAGTCCCACAAATTAGACATAGAGTATTTATTGTAGGTATTAAGAAAGAACTTGATAAAAAATTTGAATTTCCGAAACCAGAATTTGATAAGGATAATTATATAACATGTGGAGAGGCTATTGATAATCTACCAAGTCTTGAGAATGGAGAACTAAAAAGTAATGATTATAATGAAAAACCGACAACAAACTATCAACGGTATGTAATGGATAGTAATAAACTTTATAATCATGAATCCACATTGCACAAACAATTTGTAAAAGACACAATAGCTTTAGTTCCAGAAGGTGGTAATTACAAAGATTTGCCAAAAGGAGTAGGTGATAGCAGAAAGTTTAATGAGGCGTGGACTAGATATCACAGTAAAAAACCCTCAAGAACAATAGATACAGGTCACAGAAATCATTTTCATTACAAATGGAATAGAGTGCCGACAATAAGAGAAAATGCCAGACTTCAATCTTTTAAAGATAGTTTTGAATTTTTAGGAACAAAAACTTCTCAAAATGTTCAAGTAGGAAATGCTGTGCCACCTTTATTAGCATTTAAAATTGCTAAAGAACTTAAGAAATTTCTTTAATGAGTATTAAATTTATAGATTTATTTTCAGGTTGCGGTGGTTTAACTGAGGCCTTTTTAAACAATAAAAAATTCTCTCCAATAAAAATTATTGATAATGATAAATTTTGTTACGACACTACAATTCATAGACTTAAAAAACTTAAATTTAAAAATCCTGAAAAAATCGCGGAAAATAAAGATATTTCAAGCAATAAAACAATTAATGATTTCAAAAATATTAAGTCAGATATTGTGATTGGAGGACCTCCATGTCAGGCTTATTCAGTAGCAGGTAGAATTAGAGATAAGCATGGTATGAAAAAAGATTATAGAAATTACCTTTTTGAGTCATTTCTTAAGATTATAAATTATAGCCAACCGAAGTACTTTGTAATGGAGAATGTTCCAGGAATGCTAAGTGCAAAACCAGGAAATATCAAAGTTACAGTTAGAATTAAAAAGGAAACTGATAAAATTAAATATTATATCCCTGAAAATTTATCTGAATGTGTATTTGATTTATCTAAATATGGCGTACCTCAGAAAAGGAAAAGAGTGATTATATTTGGGGTAAATAAAAAGTTAAAAAACTATAAATCAATATCAAAGAAATTTTATGAAACTTTAAGATCCCAAGAATTGAATAAAATAATTACTGTAAAACAAGCGATAGGAGATTTAGATAAATTTCACCCATTAAAAAAAATAACAAAGATTAATGGTAGAAAGTTTTCTCATAAATCTAATTCAAAAAAAATTGATCATTTTCCAAGATTTCATAATGAGAGAGATATAAAGATTTTTAAACTTTTAGCTGAAGACATAGAAAAAAAAAAATTTAAATACAAAACAGTAAAAGAGCTACAAAAACTTTATACAAGAATTGTTGGAAAAAGATCTAATATTCACAAATATTATGTATTAAGAAAAGATGAACCAAGTAATTTAATACCTTCACATTTATACAAAGACGGCTTGAGACATATTCATTACGACTCTAAACAAGCAAGATCAATTACTGTTAGAGAAGCTGCTAGACTTCAATCTTTCCCAGACAATTTTGAATTTATTGGACCAACAACGGAAAAATATAAAATGATAGGTAATGCAGTTCCTCCAACTTTTTCAAAATTTTTAACGAAAACAATTCTGAAATTAAGATAAATAATTCTAAGCTTCTTTAAATTTGAGAAAAATTTCTTGGTTGTGGTAAGTTATATTTTTAATAGAAGGCCAAAAATCTCTATTTGGGAGTTTAACTTTTTTACCATCATATTTTGCAATGGGACTTTTTTTCATTTTATTATGAACTTTAATTTCATAACTTTGGTCTATTGTAAAACAACCTTTGTCAAATGCCCAATGTAGATCACGAGAAAGAAGTAAACCGTTATTTGCTGCATGATTTCCACCAGAGGAGAAAGGTTTTATATGTGCTGCTTCGCAATTAATAGTTTCACCAGTATTAATAGAATCTCCTACAATACAACATTTATCATTATATATTGTTCTTATGGCAAATCTAAATTCTTGTTGATTAGAATATATATCATGAATATTTCTTGCTAATCGACTAGTAATTCTTGTTTGGGTCTTTTTAGATATGGTAGCTTCATTATAAGATCTATCAAAGGTCTGAATGAAATCTAAATTGTTAAAAATTAGATGATTATTTCCTTCTGTAGCTTTTTCTAGTTTATTATATTCTTCATCAGCAGGGGTGAATCTATATAAAATAAATTTGATTTCTTTATCAACTTCATCGAAGTATTTAAAAAATACAATATAATGCCCTGGCTGAAAATATGATCCATTAGGATCAATCTCTTCATTTAAATAAATTCTTCTATCTTTACCCTGATGTTTTGATAATTCGTTGCTGTGATAAATATATTCCGCATTTACCAATTTTTTCATATCATGAACTATTATCCCAAGTGACATGCTTGGATCTATTTCATCAGAATTGTGTGTTGGAAAAAAATTAATTATATTTTCTTTTTTTGATACAAATAAAAATTTTCCTGCTTTATTTGGCTTACCACCTCTCCATCCCAATTCATTACTGTATAATTTTTTTACATAAAAACTCATAGTTTTGATTATGACACGTAAGTAAATTTGCTTCAAAAATATTATTTATACGCTTAAAAGACTTGTATTTATTGATAAATTTATGGTTTAATCGTTAAAACATGTATTTATGGCTGATTTAAAAGAAACCAATTATAGAAAACTTTTTAATGCAGCACTTTTAAATATTGAAAGTGAGAGACCAGAAGACAAATCAATTGAACGCATAAAATATTCTGTTGAAAAGGCCTTTGAATTTTTGGGTATCTCAAAAGATTTTCCTTATAAAGATAAATTAATTTTACAATTATTTGAAAGTATTACTGTCAAGAGTT
>CACDZR010000021.1 GCA_902557235.1 uncultured Pelagibacteraceae bacterium | reverse complement strand
AAAGATTTGGCACAACCCCAGAATAAACAACATTTATCTCGTTTTTAAAATCTGTGACAATAAATTTTATTTCTTTTGAAATTATAGTTATAGAGTCTTTTTTAACCATCCCACCTATTCTAATTTTTTTTTTGCCAATTTCACTTAAAGTTTTAATTTCAGTTGGAGACTTAAAAAAAATAACATTTTCCTCTAGAGACTTAATTAATAAAAAAACTGATAACGCTAATGTTGCTAATATTAATAATACAAAAAAAAATCTTAATTTAACTTTTCGCCCATACATGTTTCAAAAGTTAAACGTTTGAAGTATTTGACAAAATTTCTTTATTTATACTTTGAGATTTTGCAAAAGCTGCCTTCTCAGAATTTAAAGACCCAAATTTTGCTATAAATTTATTTTTTTCTTTATTGTATTGAATTTTGATGACCAAAAAAAGTGTAAAAAAACTTAATAGAGTAAATGTGAATGCTGACCAAACATACAGTCCAAATCCATTCATAAAAAATAAATTTTCAATCATAATCTATCTAAACCTTTATTCTTAATTTTTATCAGTTCTGTATTATATTTCATTAAAAAAATCAGTATAGAAAATAGGGCAAATGCCGCAGTCATTGTCAATAAAGGAAAGAGCATTGATATGTGAATTGACGACTTCGAAAGTATGTTGATTGAAGCTGGTTGATGCAATGTATTCCACCAATCTACAGAATACTTAATTATAGGAACATTAATTATTCCCAAAATCGTAATAATTGATGTGACTTTAAATACTTTGTCATTATCTTCAAAAATTCTCCATGCAACAAGATACATTAAATAAAAAAGTGCTAATATTAACATTGAAGTTATTCTTGCATCCCATGCCCACCATGTTCCCCATGTAGGTTTTCCCCATATCGAGCCAGTCACCAAAGCTATTATATTAAATACTAATCCAGAAGGTGCCAAACTTTTTGCAATTAAAAAAAAATTTCTTATTTTAAAAATGTACCCAACTATAGACAAGAAAGTAATAGCGGAAAAAATTCCAAGCGAAATCCAGGCTGCTGGAACATGAACATACATAATTCTGACAGAGTGACTCTGCTTATAATCCTCAGGAGATAATATTAATGCCTCTGTTAATCCTATCGAGAGAATGACGATAAATAAAAATAATACATATTTAGGTGCTTTCGACGTTATTGAAAAAATTTTATTCGGTTCAAAATATTTAAACATATATGAGATTATATTTATTATGAAAAAACTGCCTGATCAAGAATGCCAGAGGGAGATAATAACGAAGGGTAAATAAGTAGCACCCTTGATCAGAATTAGCCTCATAAAAGCAAATTGCTGTGTCAAAGGTTTGAACCAAATGTGTTAAAAAAGTGATTTATTTAATTAGATAGCTTGAAATAGCTAGATCCCTTTTTCCCAGAAAAAATTTCTTCAATTAAAGGATGTTTTATTGGCTCATCTGAGTCATCAACTAAAAGATTTTGCTCTGAAACGTATGCCTCGTATGTGATTTCATCATTTTCAGCTAACAGATGATAAAAAGGCTGATCTTTTCTTGGTCTTACATTTTTTGGAATCGATTGATACCATTCTTCTGAATTATTAAATTCAAAATCAACATCATAAATTACACCTCTAAAGTCAAAGTGTTTATGTTTCACTATATCTCCGATTGAAAATTTAGCTTTTTGAATTGCCATTGTATTTAGTATGGGTATTTAAAAACAAAAATCAATAAGAAAAATTAAAAGTTTTTATGAAAATATTATTTATGTTAATATCTTGCCTGTGAACAAATCTTTTTTAAAGTTTTTAACAGATTTTGGACCTCTAGTAATTTTTTTTTACTACTACTACGATAGTGGAAAAGACTTAAAGATTGCAATTCCTCCATTTATTATTGCGACAATAATTGCATTAGCTATTGTTTGGTTTTTAGAAAAAAAAATACCAAAGATACCTTTGTTAAGTGGAGTTTTAATCACTTTATTTGGCGGCTTAACAATTTATTTTGATAATCCAGTTTTTATTTATGTCAAACCAACAATTATTAATATTCTTTTTGCATTCGCTTTGATATTTGGGAGGTACTTCACAAATGAACCTGTTTTAAAAAAATTAATGGGAAACTCTGTCTCACTCACTGATGAAGGATGGGAAATATTAAATAAAAGATGGATATATTTCTTTTTTGGTCTTGCAATTCTAAACGAAATAGTTTGGCGAACTCAATCTGAAGAATTTTGGGTAAATTTTAAAGTATGGGGACTATTACCAATTACATTTATATTCACTGCTTTTCAAATAGGTTTAATAAATAAGTATAAAACAAATGAATAATAATTTACGTCTAATAATCGATAATGTTAGTAAAAAGAATATTGAGGAGAAGCATTTTTTTGAAAAAGATGAACTAAAAATTATTTTAGACTTATACGCCAAAATGGTCTCTGAAGGATCATGGAAAGACTATGGACTTAATATTTCAAGCAAACAAGTTGGTTTTAGTGTTTTTAAAAATACTACAGAAAATGCTCTGTATAAGATTTGCAAAAATTTTAAGCCAAAAAATAAAAATCTTAAATACTTAATTACCGATGCTAATGGGAAAATACTTAGAAATTCTTCTGATTTAAATAATCTATTGAAAAATATTAATTGGAAAAAACTTTAAATTATCTTCTTTGACCAAAAAGTCTTAGCAACATGATAAATAAATTAATGAAGTCTAAATAAAGCGTTAATGCGCCCATTACAGCTTTTTTACCCATTAACTCACCTGTGTCGCTGGCAGCATACATGTTTTTAATTTTTTGAGTGTCGTAAGCGGTTAGTCCTACAAAAATCAAAACTCCTAATATAGAAATCACGAAATACATCATTGAAGACTTCATAAATATATTAACTATTGATGCAATTATAATTCCAATTAAACCCATCATTAAAAAAGATCCTAATTTTGTTAAGTCTCTTTTAGTTGTGTATCCATATATACTCATCGCTCCAAATGTTGCAGAACAAATGAAAAATACTCTTGTGATACTCATTCCAGTATAAACTAATAAAATTGACGAAAGAGACAGACCCATTAATGCAGCAAAAATCCAAAAAGTTGTTTGCGCTTTAGCTGCGCTCATTTTATTTATACCAAAGCTCATGTAAAACACTATTCCAAGCGGAGCTAACATTACTAGCCATTTTAACCCAGACATATAGATCGCGTTACCCACTTGAGTTAGTCCAACTATTGAACCTGAGCTATCAGTCACAACAGACATTTTGAAAGTTATAAGTGCAATTATCCCTGTCATCAGGATTCCCGTTGCCATATAGTTATATACTTTTAACATGTAGGCTCTTAAGCCTTCGTCTGTTACTGCCGTTGATTGTTGTGCGGCCTCTTTTGCTCTACCTAAAATACCTTTTTTATTAAATTCCATAAAGTAACATATATAATCTTTTATTAATTATTCAAGATATCAAAAAAACAATAAATGACTAATGTTGTGAAATACTGATGAATTATAAAAAATTAGGAAATACTGATCTAGATGTAAGTACAATTTGTCTCGGTACAATGACCTGGGGCGAACAAAATTCAGAGAAAGAGGGTTTTGAACAAATGGATTTTGCTTTGAGCCAAGGAGTAAATTTTTGGGATACAGCTGAAATATATTCAATTCCAATGAGAGAGGAAACCTATGGAGAAACTGAAAAAATAATTGGTAATTGGTTTCAAAAAACAAAAAAAAGGAATGACATTATTCTTGCTACTAAAGTTTGTGGAAATACGTCGAACAAATATATTAGAGGTGGTGGAAATAGTTTTGGTAAAAAAAAAATTACAGAAGCATTAGATGAAAGCTTAAGAAGATTAAAAACAGATTATATTGATTTATACCAACTTCATTGGCCTGAAAGAAATACAAATTTTTTTGGTGATTACGGTTATGAGCATGACGAAAATGATAAAGACTGGACACCCTTTGAAGAAATTTTAGAAAGTTTAAAAAAATTTATCGAACAAGGAAAAATTAGATATGTAGGGTTGTCGAATGAAACTGCTTGGGGTTTATCAAAATTTCTTGAACTTTCAAAGATGAAAGGGCTTCCAAAAATGATGTCTGTCCAAAATCCTTACAACTTACTAAATCGAACGTATGAGGTTGGTTTAGCCGAAATTTCCATTTGGTCTTTTGCAATCAATGGTCTTGCAATGGAGGTTCCTAATAAATAAACTCCCTCATAAATCGCATTACCTCGTATCATCGGAAAAACATAATCCTTTACAAAAAGATTTTTTAAATCTTTAATTATAATCTTTTTAACACCAAATTTTTTAGCATTATTGATTATTTTTTTTCGGTTAATCTCTTGCCCTATGTCAGCAGTGTAACAAATGACTTCTGCATTATAATTTTCTTGAAGCCATTTTAGAATTATAGATGTATCTAATCCACCTGAATAAGCTAAAACGATTCTTTTTTTTGATTTCATTAATTAACTGCAAGCTTTTTTTGCAGAATTATAAGCTTTTGTGAATCCTAATAATGAATAATGATCTATGGTTTGAGAACCTTTTTCATTATAGCCAGTAACCATAATTCTTGATCCTTTTTTCATAACTTTAACCATTATGTTTTCTTTTTTATTACTCGTCATCCAGGCAAAACCCTGTTGTTTGATATCAAACTTAAATTTGTTATTTCCTGAAGTTGCTAAAACAGTATTATTCTTGTTAAATTCATATCCAGCAGTTGCACTTATCTCATTAGAAATTTTTTCGTTCGGTCTGAAAGTAACAAATAATCTAGCGTCTCTTTTATTTGTTTTTGGTGCCTGTAAAACAGGGGTAGATTGAGCAAAACAAACTTTACCAGAACTTTCTTGAATTACTAATGTTTCCCAATCTTTGAACTTACCAACTTTTTTTATATCAGCTAAACTAATTGTAGTCGGAATGATTAAAAATAAAAAAGTGAAGATAAATTTTTTAATTATGGACATGGATTAGGATATTTCTGTTGA
>CACDZR010000020.1 GCA_902557235.1 uncultured Pelagibacteraceae bacterium | reverse complement strand
TTTTTTTACCGTTTTCTTTTTTGTCTATAACTTTTAGAAAAAAATAGATATTTAGTGCACTTGTTATTAACAACAATGAGTATGGTCTAACTTCTTGTGAATACTTTATTATGTAAATACTTAAGCAAGCAAGAACTGTTGTTAATAAAAATGTATTATCTTTTTTAACTTGGTGAGTAATTGGTCCAATAATTAATAAAAATAAAACACCACATATTAAAGGTAAATATCTTGCTATTTCTGGATCATAGCCAAAGACATCTAAAAAATATTTTAAAACTAAGTTAAAAAATATAGGATTGTGATAATCATTTTCTGTGTGTCTTTTAAATGTATCACTCCAAGATAATTTTGGGTCAGCAATCCAAAAAGATTGCATCTCGTCTAACCAAAAATCTTCAAAGTTTATTTGATAAAAAATAGTAACAACGCCAATGATTACAAAAAAAAAATATAGAAATTTTTCTTTTAGTTTAAAATGAGTCAACATTTACTTTTTTTTTAAAAAGTTTCCCTTCTTAATTGTTCAATTTTTATCTTTTTTTGAAGACTTTTATTCTTATCGTATAAAAGGTTAAATTTTATTTTTTGATTTGTTTTAATAATAATATTCTTTGCATTTCTAACTTCAATATTATCCGCTACAGCACTAATTGGTCTTTTTTTTGGATTTAAATTTTTAATCAAAATTTTTGATCGATCACCAACAACTTTTCCTCTCCATCGCCTTGGTCTAAAAGGACTTATTGGAGAAATTGATAATTTTTTAGAGTTTAAACTTAATATCGGACCATGAACAGATAGATTGTACGCTGTGCTACCTGCAGGAGTCGATACTAAAACACCGTCTGAAACCAATTTTTTAATTAATTGTTTCGAACCATAATTGATTGATAAAGAAGCAGCCTGCCTACTCTGTCTCAAAATTGAAACTTCATTAATGGCTAAATATTTTTTAATTTGATTATTATTATTTCTTACAGTCATTTCTAAAGGTGAAATTGAAATCATTTTTGCTTTAGACAAATTATTAATTATTTTTTTTGAAGAAAATTTGTTCATTAAAAAACCATAATTTCCAGAATTGATACCGTAAAACATTTTTTTTGAATCTTTATTCTTTTTTAAAGTTTGAAGCATAAAGCCATCACCGCCAATAACTATGGATATATTTCTTTTTTTAATTGGATATTTTTTAAGTTTATTTACTATGAATGACTTGATTTTTAGAGATTTTAAATTTTTATCGTATAATATCTTTATTCTTTCACGCATAAATTTAATATCAATTTAAAACTGTTACCAGTTTAGGTTTCTTTATATCTTTGTTGTTTAAACAATATTCATTAATTCTGTCTTTATAGACTTCATAAATGATTTTTAAATGTAATGGGGACCACATTTTTTGTGTCCAAATTCTTCCTGTAGAAGTATTATTGATCCCAATGATTTTTTTTTCATTAATTATATTTGATTTAATCATTTTTGGAACATTATCTGAAAAATTTTTAACTACTCTAAAAGCGTTATCATGCACTCCATCATTTGAATTTAAATTAATTGAAGTTTGATGAATTATATTTCCTCCATCAATATCCTCAGACAATTCATGTAATGTAACTCCTGTAAATTCAGGCTCAAGCATATATGACGGCCAAAAATGTGTAGCAACACCTCTATACCATGGTGAAAGTCCACCATGGACATTCCATTTTAAATATTTAAATTTCGACAAAGTTTTATTTGAAATTTTATGACATCCATATGTAATTAAAATATTTGAATCAATATTATTCAAAATCTTATCTAATTTCCCATTATCAATATCTTCTTTATTTATTTCAAATATTTTGCTGGATTTAGTTTTTGAATAATCACCAGCTTTTTCAGAAAAAAAATCTTTTTCAGATTGGTATCTTTTTTCAAAATGAATTTTTTGTAAATTTTGAATTTGTGAATTAAAACTTCGATCAATAGATGGAATAACATCTTCCCTTTTTTCAATTATCCAACATATATCATCGAAATTTTTAGAAAAGGAGTCTACTAGATATTTGTGTCTTATATGATCCCCTGTAATTAATGTAATCATTTTTTTTTTATAAGTTTTTTTTTTAAACAAATATTTAAAATTGGCTTTAATTCTTCTAATTTAAAACCAGAAATATTTGAAATATCTATCAAATTATTTTTTCCATCAGCATATGATAAAATGTTTAAAAGAATGTTTAACTGTTTTCTATTTTTTAAGAAATTATCCGAGGAAGCATTTCGTGTTCTCTCAGAGTTTATATTGGGATATAAGCCTCTCTTACCAAGTTGCAATTCTCCATATGGAATATGTCTTTCTAACAAAAATAATTCATCATTCATTTTAAATATTTTTTCTAATTCATTTATTGATTTTAAAATTTTTGAAATTTTCATAAATTCCTTGTCATCTGCTGAACTATGATATTGATTATAATCATCATAAATTGTTCTAGCAACTTGACCTACAGGTAAGTTTCCTTCTGATGAACAATATTGTCTCTCATCACTTCCAGAACAGGGGTCAAATTCTCTTAAAAGAACTTTTTTTTGCTTATTTAAATTTGTAAATAATTTATCTAAACTTGAATTCCCAACTCTTGATTTCTTATAAGATAATTTATTTTTAGGGCCACCTAAACAAGTTAAGACAATACCACTGTCTAAGTTTTTTTTTAATAAACTTAAATGGGATGATAGAAAACACAAAGATCCAATCGTTTCAGGGTTTATAAGAAAAAGATATGTATATTTTCTATTTTTCCATCTTTTAATGCGATCATGCAAACCTAACATTGTCAAAGGACCACTTAACTCGTTATTAGCCATACTTGGGTGACAAAGATAAGATGATATTAAAATTATTTTATTGGATTTACCTTTAAGAGTAGCAAGACCATTTACAACACCACCATTTTTAAACTTAGAGTCAATTAGCACCTCATAATTTCCTTTTTTTAATTTTTTTCTTTTTTTATCTTGAATACAAAAACCGATCTTTTTTTTATAATAACTAGTTACATAAGGGATCCGTTTAGGGAATTTCTTTGATGAAATTAAAAACCTATTTAATTCTTTTAAGTTCATAATCTTATTTATAGGATATGAATAATTTATTACGTGAAGATTGTTATCTTTGAAATCAATTATTTTTTTTCGATCAAACTTAATAAATGCTTTATTGATCAACCATTCTTTGGGAACTGTCCAATCAAAAATTTTTTTTCCTGTTTTATAACTATATTTTTTAAACTTAACATATTTAGATAATATATTTAATGATTGTCTATAACCCTTGCCAGTTATACTTCTACAAATAGGAAAAAGTTCATCAAAAATTCTATTAAGTTTATGATGATTCATTTTCTTTGGTGCCCTCGGCCAGACTCGAACTGGCACTCCGCAAGCGGCAAGGATTTTAAGTCCTTTGTGTCTACCAATTTCACCACGAGGGCATGAGTTATTTTCATGAGTATTTATGCTAATATTTATAATTGAACAAGATGAATAAGTAAATTTTTTTATTTTATCTTCCTAGATATGAGAAACTGAAAATTAATTATCAAATTTTTTTAATAACAATAGTTTAAGATATTATTTTTAGCTTTGGTAAAGGAAATATTAACTTTGTACCCGAATTTCTGATTTTTGTTTCTCTTTTTACAATTTCATTTTTAAAATGCCATGGTAAAACAAAATAATAATTAGGTTTTAATTGTCTTGATTTTTTTTCTGATATTATCTTTATGTATGTTCCTGGTGTGAATTTATTGTATTTAAGTGGATTTCTCTCAGCAATATAATTCAAATGTTTACTATTGATGCCAAAGTACTGAAGCAAAACATTTCCTTTGGTTGATGCACCATATCCATGAACTGTCATATCATTTTTCACAATCTTGTTCAAAAGACTCATTATTTTCTTTTTAATAATATTAATTTCTATAAAAAATTTTAAAAAAGTCTCTTTTTTTTCAAGCTTAAATTTTTTTTCCTCCTTAAGAATTTTTAAAATCTTTTTAGTGTTAGTCTTATATGCTGAATTATCGTGAGTAATGAAATATCTTGTGCTTCCACCATTTATCTTACTATTTTTTATATCAAACACTCGAAGATTATTCTTTTTCATCAGTTCAATTATTATTTTTGAAGAGTAGTACTCTAAATGCTCATGACAAATAGTATCAAATAATGAATACTTCAATATTGATAATAGATCAGCATGTTCTAAAATAAAAATACCATCCTCATGTAAGATTTTTTTTATATCTTTGATAAAAGAATTTGGGTCCTTGAGATCGTAAAACATTGATAGTGCTGTAATTATTTTATATTTTTTATCTAAATTATATTTTTTCAAATTTTCTAGAGTAAAGAAATTAGAAATTTTATAATTCACTTTTTTATAAAATTTTTTGTATTTATTTACTAATGGATCAATGCCAACAGTGATAAATTTTTTTCCATAATTATTTAATAAAGTTCCATCATTACTTGCTATATCTAAAATATAATCTTTTTGTTTAGGTTTTGATATTTTAATTGCCTCCTTAGCAACAAATTTTACATGATTGCTCATGGTTGAATTAATCCCAGTTCTATAACCATAATCTTTACCATATAAAAAGTTTGGATTAAAATTTCTATCAAGTTGAACAAGTTTACATTTATTGCATAATATTAAATTAATATAATCTTTTGCAATTTTGTGATTTAAAGTATTTGGAAATTTTCCAGTAAAAGATTGTTTTCCTAAACTAAAAAGTTTTGAAAATTTTTTCGACGAACATACTCTACATTTATTAATTTTCATTAGAAAATACTTTATAGTTTTTTATGTTTAAATATAAATAACAGCTTTCAATAAATAAGACAATTTTTAACATTTGGAATTATTATTCAATTTTGAGAAAACAATTATTTTTTTATTAGAAATTTTTTTACACTCTAAAATATCCTGAGGTGAAATATTATCAAAAAATTTATTTCTGTTAAGAAAAATCAAATTTGGTCTAAATTCTTCATCAATTTCTCCTGTTTCAAATTTTCTTTTTAATCTATTAATTTCATTAATAGGAATTGCTATAGATTGAACGATTAAAGGACTTGTTTTACTTATCATATTCATCTCCTCAGGGGTAAAATCTTTTGAATTTTCAAAAGTTTGAAGCTTACTAGCAGAGTATCTTCCCCAAAAAAATAATTTTGTATTTTGATTATTAATACGCCATGAGGAAAGTTGATTTTCAAAATACTTTGAAAAATCTGAGTAATTTAATTTTAAAAATTTGAAACTATTTATTAAATCATCTTCAATCATAAAATGAGTTTTTGATACAAGCTGACCACTTAAAGGTTTTATCTCTTCAACATCATTAAGGATAGCCCATACCATTAATTTTGAATCAAACGTAAGTAATTTAATATCTTTATTTTCTCT
>CACDZR010000019.1 GCA_902557235.1 uncultured Pelagibacteraceae bacterium | reverse complement strand
GAAAACGGTTTTGGTAAGTGGGTTTACACAGATAAAACTACTTACGAAGGTGAGTGGGTAGGTACTAAGAAAAATGGACAAGGAGTTGAAACTTGGCCTAACGGATACATATACAAAGGTGAGTTCAAAAATAGTGAATGGAGTGGCGTAGGTGTTTTAACTTTTCCAGATGGTTCAACTTATGAAGGTGAATGGGCAAAAGGTTTTATGAACGGCAAGGGAACTTTCACTTGGTCTGATGGTACTCAAAAAACAGGAATATGGAAAAATGGAAAGCTACAAGATTAAATGTCAAAAGAGAATTTTTTAAATAAAGTAAAATATTTATCTGAGACTACAAAACAGTTTGGTGGCTTGGTACTAATAATTCTCATAATATCACTATCGTTTTTTGTGCTTAACATAATGTTTGGTGGTGGTGATGAACTAGTTAGAAAAATGAAACTTGAAGAGGAGAGGATTGCTAAAGAGAAAAAATTAAGTGAATTAATTTCTAAATTGCCCTCAGGGATATTAGTAACCTTTGATGGCACAGATCATTTTAAGTTAACGGATGAAGTTTATGAGCAAGTTTGTAAAGCTACAAAATTAATTCCACAACGTGCAATAATGGGGGCAAACTTTCTAAATTTCAGAGCGCATGAAATTTACACCATTAATGGTAACAAAATAGATGAAACATTTGTTAAGTGGGATGATGAGAAAAATAAGTGTTTTGCAGGCTTTACAGTAAGTGGAAATAATGTTGGGGTAGACGAGTCAATAACTGTCAGTGGTGAAGCATTAAGTTTTTTGAGCACCGGAATTGATACTAGAGTTTATTATATTAAAAATTTTTAAGGGGAAAGTAACAATTTTATAGATTTAATTTTGTCCTAATTTCATATAACTTAATTGAAATTTATGTCTGAACCAGTAATCAAATGTGAGAATGTATATAAAATTTTTGGAGCAAATGCTCAAAAAATGCTTCAAGACTCGAATGGAAATGTCGATGCTAAAACTTTTCAAGAAAATGGTTGTATTGTTGGAGTAAACAACGCCTCTTTTGAAGTTTCAAAAGGAGAGATGTTAGTTGTTATGGGTTTATCTGGTTCAGGTAAATCAACTTTATTAAGATGTATCTCAAGATTGACTGATGCAACGGGTGGTAAAATTTTTATAGAGGGTCAGGATTTATTACAATTAAATAATAAAGATCTTATAGATCTTAGAAGAAATAAAATGGGAATGGTTTTCCAAAGCTTTGCTTTACTTCCACACAAAACGGTTGTGGAAAACATTGCTTTCCCACTTCAGATTAAAGGAGTCAAAACTGAGGAAAGTATAAATAAAGCAATGGATATGGTTAAACTAGTTGGTCTTGAAGGCAGAGAAAATTATTTTCCTAGAGAACTTTCAGGAGGACAACAACAAAGAGTAGGTATAGCAAGATCTTTAGCAGTTGAGCCAGATATTTGGTTCCTAGATGAGCCTTTTTCAGCTTTGGATCCGTTAATTAGAAAAGAGATGCAAGATGAGTTTTTAAGACTTCAAGACAAGTTACAAAAAACTATCATGTTTATCACACATGATTTTGATGAGGCTTTAAAGCTTGCTGACAGAATTGCAATTATGAAAGATGGAATAATTGAGCAACTAGATACTCCTGCCAATATTGTTTTAAATCCAGCTACAGAATATGTCAGAAAATTTACAGAAGAAGTACCAAGAGAAAAAGTTTTACTTATCAAAGATGTAATGGATTCATCTAAAGATAATTTAGGTGATTTAAAAGTCTCTCAAGATGAAATCATAGAGAATGTTGCTGAAAAAATTCTTACCCAAGAAAAACCAGTTGCTGTTGTTGATAATAATAATGAAATTATAGGCTCGATTAATCCAACAAAAATAATCAATACAGTATTTGGAGGAAGAAAAAATAATAATTGATTATGGAATTATTAAAAAAATACCCAAAAACTTTTCAGTGGTTATTCCTGTTAATTGTATTCTTTGCTTTATGTTTTGCTATTGATGTTCCTGAGACATATAAGTTTATAAGAGGTCAAGCTGAATTTGTTAAAGATCCAAATCAAAGTAGTTATGTATTTTTAGGTAAAGAAGTAAGATATTACGCTTTCGATGTTTTCTGGAGATTACCTCCATTACTTGGATGGTTGCCTATTTGGATTAATGACTCATTATTTTTTTTAATGAACGAGTGGATGCCAATAGAAGTTTGGAATGAAGATACTCAAGAATTCAAAAGTCGTCCTATAGTTTTACAAATTAGTAGAAATCTGACTGCCTTCATGACTTTTCTAATTGAATTAATTAGAGAAATCTTACTGGGAGGTTTAGAAACAATTGTTGCCTTTACCAGTTGGGATTGGATAGATAAAAACCCATGGGCTGAATTACCGGGATTACCATGGACTATTGTTGCAGCAGGTGCAGCTTTGCTTTCGTACAAGCTAAGCGGCAAAGGTCTAGCTTTGTTTGCAGGTTTAACTATGGTTTACATTTCAGTATTTGGTCAATGGAAGCCCTCAATGCAAACTCTTTCATTTATATTAGTTGCTGCTCCATTATCATTTATTTTTGGTTTAGGATTAGGGATAGCAGCTTTTAAAAGTAAACGTGTAGAAAAAGCTTTATATCCAATATTACTTGTAATGCAGACAATGCCACAATATGCTGTATTAGTTCCAGCGTTAGTTCTTTTTGGAGTAGGCGACCATGCTGCAGTAATTATTACTATGGTCGTAGCAATACCACCGATGATATTATTAACTCTATTAGGTCTAAGAGCAGTGCCCCCAGAGGTTATTGAAGCAGGACGGATGAGTGGATGTAATAATTTTCAACTAATGTTTAATGTATTAATTCCTACTGCTAGAAGAGATATTTTAATTGGTGTAAATCAAGTCATCATGGTCTGTTTTTCGATGGCAGTAATTTCAGCTTTTATTGGAGCAAAAGGTTTAGGATTTAATTTATTATTAGCACTAAACCAATTGAATATTGGTTTAGCTTTAGAGGCAGGCTTATGCATTAGTTTAATTGCAATTCTTTTAGATAAGATGTCTTTAGCATGGGCCAATAAACAAACAGATTATTTTGGTAATCTTACTTTTTATCAGAGAAATAAAAATATTTTATTTTTTGGCGTTATTTTTGTTATTGGAATAGTACTCGCATACGTTGGAACTTTTTTATTTAAAGATACGTTTAATTATTTATTTGAAATTCCACATAACAAAGGAATATCAACCGCAGATTTTTGGAATAAAGGAGTAGATTGGATATTTGAGACTTTCTTTGTATATATCAAAGCGTTCAACACATGGTTAATTCAAGATGTGCTTCAGCCAATGAGAGCACTATATTTAAGAATGCCCGCAATTGCTACGATAGTTTTAGTTGTTGGAGCAGGATATTTAATAGGTGGTTTACGTTCAGCATTGGTAGTTTGTGCGTTAACACTATTTATCGCATTCAGCCCTTGGTGGGATAGAGCTTTAGTCACAGCATATATGGCAACTTTTGGAGTTATAGTTTCTTGTATCATTGGATTTACAGTAGGAACTCTATGTTTCCAAAATAAACATTCAGCAAACTTTATGCTGGGTGTTTGTGATATTTTTCAAACATTCCCATCTTTTGTTTATTTAATTCCAGTGATGATGCTATTTGGTATAACCGACACATCTGTACTTATTGCGGTTATAGTTTATGCAACAATACCTGCTACAAGATATACGATTGAAGGGCTTAGAAGTGTTCCAGCTGGTCTACACGATGCAGCAACTATGTCGGGTGTAAATAAATTTCAAAGATTGACTAAAATTGAATTTCCTTTGGCATTCCCGCACATGATGCTTGGTATAAATCAAACGATTGTATTTGCTCTATTCATGGTAATTATTGGGGCATTTATTGGAACAGAAGATTTAGGTCAATATATTTTAAAAGCATTGTCGGATAAAAAAGGTGCTGGAATTGGATTAACACTTGGTATCTGTGTGGCTTTTATAGCTTTAATATTTGATAATTTAATTAGAGCCTATGTCCAAAAAAGAAAAAAACACCTAGGTATTGATTAATCTAAGATTATTTATCTAAAAAAGTTTTTGATGAATCATCCATAGCAGTTGCCCATGGTGTATGATGAATAGGAGCAACGGAACCAGTCACTGGAGATGAAAAAGATTTATTTCTGTAAGTTGAAATATCTTCAACTTTATGATGCTCCCATTCTTTAAAATGTTTTCTTATTAACTCAAAATCAATTTTTGGATAATCAGACATTTCATGAAGTTCTTTTGTATATTCAGTTTGAAAATCAATCATTTGATCTGGGTTTTCTAGCTTTTCTTCCATTGCAACCCATTTATTAATATCTTTTTCAACAGCATCATTGTTAGGTATTTTGATCTTATTCATAATTACATCTCTCGCATACCAAGCTTGGCAATCAAACATGTTAAACGTATGGAATTGATCTTGCATACCAAGATATAAAAGTTTGTGATTATCCTGCCAAACTACTCCTTTATATAATTTTGGTGGATAAAGTCTGTTTCTAGTTTTTAATTGTAAATTTTCTTCTAAAAATGGAAAATGATGAAGGTAACCAGTGCATAAAATTACAACGTCAGCCTCTTGTTCAGTGCCATCTTTAAAGATTGCTTTTTTTCCTACCAATTTGTCAAGATAATGAACCTCTTTCATTCCATTAGGCCATTTAAATCCCATCGGGTTATGTCGATAACCAATAGTAACACTTTTAGCTCCGTATTTATTGCACTGAAGTGCGATGTCTTCTGCAGAATAACTACTACCTAGCACTATTACATTTTTATTTCTAAACTCTTCTGCATCTCTAAAATCATGAGAATGCATTATTCTTCCAGGAAATGTATCCATTCCTTTGTATTCTGGAATAAATGGAACTGAAAAGTGACCTGTTGATACAACAACAAAATCAAAATTATCTTTTAATACTTTATTGTTAACTTTATCTTGATAACTAAGCTCAAATTTATCATTTTTAAAAATAGTGTTAATAACTCTAGTATTAAATTTTATCTTTTTTTTTAAATTCCCCTTGCTTACTCTTCCAACAATATAATCATATAAAACTTCTCTAGGTGGGAAAGATGGTATTGGCTTTCCAAAGTGCTCATCAAAGGAATAATCTGCAAACTCTAAACACTCTTTTGGTCCATTTGACCAAAGATATCTATACATGCTGTTAGGTACAGGGTCTCCATATTGATCAGATCCTGTTCGCCAACTGTAATTCCACAAACCTCCCCAATTATCTTGTTTTTCAAAACAAACAACTTCAGGGATTTTTTCACCATTTTTTTCTGCTAATTCAAAAGACCTTAACATTGATAGTCCACAAGGCCCTGCACCAATAATTGCTACTTTTGTCATTTATCTACCAAATTAAATAATTATTTATGTATTTTACTAACAAAATGATGACAATTACAATAAAATAA
>CACDZR010000018.1 GCA_902557235.1 uncultured Pelagibacteraceae bacterium | reverse complement strand
TTGTTGTATTCTTTGCTTTAAAATACTTCAATTAATCTATATCCTTTTAGTTCATGAAGGCCATAACTTTTAATCTTTTAGCGTGGGTAATGCTTCCTATTATGGATGGATTTGCAAAATATTTGAGTACAGATCTTCCTGTTTTACAAATTACATGGGCTAGGTATTTTTTTACAGTTGCATTTATTCTTCCGATTATGTTTTTCTTTTTTAGAAAAAATCTTGTTTGGACAGATAAACCAAAATTACAATTTATAAGAGGTTTAATTCTTTTAACGGCTAATATCTGTTTTTTTTATTCAATTTCAGTAATTTCTTTAGCAAAAGCATTAACTTTAGCTTTTGTTGCACCTTTAATTGTTACAGCTTTCTCTCCAATTTTATTGGGAGAAAAGGTCGGTTTTAGAAGATGGTCTGCTGTAATTATTGGATTTATAGGTTCATTAGTGGTTATAAGACCTGGGTTTGTAGAAATTAACTTAGCGAGTATAGCTGCTCTTGGAACTGGAATAATGTATGGATTTTATTTAATTATTACCCGTAAATTAAGTACTTCAGATAACCCTTTATTAACTTTATTATTAACTGGTGTAGTAGGGGCTATAATAGTTTCCATAATGATGCCATTTGTTTGGGTTGCGCCCACTTTAAATCAGTGGTCTATGATGGCTGCAATTGGAATATTTGCCTGTATAGGTCATTTATTTTTAATACTATCCCTTAAATACGCTGATGCCTCTAAATTAGCTCCATTTAGCTATTTCGAGATCATTACAAACATTATAATAGGTTATTACTTCTTTAGTGATTTTCCAGATTATTGGACTTTCTTTGGATTATTTATTATTGTATTAAGCGGTATCTATATTTCTAGAAGAGAGAACCTAGTTAAAAAAATTAAATAATAGGTATTATTTATTTACTAATACTTAAAGCGTTACATTAATTATAATAAGTAAACTATTGTAATTATTAGATATTTATTTGATATTAATTTTTATAAAAACATAATTAAAATTGATTTTATTTAGTTAAAAGAAAATGTTTTACCTTAATTTAATAAATTTTTTAACAAAATTAAGAAATATTAAATTATCGTTAAAAATCAAGGCTTTTTACACATTAGAAAACATAAAGTCATGAATAAATAGGGAGGTCTAAAAGCGTTGATATAGTTGAATAGTAGAGCGATGCACAAACCGAATATACCATTTAAAGGGCCATATATGGGTCTATTTTAGGCATAGGTTGATATATAGTACAACTGAAGGGTGAATTATACTATTTGATGAATAATTAGGTAAAAACATCAAAAAAACGTTGATTTTACTTACTTTTTCAATGTAAAAAAGCCCTAAAATAGGGCTAAATCTCTACCTTTTCAGATCTAAGTAATTTGAGCTTTTGCTTAATTCCACCTCTCCCAGAGTAGCCTCCAAGAGCCCCATCAGATCTAATCACTCTATGACAGGGTATTTTTGGGGCATATGGGTTTTTAGCACAAGCATTAGCTACAGCACGAGCTGATTTAGGGCTTTTTATGCCAATAGCCACTTGTTTATAGGTTTTTACCTTACCTTTTGGTATGGTTTTAAGGTATTTCCAGACTTTTAATTGAAATTTTGTTCCTTTCATTGTTTTTTAGCGAGGTATCATTAAAATTACGTAACTAGCTAAGAATACAATAGCCATTATAAGTAAAAATATTGTATTTAAACTCTTACCAGTGTTTCGATATTGAATAAAAGTTAGTACACCAAAACCAATTGAACTTATTAAAAACCATACAGCAGGAATTTCACCATCAATTGAACCCATAAATTATTAATTTAAACTATTGACTTTAAAAAATCACTTGATATATTACTAATGATAATTAATTGTTATCAATAGTAATTATATGAGTGAATTAACTACAGACTTAAAATTGCTTCATGAGGCAACTTTAAATAACCTCAAAAGCTCCAAAGCAAATAACACCTTAAGAGCTTATAAATCTGATTTTAAAGACTTTGGTGCTTTTTGTGCAAAGCATGGCTTAAATTCATTACCAACTGAACCAAAAATTGTTTCCTTGTATCTTACTCATCTATCTAAAAACTCAAAAATAAGCACTTTAAGACGAAGATTAGTATCAATTAGTATGGTACACAAGCTAAAAGGGCATTATCTAGACACTAAACATCCAATTATAGTAGAAAATTTAATGGGAATAAGAAGGGTAAAAGGCAGTATTCAAAAAGGTAAAAAACCATTATTAATCAATCATTTAAAATTAATTATTAATGTAATAAATCAGCAAAAAGTTAATGAGATTAAAAAACTTAGAGACAAATCAATAATACTAATTGGCTTTGGAGGTGGATTTAGAAGAACAGAACTGATTTCTATTGATCATGAAGATTTAGAATTTGTAACAGAGGGCCTTAAAATTTCTATAAAAAGATCTAAAACTGATCAATTTGGTGAGGGAATGATCAAGGGACTACCCTACTTCACAAATGAAATTTACTGTCCTGTTATTAATTTAAAAAAATGGTTGGAGGTTTCTCAAATTAAATCTGGACCTATTTTTAGAAGATTTTCTAAAGGTTCATCATTGACGGATAAAAGATTAACCGATCAATCTGTAGTTTTATTGATAAAAGAATATCTAAATTTAGCAGGCATAGAAAATAAAAATTTTGCTGGTCATAGTTTAAGGTCAGGTTTTGCAACGGTAGCTGCTGAATCTGGAGCAGATGAAAGAAGTATAATGGCTATGACTGGTCATAAAACAACACAAATGGTTAGAAGATATATTAAAGAAGCTAATATATTTAAAAATAACGCACTTAATAAAGTGAAAATATAGATTGTATTTTACAAGACAAAAGGCCAAATATATAGCTAAGAGTTTTATCAGGTTCTTTCAACGGTCCATTATATTTAGTTTTTGATTTTAAATAATGTTTTTTAAAAAACTTTGTTGTAATTCCCCATTTTTTTAAAAATGTCTTATCCCCTCTATTTTGAATTAAATTTTTTTTCTTTCTAGTTGTTAAAGATCCAAAATGATAAACTTTAAAATCATTTAGACCCTTGAATATTCTCACACCTTCTTTCCATAATTTCATATTAAAATCTGGGTCAGAACCTATACCAGGGTTAAATTCTTCACTAAAACCACCCACTTTATCCCACATTTTTTTTGAAACTAAATGTGGTGCAAAATGAGTTCCTTGATGATCATAAAAATTAATATTCTTATATTTAGATAGTAGTTCTTCTTCTTTAAAGGTATCTAGATCAACTCCAAAATCACAAACTATATGACCAGAATTAGGTTCAATCATAGTACCAGATATATAGAAATCATCATGATTTAAACTTTTAACTTCATCTAATAAAACTTTATCCCAATTAGGACAAAAATACATATCGTCATGACTGTAAAGAATATATCGATTAGATACTAATTTTGCCGCTTTATTTATTGATGAACATAGACCAATATTAGCGTGTGAGATTGTATATTTATAATTGTTAGCTTTAACAAAATTTAATGTACCATCTGAACCATCATTTATATGTATTATTATTTCATGTTTAAAAGAAGAATTTTTTCCTAAACTTTTTAAACAAAGCTTTAGGTAGTCTAAATTATTATAAGTTGGAATTACAATGGAAATCATTTTATGGTTTATGCCATAAATATTTTTTTTTGCCATTTATCTCATAGGTCTTATTAATGATAAAATCTGCTACAACTGTTGAATTAAAATATTTCATGTATTTAGTTTTACCTTTTTGTCCAATTGTCTTACGCAGTTTTTCATTCTCTGAAATTTTTTCAATTTTTTCAGATAAATCTGTAATATTCTTATAAAAAACCATCTCTGTATCATCAAAAAAATCACCATAACAAGTTTTTTCATCAATTAATGTAACTAAACCATTACCTATAATTTGCGTAATTCTATCACTACTATAATATTTTATTGGTGTTCCCCTACTTAAGTTGAGGCCCATTTTTGAATTAGATATATTCTTAAAATATTGGTCAGCCCAGATTGGTTGAATATTGTCCATACCAAAAATATCAAATCTGATATTTTTACATTTATTAATTAGAGATTTTATGAACTTCTCTCTGTCATCAGTAGATCGGCTTTTTAATTGACCTCTGTGTACTCCATGACTTAAAGCAAAAAAAACATCATTCGAGCAATCTTTCTTAAAGTTATCTAGTGTTTCCATCGATTGATCTGATGGATTCGGTATAAAATAATTTAACTTATTTTTTGATAAAAAGCCTAAAGCATCAGGAGAAGTGGTTAAAAAATTTGAATCTATTACATCAGACTTGTCTAAAATTCTTTTTTTGTTTTTTTGAAAATCAGGGCCGTTTTTATTTAACGGATCAAGAAACCATTGAGCTATTTTTAGATTGGAATAATCTTTTTTGAGATTATTTAGAATATCTTTTGATATCATATCTGCATGTCCTAAAACTATTAAATCTGGTTTAAAATGATAACAAGTTTTAATTAATTTATCATTCAACGTATCAGATCCATAAAAATCTTTTAAAGATTTACCTCTACTTACAATATCTCTGTCGCTAAATTCTAGAACGCTATGTCCAAGTCTAATAAAGCCGTTATTTAATCTTCTCCCAGTATTAAAAAAAAGTCGACCATTATGCCTCTCATTAAAATTAGTAATGTGTAATATTCTAAGATTTGATTGTGATTTAAACAAAAAGGGTTTGCTTATTTCACTTAAATTATTTCTAATCTTATCAATTTGTTTAGTTACATATTGATGGGATAAATAAAAATTTTTATATGATAATTTTTGATATTTCTTTCTAATAGATGAATTTTTGATTAGATCTTCGATGTTTTTGTAAATTTCATTAACATTTAATTTTTTAAGTATTCGACCATTAGTAATAGTCTCTGGTAAACCGCCTCTATTACTTATGATTACAGCACAACCATTTGCTGCAGCTTCTAAACTAGTTCTTCCAAATGGCTCATCCCATCTTGAGCACACGACTGCAATACTAGTTTTTTTATAAATTCTTATAACTTCATTATGTTCTTTAAATCCAAAATTTATCAATCGATCGTGTTTAAAGTTAAGTCTATCTCTTGGTTCATCTCCCACAACATATGCGGACCAATCTTTGTATTTCTTAAGTATTTTTATTACAGCGTTTCCAAAAAGATCATATCCCTTCGATTTATTGAGTTTTCCAACGAATGTAATTAATTTTTTTTTATTTTTAAAATTAATCTTATTTTTTGAGGCTGACTGGTTAATAACAATTAATTTTTCACTATTAATTGCATCTGATTTCATTTTTTGTAAAAATCTTTTTTTAGACCAATTACTGTTAAAAACTATCCTATAACAATTATCCAATAAAAATGATCTTTCTTTGATACTTTTTGATCCAGACATTGTAAGAGGATCATTATGAAAATATAGAATATAATCTCTTTTGTTCAAATCATTAACCAGATATCTTAAATAAATTGGTCTGTTATGTAACTCTATGATTTGAGATTTATTTTTTTTTTCTATTTCAATAAATTTTTTTACATATTCTTTATTTTGACTCAAAAAAAAATTTTTTTTGACATCTATATTAGAGTATTTTTGTCTGAATTTTTTTTTATAGTTTGTGTGCCCAAAAACTGTAATATTTTTTCTAAATTTACTTGATCTTAAAGTATCATTTATAAACAGTGAAACAGCACCCGCATATGATGGTGAAAAATTTTCTTTTAAAGGAAGTAAAATAGAAATTTTCATTTGCTCTTAATTAATTTTTTTCTCAGTTTATAATTTTTTTTTAATCTGTACTCATTTTTCATTGCTTCTGATTTTGAATCGTATTTTTCATAATAAACTAACTTCCATTTTTTTCCTCTTGTAAACTTCGCACCTTTACCAGAGTTGTGTAAATTTAGCCTTTTTTTTATGTTTCCAGTGTAACCAACGTATGAAAACCTTTTTTTACTTTTATCCTTAGTGATAATTAAATAGACAAAATATGGCATTTTGGCGGTCCCTAGGGGAATCGAACCCCTCTTTCGAGGATGAAAACCACGTGTCCTAACCGATAGACGAAGGGACCAAATTTTGATCTTTTATTGTAAAATATTATATTTATCAAGTTTTTATAGCGTCTTCTCTTGTAACAATTTTACAAGTATTTGAGCTTTTATGTGTAACTAGAGTTTGAGTGATATATTTATTATCTTTTAAATTAATACCCTTAACTAAATCGCCTGATGTAATACCTGTCGCACAAAATATTGAGTCGCCTTTAATGATTTCTTTTAAATCATACTTTTTATCTAAATTTTTAATACCCATTTGTTTAGCTCTTTTTATATCTCTGTCATTATCAAAAATAAATCTACCCTGAAATTTGCACTTATATGCATCAATAGCAGAGGCAGCCAAAACTCCCTCAGGTCCTCCACCTATACCCAAAAAAATATCTACATCATATTTATCATCAGTTATCATTAATGCTCCAGATACATCACCATCTGAAATTAATTTCATTTTTACATTCATTTTTTTAAGTTCATCAATAATTTTTTTATGCCTAGGTCGATCTAATAAACAAGCAGTAACATCTGTTAAATTCTTGTTTAAAGAATCTGCGATATTCTTAATATTTTTTTCAACTGAAAAGTCTAAATCAGTTGCTTCAAAAGGTATTTTGTTTGAAACTGCAATTTTATCCATATATGTTTCTGGAGCATTAAAAAGATTTCCTTTTTCTGCAATAGATATAACTGACAATGCACCAGGTAGATTTTTTGCAACAAAATTTGTTCCCTCTACAGGATCAACTGCTATATCGAGGTTTAAATTTCCGCCAGAACCTAATTTTTCACCTATATATAACATAGGTGCTTTATCTAGTTCGCCTTCACCTATTACAACCTCTCCATTAATAGATAATTTATTAATTTCATTCCTCATAGAGTCTGTTGCTGCTTTATCGGCATTTTTTTTTTGGTTCTTTCCAATAAATTCGTAACAAGATATAGCTGCTTTTGAAGTTACTTTTATTATATCGTTAATTAATTCTTTATTTAAAGCCACTAAATTTTTTCTTTAGATATATTTTCTGTATTTAACTTTAATTTATTTTCAAATTCATTCAGTCTTTTCCAAACTGAAATAAGTTCAACTATTATAGGCCAACTTCTCACTAAATATTGAAGTGAGGTTTCTACTCTTCCAAAAGCTCTTATAATTTGTTGAACAAAACCTAAAGTTATAGCGCCTGTTACAATTGTTGGTGCTAAGGCTAGATAAGGAACTATTACCATTCCTTGTAAATAACTCCATTTAACAGCATTAAAATACAGATAATGAAAATACATTTTATAATGAATTTTTCTTACACCACCGTATAAACTATCAATTCTCATAGGTTGAGCGTTTTCTTTAAAGTCTTCACCAAGAACTAATTCTTTTCTGTATGCGGCTTCTTCTTTTTGAATATCATATTCTATTCCAGGTAATTTGATCCCCACAGCAGCGAGTATAAAAGTTCCACCTAATGCGGAAATGATAGCTACCCAAACTAGAGCATGATTAACCTCACCTATCCATGGCAGTACAGTAATACTTTTGGACAATCCCCATAAAATTGGAGTAAATGCAATCAATGTCATTATACTTCTTAAAAGTTCTGCACCCAAGCCTTCCATTATTCTTGCAAACTTAAGAGTATCTTCCTGTACCCTTTGGGATGCACCTTCTATTGATGAAGCAAAAGTCCATTTGTCATGATAAAAATCAGCCATGGCAGTTCGCCATCTAAAAGTCCAGTGACTAGTAAAATAATCACTAAATATAACTACTAAAATGTAGACCGCAGCAATTTTTGCAAATGTAAAAAGATATGCAATAAATTCTTTTTCAGTTACAGCGCCTGGTTCAGCTAATGCTTTTTGCAGAGTATCATAGAACTCCCCAAACCATTCATTAATTTTTACATCTAGTTGTACTTGATACCAGGTAGCAGCAAGAATAAGTATTGTTCCTCCAATACTCCATAAATGCCATCTTTTATCTGTAAAAAATTTAAACATAAGATTAGTTCAAAAAATTATCTGCATAAGCTTTTTTCACTACTTTTCTTTTTTTGGGCTCTATTATTTCAAAATCAATTTTGTTTTTTTTTGCGTAAGTAATTGCTAGATCTTTAGTAGAAAATTCTAATTTCAATTCACTGTAAGTATCAGATGAACTTTCCCACCCCATCAATGGATTTTTGGTAGGATCTTTAGTTTTAAATTCTAAAATCCATTTATCAATTTTACCTAAGCCAGATTGCATTGCTGTTTTATTAGGTTTATAAATTTTTGCTTTTTTCATAAATGCTGGTCGGAGTGGCAGGATTCGAACCTGCGACCCTCTGGTCCCAAACCAGATGCGCTACCAGGCTGCGCTACACTCCGAATGGAGTACTAATACAGTAGTTATTTATTTTTTCAATGTATAAAGATGTGTAAAACAAAGGATTTTTAATCAGAATCTGTTATATAAACCTTATGATAATTGTATGTCCATCGTGTGGAAAAAATTTCGATGTGGATGAGAACTTAATTCCA
>CACDZR010000017.1 GCA_902557235.1 uncultured Pelagibacteraceae bacterium | reverse complement strand
GACACCTAAGAAAGAATATGATGTTGTAATTATCGGTGGCGGTGGCCACGGTTTAGCAACTGCGTATTATTTAGCAAAAGAGCATAACATTACCAATGTTGCTATAATTGAAAAAGGTTGGATTGGGGGAGGTAATGTTGGTCGAAACACCACAATAATTAGATCAAATTATATGCATGATGATAATGCATTATTCAGCGAGTTTGGAATGGATCTTTGGAGAAGGATGAGTCAAGATTTAAACTACAACGTAATGTTTTCTCCAAGAGGAATAATAAATCTCGCTCACTCAGATGCTCAAATGAATACATATGCTCGAAGAGGGAATTCGATGAGATTAAATGGAATCGATGCAGTGCTATTAAATAGGGAAGAGGTTAAAGAAATTATTCCTATGGCTGATTTTTCTGAGAATGTAAGGTTTCCAATTTTTGGAGGATTAATGCAGCCTAGTGCAGGAACAGCTAGACACGATGCTGTTGCTTGGGGTTATGCACGTCAAGCAGATGACATGGGCGTAGACATAATTCAAAATTGTGAAGTGATTGGGTTTGATGTGTCCGCAGGGAAAATTAATGGAGTGAGAACTTCTCGAGGAGACATTAAAGCAAAAAAAATTGGATTATGTGTTGCGGGTAGTACAAATATTTTAGCCGAAAAACTAAATATGACACTGCCAATTGAGACTCATCTATTACAAGCATGTGTATCTGAGCCAGTGAAACCAGTTTTAGATAAAGTAGTTACCTTTGGTGCCGGGCATTTTTATATCAGCCAGTCTGACAAAGGAGAAATGGTAATGGGTGGTGATCTTGATGGCTACAATAGTTATGCACAAAGAGGCAATCTTCCAACACTTCAACATGTTCTGACGGAAGGAATAGCAATGATGCCTTTCCTAAGTAAATTGAAAATGCTTAGAACCTGGGGTGGAATAATGGATATGTCTATGGACGGCTCACCAATAATAGACAAAACTCATATTGAAGGTTTGTATTTAAATTGTGGTTGGTGCTATGGTGGATTTAAAGCAACACCAGCATCTGGCTGGACATTTGCACATACAATTGCACAAGATAGAGTTCATGAATTAAATGCAGGCTATAGTTTAAATAGATTTAATACTGGTCACTTACTTGACGAAAAGGGACTTGGTACAAAAACTTGGATTTCATAAATGCTCCATATCAAATGTCCACACTGTGGAATTAGATCACAGAATGAGTTTTCATATGGCGGTGATGCAACTATCAAACGACCAGAATTAGGAAAAGAAATATCCGATCAAGATTGGGATAATTTTGTATACAATAGAAAAAGCTTAAGAGGAAAGCATTGGGAGTTATGGCAACATTTATCAGGTTGTAGACAATGGATTAAAGTTCAAAGAGATACAGCTACTCACGAAATTTTTAAAACACTCAAAGCTAACGAAGAAATTTCATAATGACACAAAGTTTTAGATTAGAAAGTGGTGGATTAATAAATAGAGATAAAAAAATTTCTTTTAAATTTAATGGTAAAAATTATTTTGGTTATGAAGGAGACACTCTTGCTTCTGCATTAATTGCCAATGGAGTTCATTTAATTGGAAGAAGTTTTAAATATCACAGACCAAGAGGTTTTTTTGGAGCTGGTGTTGATGAGCCATATGCAATAGTTCAATTATACAGAAACGGTGAAACAGAACCGAATATAAAAGCTACTGAACAAGAACTTTTTGAAGGTCTGGAAGCAAAAAGTGTTAATTGTTGGCCGAGTGTAAATTTTGATGTCGGAGCTATAAATAATTTTTTAAAGATATTCCTTCCTGCTGGTTTTTATTACAAGACTTTTATGTGGCCAAAAAGTTTTTGGTATAAAATTTATGAACCATTTATCAGAAAAGCTGCTGGTTTAGGCACAGCATCTATAAAACATGATAAAGAGAGATATGAACACAAATATGAATATTGTGATCTATTAATCACGGGCTCAGGTCCATCAGGATTAGCGAGTGCTTATTCAGCTGCAAAAAATGGCGCTAAAGTAATTCTTGCAGAGGACAAATCACGATTTGGAGGAACTCTATTAACAAGTGATGTCAATATAGGGAATCAATCAGGCAAAGAGTGGGCAGATAGTATTGTTTCAGAACTCAAAGAAATGTCTAATGTTACTATAAAAAACAGATCTCAAGTTTTTGGTTACTATGATCATAACATGTTAGTTATGTCTGAGAGAATAAGTGACCACTTACCAAAAACGAAAAAATATCATCCAAAACAAAGACTTTGGTATATTAGAGCAAAAGAAGTATTGATTTCATCTGGATCAATTGAAAGACCAATTGTATTTGGCAATAATGATACCCCAGGTGTAATGTTGTCTTCAGCCGCTAAAGAATACATGAAAGTTTATGGTGTGTTAGTTGGAAAAAAACCGCTTGTGTTTACAAACAATGATAGTGGTTATGAAACAGCAATTGAATTCAAAAAGAATGGTGTTGATCCAATAATTTTAGATACAAGAAAAGAACCTCAATCAGAGATTATTGAGGAAGCAAAAAATATGAATATTAATATAAGAAATTCATATGTGGTTGTAGCTGCTCAAGGATATAAAAAAGTAAAATCAGCTGATATAGCTAAAATTTCAGATGATAAAGAAGAAATTGGATCAGTTGAAAATATCAAATGTGATTGCATTTGTGTTTCTGGTTTTTGGACTCCTACAATTCATTTGGCATCACAATCAGGAAATAAAACAAAATTTAACGAGGAAATTGATGCATTTGTTCCTGGTGTATCTAAACAAAATGAAAAAACTTTAGGGGCTGCAAATGGGATTTACACTTTGGAAGAGACTTTAAAAGACTCCTTTGAAAAAGGAAATCAAATTTCAAAAGAAATTACTAATAATGATAACAAGGTTTCATTTCCTAATGTTGTGGAAAAAAAATCTACTATACATGATAAATTTTGGTGCGTACCGTTACCAAAGGGAAAAAATTACAAACGGTTTTTAGATTTTCAAAATGATGTTGCAGTTTCCGACATAGAAATAGCTCTTAAAGAGGGATATAGGTCTATTGAACATGTGAAAAGATATACCACACTTGGCATGGCTACTGACCAAGGTAAGACAAGTAATCTTAACGGTTTACAATTAGTATCGAAAATTGAGAATAAAGTTGTTCCAGCAGTTGGGCATACAACTTTTAGACCGCCTTATTCACCAGTTTCTATTGGAGCAATCGTTGGAAGGGAAGTAGGAAAACATTCAAAACCAACTAGAAAATCTCCAATGCATTCATGGCACGAAAAAAATAATGCAGTCTTTGTTGATGCAGGCGTATGGTTAAGACCAAGATATTATAAACGTGGTGATGAAAATTTATTTGAGGCGTCAAAAAGAGAAGCTAAAAATGTAAGAACTAATGTTGGTGTTTGTGACGTCACCACTTTAGGTAAAATTGATATTAAAGGACCGGATGCAGCGGAGCTTTTAAATAGAGTTTATACAAATGCCTGGTTAAAACTACCAGTTGGAAAAGCACGATATGGTGTGATGTTGAGAGAAGATGGAATTGTTATGGATGATGGGACAACAACAAGAATATCAGAAAATCATTACCATATGACCACTACAACAGCACAAGCTGCCAATGTTTTATCACATCTAGAATATTATCTACAACTAGTTTGGCCAGAGTTAAATGTTAATGTAGTTTCAACGACTGAACAATGGGCAGGAGCTGCAATTGCTGGACCAAAATCTAGAGAAGTATTAAAAAAACTTTTTCCAAATTCTGATGTAACGAATGAAGGACTTCCTTTTATGGGTTATATGGAAGGTGATTTGTTTGGAGTAAAAGCTAAAATTTTTAGAATTTCATTCTCTGGTGAACTTGCGTACGAAGTAAATGTTGAGTCAGATTATGGATATTTTATGTGGGAAAAAATAATAGAAGTTGGTGAAGAGTTTGGAATTCAACCATATGGAACAGAAGCACTTTCAACTTTAAGAATTGAGATGGGACATGTTGCAGGTTCAGAGCTTGATGGAAGAACTATTCCTTATGACAATTCTCTTGAGGGACTTCTTAGCAAAAAGAAAGATTTTATTGGAAAAAGATCTTTATCGAGAAAAGCTTTTGCAGCTGAGGATAGACAAAAAATTGTTGGTGTTGTCCCATTAGATAAAAAAACAAGTATTCCGGAAGGATCTCATTTAGTTAAAGATTCAAATGCACCACTTCCAAATCCAAAATTAGGTTATATTTCAGCCTCATGTTGGAGTGTTGAACACGATAATCCATTTTCTTTAGCAATTTTAAAAGATGGTAAGAATATGATAGGAGAAAAGTTATTCGTAATGTCACCTCTAAAAAATAAAGTAATTCCAGTTGAGATAGTGTCTTCACATTATGTGGATCCGAAAGGTGAGAGGGTTAGATCATGAGTTTAATTTCTGCGCTAGCTAATGTTCATCATCAAGGACAATTTGGGGACTTTGAGGACAAAAAAGGCGATGACTTATTAAAAATTTCAGAAAAAAAAAATTTATTAATTGTTCAAATAGTACAATTCAAAAATTCAAATATTCCAATTGAAAGTATTAATATTGACGGTTTAAAACTAAAAGACTCTTCATTGAATGTGGCTTTTAATGAAAATACAAGAATCTTATGGAATGGCCCAAAAAATTGGCTGTTAGTATCCTCAAATAAAGATTTAATCAAAAGTATTTCTTTAACATGTAAAGAAACTGATTTTGCAGTAACTGATTTATCTCATTCAAGAGCTGTAATTGAAATAGAGGGTAATTATGTATTAGAAGTTTTAAAAAAAGGATCACCATTTAATTTTGATATTTTAAAAAAAAATAATTCAATAAATTCTATTTATAATAATATTGCTTTTACAGTAGACTTACTTAATGACAAACCATTCAAGGTAAGGTTATTTGCGTTAAGAAGTTTTGGGGAGTCTTTGTACTATTCTATTACTGATGCATCACTAGAGTTTGGTTACGAAAATAGATAACCTAGATTAATCTCTGGTAGCTATATAAACTCCTATTGAGGTAATCAAAAAACCTAAAAGATCAGTTCCTGTTAAGTTTTCCTCTAAAAAAAACCAAGCCATTAAAGCAGATGTTGCAGGGATTAGAAAAAAAATTGAGACTGTCTTACTTGCGGAATTTTTTTTGATTAAGAACATTAAAATTGTAAAAGCACCAAAAGACACAAGAAGTATTTGGTGACCCATTGCTAGAAAAAATGTTTTTGTGAAGGCTATGTATGGTTTTGCAAAAAATATGACTACCAAGATATGGAAAAAACAGCCTCCTACAGCTTGATAAAAATTACTTACGGACAAAGGTAAATTATTACTTAATTTTTTTTGCCAAATTGTTGATGCTGTTATTGAAACTAATGCTATTATTGTAGCAATTAGCCCAAGCAATGGAATCTTTGATCCTAGATCTAATCCCAAAACTAGTGTTGCACCAAAAAATCCAAGCAAAACACCAATCCATTGTTTAAAAGTTACCTTTTCATTTAAGATCGGTCCACTGAGAATATTTGTTAAGATTGGTTGAAGAGTTACAATTAATGCAGCAATACTCGTAGGCATACCAATAGAAATAGAGTAGAAAACTCCTCCTAGATATAAACCATGGAAAAGAACACCACTTAGGACTGATTCAATTAAGTTTTTTCTTTTAATTATAATCGAATAATTAGAATAAATTGAGAATAATAAAAATCCAACTGCTACAAAAAAAAAACGAAAAGCCAGTGCAGCAAATGGATCACTATTATCAATGATAGGTTTAGTAGTTATAAACGCAGATGACCAAAGGATAATAAAGATAAAAGGGAAAATTTTGATCATACTAAAAATGACGTAAAATAAGATGGATTATCACAATATTTAATTAATATTAAAGCTTATTTTGGACAATTTATTAATTGTAGCTTTAAACCAAATCAATTAATTTTAATCTGTGATTTTAAGATTTTTAAAAATTATTTTATTTCTCTCGTCATTTTTATTTTTGACGGGTTTTGTTCCTTTACCAGCTGTTTTGGGACCTGCAATCACAGCAGCTACATCAGGAAATTTGGCTAAAGCTACTGCTCAGCTAGTCTTTGATAATGAATTTAAAAAAAAAACAGGCAAAAGCTCTCTTGGCTATATTACAGATGAAGTATCAAAAAATAATCAAGAAAACCGTATTAATAAAGATTTTAAGGATTTAATTGAAACAAGAGTTAAAATTGTTCACCAAAAACTAGTTAATCAAAATAATGAGTCAAAAGTAATTAAAGATTTTAAACTTTTGGTTGAAAAAAGAGTTGAATTAACTCATAAAAAATTAAAACAACAAAAAATTAATCAGTAAGATTTAAAAGAATTAATTTTTTTTGGTTAGTTTCTTTACACCATAACTCATAACTTTCACACATTCTCCACAAATGATCGAACGCACGTTGAGAAATTTCTAAAGGAAAATGACTTTTAGTATAATAAAGCTCTGGGTATTGGATTAATTGTTTAATCATCATTTCTCTTTGTATTTTTAGTAATCTCATTGTCTCGTCAGGAATTTTTTTATTATTTTTCTCTAATTCCTCAAACCACTTGTCATGAAATTTACCACTACTTACTTCCTTGTAGATTTCTGATCCAATAAAACCATCTATAGCATCTATATTAGAAAAACCGTTATTTTTTTTTTTAATTTTTGAAACTTCTAGATAAATCTTTTCTGCTACATATAAGATGTATGGTTTATCTTTAGACTTCATTACTTACGATATTTTTTCATAGCCGCATTGGCTAGTATCAAATTTGGATCTAAAAAAATTTTTGAAGTCTTTACTTTTTTAATGGATTTAAATGCGAAAATAGCAATTGGCAATTCAGTACAGCCTAAAATTATTTTTTTACATTTTTTTTTGATTAAATAATTTATGGCTGGCTTAATAATCTTACTTGCAGCTTTAACATTACCCATTTTAACAAATTTTATTGCTCTATTAACAGAATTTTTTTGTAGAGAAGTATTTGGAAAAATAAGGTTATAGCTCTTATCAAAAAATTTATTATAAACTCCTGTATTTAGAGTGCCTTCAGTCGCTAATAATCCAATTGATGAATTTTTTTTGCATGTTTTTTTTGTATGAGTAAATACCTCTTTCGGCATGTTGATAATTGGCAATTTTATTTTTTTTCTTAAGTCATCATACCAATAGTGAGCTGTATTACACGGTATAACAATAAACTTACACTTACTTTTTTTGAGTATACTACATCCATGTAATAAACTTTTTAATACAAGTGAGTATTTTTTTTCAATTTTTTTATTTTTTTTTCGATTAGATAAATTCCTAGTTTGAACACCTATCGACTCTGGTCTTCCAGGAATATTTGATTTATTGAAAAGGAGAAATAATGGATACTCTTGATCAATTTTTCCACGATAAAGGATTGCAAGTTTGTTGCAAAAGTCCAGGCCAGCCTGTGTGCCCATACCACCTAAAATCCCGATCATTTTAGTTTTTATTTATCTGATTTAAAATTTTTTTATTGGCTACAATTATACAAATATAATCTAATTGTAAATCTTATAGCCAATAATTTATATAATGAAAATTATGCAGTTTTTAAGTTAACTGCTGAAGGACCTTTGGGACCATCTTCAACATCGAAAGTCAAAGCTTGACCCTCATCTAAACCGTTCATACCAGCATCTCTTACAGCTGAAACATGTACAAACACATCTTTTTCTTTATCTTCTCTTTCAATAAAACCAAAACCTTTGGTTGGATTGAACCATTTTACTTTTCCTTGTAGACTCATATTTTTCTTCTTACTTTATTGTTTATTAATTTATTACTTATAATTAAGTAATAATGTCTTTCTTTATAATTTAATCAGTTTTGTCAACAAAATAGATGGTTGATTGAAAATTTAATCTCAAGTGTTGTTTATTAATTTTGATAAATAAATTGAATTTTTATCCTTTATATAATGAGCAAATGGTTCACAGGGCTTAAATCCACATATATCAAATAATTTTCTGGCTGGTTTAAAGAATATTCCAGCTCCAGTTTCTATACTTATTCGTTTAATATTTAATTTTTTGGCTTCATCAAATAAATGATTAATAAGTTTAATTCCGTTGCCTTTGTTTCTGAAGTCATCATGTAATCTTATTGATTTAAATTCACCGTGGTCTTTATCCAAAATTTTAAGAGCACCACAACCCATCAATTTATCATCATCCCATAAGCTCCAAAACTTGATAGATGGCACTTTTAAACCCTCAATATCCAAAACATGAGCACTTCCCTCGGGCGAAGCTTCTCTTAGTTCTACAAAATGTTTTTTTAAAAGTTCATTAACTTCTAAATTTTCAAAGTTACCCTCAATAGTTTTAAACATCAGAAAATTTTTGTTAAATGACCCATTTTTCTTTTATCTTTAATTTCTTTTTTAAGATAATCAAAAAAAAATTCATTTTCCTTTAAATTTATATTTTGTCTATATGGTGTAATTTGGTTACCTATAAGGTTAATCATCTCTGCATTATGTAATTTCTTTAAAGGAATCTGATCTAAAGAACAAACTGCTCTTATATGATTTTCAAATTGACTTACATTAAAAGCATTAATAGTTAAATGTCCAGAATTATGAACTCTTGGCGCTATTTCATTTACATAAAGATTATCATTTCGATCAACAAAAAATTCGACACAAAGTGTACCAATATATTTTAATTCTTCAGAAATTTGTTTACTCCATTCTCTAGATTGTTCTATAAGTTTTTGAGTTATGTCAGCAGGGATTTTAGATTTTTTTAAAATTTGATTTTCATGTATATTTTCTATTGCCTCATAAATTTCATATCTGTTATTACCAAATCTTGTAATTATTACTGAAATTTCTTTTTTTAATTTAACCAATTTTTCAAGAATATATTCTTTTGAAAAATCAATAT
>CACDZR010000016.1 GCA_902557235.1 uncultured Pelagibacteraceae bacterium | reverse complement strand
ATTGGATTATTGATAAAACTATTTATAATCGCAATTGTATTTATTGGAATAGTTTTTCTTTTAAATAAATTAGACTTCCCAGCACCAAAAAAATCAATTGAAAAAATAATCCCTAATGAAAATTTTAAAATTGTTAAATAAGATTTATTTATCAATTCTAATTATTTTTTTCTTTTCGACAGTCAATTCTTTTTCACAAGATGAACCAGTAGATATATGGAATATTGATAAAGAGCAAATACAAGAGAATTCTGAAAACAAAGAATTAATTTCAATTTCAGAAAGTGAACTTGAAACTGAAAAAATTGACGTTTTTAATATGCAAACTAAAGATAGATCTGATTCAATTAAAGTTGATGAAACCTTAAATTCGAAAGAAATTAAAATAATAGGTCTCTACGATCCTGAAGATTTTGGATTAAAAATTGATATGTGGTCGAATTCTAATGGTGATCAATTAAAATACCTTTTCTCTAATTTAGCTAGAATAAACTTATCACGAGATGCTTCAGAACTTATGAATATTGTTTTATTAACTAATGCTTATTATCCCAAAAAAAATATTAGTGAAAAAGATTTTTTAAAAATCAAATCAGATTGGTTGATAAAACATAATAATTTAGAGCTGATAGAGGAGTACTTAATCAAGAATGATATTTTAAACTTACACCCTAAACTAAGTAAATATCTAGTTGATAAGTATTTATCTGAGTCTAAGCTTGATAAAGCTTGTAAAATCTTTTTAAATAATTCAGAACCAATAAAAAATGATTATTTGTCAAAGTTTAATATCTATTGTTTGATACACAATGAAAAAAAAGATGAAGCACAATTAATTTTTGATTTAAAAAAAGAATTAGGTTTTAATGAACAATATTTTGAAAATAAACTAAATTATCTTTTTGGATATACAAATGAAATCGATAAAACTATTTCTGAGAAAAGTATCCTAGAGTTTCATTTGGCCCATAAAACAAACCCAGAATTTACCTTTGAACCAGAAGAAAATACTAATCCATTAATATGGAAATATTTAGCTGCTTCCAATTTATTATACCAGACTAATGAAATTGACTTGGATGAATTAGAAAAAATTGAACTAATTGAGTATGCCACACATAATAAGAATTATCTTGAAGATGATTTATTTCAAATTTATAAAAGATTTCAGTTTACAATTGATCAATTTTTGAAAGTTGAAACAGTATTCAAATCTTTAACCAATATTGAGAGTAGGGCACTTTTATATCAAAGTGTATTACTAGAGTCTGACATAAATAGAAAAATAGAGTTAATGAAACTTTTAAAAGAAGTATTCATCAAGGATAAAATTGGTAATGCTTTTGAGGAAAAACTAAAGGACCTGTTACAAGATATTGAATTAAATCAAATTTCATCAAAGCATACAAGTTTTTATTTAGAAAATATTAATACTGATGAAAAAAAACAAACTAAAATAAAGTATAATGATGATCTTTTGCATCAATCAAAACTTATAAAATATTTTATTGGAGATTATAATAAGACAAAAATAGAAAAAGATCTCAACAATTTTCTTAAAAAAATAAAAAAGGATAAAAAGTATACAATTTCAAAAAAGGATATCATTTTAATAGAGTCATTAAAATCAGATGGTATAAAAATTGATAAGAAATATGACAATTTATACAAAATTCTAGACTCTGAAATGCCAACAGATATTCAAGTCATGATCAATAATAATGAGACAGCTTCAACAATTCTTAGAATTATAGAGGTTATTGGTCAAGATGAGCTGAGTACTTTAGATGAGGATACCCTATTTTTTATAATAAGTGCACTTAATCAATTAAACATAGATTCTATACGTAATAAAATTCTATTAAAAGTTCTTCCTTTAAAAGTCTAAAAATTAGTTTATTTATTTATCTAATGAGCATTAAAGATATAATCACAGTTCCTGACGAAACCCTAAAAAAAATTTCAGAACCATTGGAAAAAATTAGCACTAACGAAAAAAAACTTATTAATGATTTATTTGATACAATGTACGCTTCGAAAGGCATCGGATTAGCTGCAGTTCAAATAGGTATCCTGAAAAGAATTTTAGTAATTGATGTATCTACTAAAGATGAAAAGAAGGAGCCTTTAAGTTTCATAAATCCTGTTATTAAAAAAGTTAGTAATGAGACCTCAATTTATGAAGAGGGTTGTTTATCAATTCCAGACACATTTATAGAAATTGAAAGGCCAAAAATTTGTGAAGTGGAATATATCGATATAAATGGAGAAAAAAAAAATTTAAAATGTGATGGTCTTTTATCAACTTGTTTACAACATGAAATAAATCATTTAGATGGAAAATTAATAATTGACCATTTATCAAAATTAAAAAGAGATATAATCATCAAAAAAATTTCAAAAACAAAAAAAAATCCTGACAGAATATTAGTTTAGAAATGCCTAAGAAAATCATCTTTATGGGTACACCCATGTTTGCAGTTCCAATATTGAAATCTCTCTATCAAAATGGTTTTCCAATAAATTTGGTTTATACACAACCACCTCAAAAATCTCACCGAGGTCAGAGGATAAATAAATCACCAGTTCAAGGTATATCGGAAACTTTAAATATAGAATTCAGATCTCCACAAAACTTGAAAAATAACACAGAGGAATATAATTTTTTAAAAAAAATGGATGCCGATCTTGCAATTGTTGTAGCTTATGGACAAATAATTCCTAAAGAATTTTTAAGTTTAACAAAAAAAGGGTTTATAAATATTCATGCATCTATACTCCCAAAATGGAGAGGTGCCGCACCCATTCAGAGGGCTATAATGAATTTAGACACAGAAACTGGAATTAGTATAATGAAGATCAATGAAGAATTAGATAGTGGACCTGTAAGTAATACTTATAAAATAAAACTTGACCAAAGTCTCAATGCAAAAGAGGTCTCAGAAAAACTTGCTTTAATAGCAGCGGATAAAATTTTAGATGTTGTAGATGAAATTTTTGAGGGTAAATCAAATTTTGTTGATCAAGATAATTCTAAAGCCACTTATGCAAAAAAAATTACTAAAAATGAGGGACAAATAGACTGGAAAAGTGATGCTTTAAAAATAATTGGAAAAATTAATGGTTTATACCCCTCCCCAGGAGCTTATTTTAATTTTAATGGCCAAAGATATAAAATTTTAAAAGCAGAAATTGGAAACGGGACTGGTAAAAATGGTGAGGTTATATCAGACGATCTTGAAATAGCGTGTGGAGGTGAAAAATCTATTAAAGTTTTTGAAATACAGAGAGAGGGAAAAAAGGTTCAAAAAACCGGAGAGTTTATGCTCGGATCCCAAATCAGAAAAGGCTCAATCATATCTAATGTTTAGATATCAAATATTGATAGAATATGTAGGTACCGATTTTAGAGGTTGGCAAATTCAAACAAAAGGCAAAACTATACAAGGTCTTATTCAAGAGAGAATTTCTAAATTATTAAAAGAAAAAACTATTTTGTTTGGTGCTGGAAGACTAGATAAAGGAGTACATGCGCTTGAACAATCTGCACATTTTGAGTGTAAAAAAAAAATTGAAAATTTGAATAAATTTGTCAAATCTTTAAATTATTTTTTAAACAAGGAAATGATTACAATTATCAAAATTAAAAAAAGAGGTAAAGATTTTCATGCAAGATTTTCTGCAAGAATGAGAATATATAAATATATAATCATTAATCGTTTAAGTAGGCCTGTAATAGATAAAAATAGAGGATGGCACATTATTAATAAACTCGATTTAAAAATAATGAAAAAAGCTTCAAAAAAATTAGTTGGTACGAAGGATTTTTCTACTTTCAGAGCTTCTAGTTGTAGAGCCAAAAGTCCAATTAAAACTATGAGATCTGTTAAAATAAAATCTAGAAATAATAAAATAGAAATAGAATTTCAATCTCAATCTTTTCTACAACAACAAGTTAGGTCAATGGTAGGTTGTTTAAAGTATGTAGGTGAAAAAAAATGGACTTTAAAAAAATTCAATTTTGTTATGAACTCAAAAAAAAGGATTTTGTGTGCACCCCCAGCACCACCTGAAGGACTTTATTTAGCAAGAGTTATTTATTAATTTTTTCTTGTTACCCATTGCAAACTTTTTATTTATTCTCCATCTAGATTCTGCTCTTACAATATAACCACAGCAATTTTTTGAACCACATTTACAAGGAAATTGTTTATAATCTTCATCATAACCAAATCCATAATCACACGTAAACTCCTCTCCTTTTTTAATATCACGAATTGCAGTAATCCATACTTTTAGACCTTTGCCATTATAATCACAGTTATTATTGCAACTATGGTTTACTAGACCTGCGATATTCCATGAAAAATCTCCATCGAGAGTATATTTTTTATTTAATGTGAATAAGTAAATAGGTTTTTTATTATCAAACTTAGTTGACTCATCTACCTCTTTATTTGTAATAATCTTGCCAACATAATTTATTATTTTTGTTCCCTCTTTAATATCGCGCGCAGCATAAAGACCTCTTCCTTTCTTATCAATTTTAGATCTTTTAATTCTATAAAGTTTCATGTGAGAGATTATTATTTACTTAGTTTAAATCAATTGAATTCTACAAGTGCGTTTACATGTTCATTAGCACTTTCAGATAATGCATTTAAATCATAACCCCCCTCAAGAATAGAGATAACTTTGCCTTGAGTAAACTCGTTGGTAGCAGCTAAAGTTCTTCTGGTAATTTCATAGAAATCTTTTGATTTTAATTTAAATTGAGCCAAAGGATCATCTTTATGTGCATCAAACCCTGCTGAGAATATAAGAAAATCAGGTTTATAATTGACTAATCTATCTAAAACTCTATCGAACGCATTAAAGTATTCTTCAGAGTTTGTGCCCGCTGGCAAAGGTATATTCAAAGAATTATTAAAATCACCCTTATCTTTGTCCGTACCTCCTCCAGGATAAAAAGGATACTGATGTGTTGATATATATAATGAATTTTTGTTATTACGCATGACATCATAATTTCCATTTCCCCAATGCACATCAAAATCTACACACGCTACTCTTTTATATTTAAAATTTTTAATCAAATAATTAGTGGCCACTCCAGCATTTGATATACAACAAAATCCCATTGCCTTATCCTTTTCTGCATGATGTCCAGGAGGTCTTGCTAAACAAAATGCGTTCTTAAACTCTTTATTTTCAATTCCATCTATCGCCCTAATTGTTGAGCCAGCAGCATCAAATACTGCTTTTTTGCTGTCTGGTGATATGACGGTATCCCCATCTAAAAACTTTAGACCTTGTTGAGGAAAGGAATTATTTAAGTTACGAATATATTCTTTTGAGTGAGTCATTGCTAATACATCATCTGGCACATAACTTGGTTTTTCCCAAATCAGATCACTTCTTTTTTTTAATTTTTCTTTTATTGCAATTACTCTTTTAGGCTGTTCAGGATGGCCGTTACCAGTGTCATGTTTTTCATAAGAATCAGAATTTATTATTGCTGTATTCATTTAAAATAATTTTTTAAAATGCTTTCAAAAATTTTAGTTAAATTTTTTAAATCTTTTAAAGATACTGCCTCATCGACTTTATGCATAGTTTTTCCAACTAAACCAAATTCTAAACCAGGTGATATTTTTCTGATAAATCTTAAATCTGATGTTCCACCGGTAGTAGATAATTTTGGCTTTAACTTTGTTATTTTTTTAATGACATTTTGTATCATAAATGTTGTTTTATTAGGTTTTGTTAAAAAAGCTTCACCAGAAACTCTATACTCAATTTTAAATTTCGATTTATGTTTTTTAGTTATTTTTCTGAAAATCTTATTAAGTTTTTTTTTAAGAGAAGTTGATGAATGTCTATTGTTAAATCTTATGTTAAATGTTGCTTCAGCTATTGCTGGAACAACGTTATCTGCAGTATTATTTATATTTATCCGAGTAACTTCTAAGTTTGTAGGTTGAAAATCTTTTGTTCCTTTATCAAACTTAATATCTTTAAGTTCTTTTAAAATATTGACAATTATAGTTGAAGGATTATTTGCTCTAGTGGGATATGCAACATGACCCTGTAAACCAAATATGGTTAATCTACCAGTCAAACTTCCCCTACGCCCAATTTTAATCATTTCACCTAATTTATTTGGATTAGTTGGTTCACCGACAAGACAAAAATTTATTTTCTCTTTTCTTTTTTTTAAATATTCTACAACTTTTTTTGTACCATTTATTGCATCACCCTCTTCATCTCCAGTAATTAATAGACTAATTGATCCATTAAATTTTTCATTTTTTGATAAAAAATTGCTTACAGCAGAGACAAAAGCTGCAACAGAACTTTTCATATCATTTGCACCTCTTCCAATTAAATGATTATTTTTTACAGATGGTTTAAATGGATTTATCGTCCAATCTTTTATATTGCCCGGGGGAACAACATCTAGGTGACCTGCATAACAAAAATTAGGTCCTTTTCTTCCCAACCTTGCATATAAATTTTTAACTGGTTTGAAATTTTTCTCTTTAAATTCAAGTAGTTTTGTTTTGAAACCAAGTTTTTTCAATTTTTTTTCTAAAAATTTCATAACCCCAGCGTCTACTGGAGTAACAGTTGGAAACCTAATTAGCTCTTTAGCTAATTGTAATTCATTAATTTTTTGCATGTTTAGTCTCTTAAAAGATCATTAATTGATGTCTTTGACCTAGTCTTTTCGTCTACTTGCTTGATTATTACTGCGCAGCTTAGTGATGGAGCAGATGGATTTTTTTTATCAGGAAGAGAACCTGGTACTACAACTGAGTATGGAGGAATTTTTCCATACGTGATCTCACCAGTTGATCTATTTACAATTTTTGTAGATTGTGTAATCAGCATTCCCATACTTAACACAGATCCTTCTCCAACAATCACCCCTTCAACCACCTCGGACATTGCTCCCAAAAATACATTATCTTCTATTATTGTGGGCAATGCTTGAGCAGGTTCTAGCACCCCCCCAACTCCTGACCCAGCAGATATATGGCAATTCTCCCCAATCTGGCAACAACTACCAGCACGGCTGAATGTATCCATCATCGTTTTAGCCCCGATGTAAGCACCAATATTAACATAACATGGCATTAGAACAGCATCTTTACCTACGAATGATCCTTTTCTAACAGGTGAATTTGGAACCATTCTAAAACCTGCTCTCTCATGATCTTCTTTTGTCCAGCCAGCTGTTTTTCCTTTTAACAAGTGTGCCTTATCATACCAACTGGAATAAGGTCCATTTAGATTTTCCATTGGATAGATTCTAAAACTTAGCATAATTGCTTTCTTTAGATGTTGATGAGTTACCCATTCTCCATTTATTTTTTCAGCAACTCTTGATTTACCACTATCCAAGTCATTTATTACTTGATTGATTGCATCCTTTAAAGATTGATCCGAATTTGGATTTACTTGATCTTTGTTTTCCCAAGCATCATTAATAATTTTTTCTATAGACATAATTTATTGACTTTTTAATAACCTTATTTCTTTAAGAAATAAAGATAGATTTTCAATTTTATGTGAAATATAATCTTTATCAGAATCCATCTTACCAAAGTGTTCATCATTAATTAACCAAACAGTTGCACATCCCCTTTCATAACCAATACTAAGGTTTTTTGCGATATCTTCTATATAAATTGTTTCTTTTGGATTTAATCCAAATTTTTTGACCATTAAATCAAAAGTTTTAGCCTCAGGTTTTGGCACATACCCAGCATCTTTAATATCAAAAACTTTCTCTCTCCCAAAAAGATCATATACTCCTAAATGAGTTAAAATATTTTTAGCATGTTCGGCGCTCCCATTTGTAAAAATAAATTTTTCCATATCTAATTTTTCAAGTTCATTTCTCATAATCTTGTCCTCTTTCATAAATGAAAGATCTATTGTGTGGACATATTTTAGGAATTCTTCTGGGGGTATATCATGATGTATCATTAAACCATTTAAACTAGTATTGTATTTGTAAAAATAATCAGTTTGTAATTTTTTTGCTTCTTCCATATCTATTTTCAGTCTCTCAGATATGAACATTGTCATCCTTTGTGATACTTGGCCAAACACTTTCTCTAAAGAGTAGTTATTGTGTTTACCGTAACAAACGCCATCAAGATCTAACAGAAGATATTTCATTTCTTTAAAATTTTTCATCTTCTAATCAAAGTCCCAGAGCCCTTGTCGGAAAAAATTTCAAATAATATAGAGTGTTGTTTTCTACCATCAATTATTCCAACTGCTGTTACTCCATTGTTCACAGCATCCAAACAAGTGTTAATTTTAGGTATCATACCTTCAGTGATTGTATTATCCTCAATCATTTTCAAAATTTCTGATGAAGAGATTTCATCAATCAGTTTTTTGTCTTTATCTAAAACTCCTTCGACGTTAGTCATTAATAGCAATCTTCGAGATTTTAATGACTTCGCAATTGCACCCGCGGCTGTATCTCCATTAATATTATATGGATGATTGTCATTTCCTAAACCTAATGGTGAAATTATTGGAACTTGTTTTTTATTAAGAATTTTCTCAATCAGAGTATTATTAATTTGATTAGGTATCCCTACAAATCCAAGCTCTTTAGCCTCTGGAGTTACTTTAATGATATTATTTTTTTTTGTATGGATCGAGACAGCATCAGTTCCAAACTTTTTCAAAGAGTCAACAATGTCATTATTAAAATCAATTAAAACTGACTCAACTATGTTTATAATTTTTTCATCAGTTACTCTTAAGCCTCTGATAAATTTTGATTGAATATTTGATTTGTCTAGTTCCCTTTTTATTCTAGGACCCCCTCCATGAACAACCGTAAATGAAATACCTAATTTATTTAGTATGTTTATATCTGTTATAAAATTATCAAAGATTTTTCTGTCTATAAAAACGTTTCCTCCGTATTTAATTACGATGAGATCATTTTTATATTTTTCTATGTATTTTGAAACCTCATCTATTGGCGGTCCATCTTTGGGAAGTATTTTTTCTAAATCCATTTATTTATTGTCTTATGATAATCAATTATTTAAGTGACAGTCTTAACAGTTGTTCTTTTCATAATGAACACTTGTTGGGCCATAGTTAGTATATTATTCACAGTCCAATAAATTACCAAACCACTAGGGAAGGGAGCTAGTATTACAGTTAAAAAAAGTGGAAAGAACATAAATATTTTAGCTTGCATAGGATCAGTAGGAGCAGGATTTAATTTCTGTTGCACCCACATAGAAACTCCCATTGCAACTGGCCAAGCACCAATCATTAAAAATGATGGCACATCATAAGGTAGCAACCCAAATAGATTAAATATACTTGTAGGATCACGTTCACTTAAGTCATGAATCCATCCATAAAAAGGCATATGTCTCATTTCTATTGTCACGAATAAAACTTTATACAAGGCAAAAAAAACAGGGATTTGAACAAGAATAGGAAGACATCCTGACATTGGATTTACTTTTTCTTTTTTATATAGAGCCATCATCTCTTGTTGTAACTTCATTTTATCATTCTTATGAAGTTCTTTTAATCTTGCCATTTCTGGAGTAAGCGCTTTCATTTTTGCCATGCTTCTAAAAGAAAAATTTGCCAAAGGAAAGAAAACTAAACGTATACAAATTGTTATTGCGATAATTGCTAACCCATAATTTCCGAGTAATTTAAAGAAATAATCAATACCAAAAAATAGAGGTT
>CACDZR010000015.1 GCA_902557235.1 uncultured Pelagibacteraceae bacterium | reverse complement strand
GGAAAATATTATTCTTTAATAATATCAGATAAATCTGAGTATTCTTTTTATATTCCAGAGGGTTTTGCTCATGGATTTTTATGTTTATCAAATAAATGTATAGTTCATTATAAATGTTCTGAGTATAGACATAAAGAAAGTGAAACAACTTTAGACTGGAGAGATCAAGAAGTTAAAATTAAATGGCCAATTAAAAAACCAATTCTGTCTAAGAAGGATAAAATTGGTAAAAATTTAGAATTTTTCAGATAATTTTTTTGGAGAGATGGCCGAGTGGTTTAAGGCGCACGCTTGGAAAGTGTGTGTACCCTCACAGGTACCGTGGGTTCGAATCCCACTCTCTCCGCCACCAATTTAACTATATAATTAAGAGTGTTTTTTATTCATTAAAACCACCATTTTAAAAGTTTTTTAGGATTAAATATTTTTACTTAGCCTAGTTTGTAGACCAGTTTGATGCTAAAAAATAGTTAATGGGATTAAGAAAAAAAATAAAAAAATTTTTTTATACTAGAAAATTTTCAAAAAAAGATTATTTGGCAAATATAAATAATAAAAATATTTTGATAACCGGAGCTAATTCTGGCATTGGTCTCGCTTTAACAAAAAAAACTTTAGCCTTAGATAATAAAGTTTTAGCAACTTATCGAGAAAGTTCTAAAAATTTAGAATGTATAAAGAATAAAAATTTAACAATAGTGAAGTATGACCAAAGAAATATACATGAATTCAAAGATCTTGAAGAAAAGATTAAGGAAACTTCTATTGATTTGGTATTTAATTGTGCTGGTGTATTTGGAGGTTCTTTTGAGGACCAACAAATAGAAAAACTTGATTTTAAAAAATTTCAAGAAGTTCTAATGGTTAATTCATTTTCTATCTTAAAAATTATGCAAATAATTTTAGATGATAAATCATCTACAAAAAACCTTGAGATTTTAATTAATATTAGTAGCGATGCTGGCAGCATTAAGTTAAATAATCAAGGTAACGCATATATATATAGAGCCTCAAAAACAGCTTTGAATTCTATAACAAAGAATATGTCTGTAGATTTAAATGATAGATTTAAAACAATAGTATTTGCTATAGATCCAGGTAATGTTCAATCAGGAATGAATCCGGGTGGACAAATTAAAAGCGAAGTTTGTGCTAATTTAATAATTGATTTGATTTCATCTAATGCTCAATCACTTAACGGAAAATTTATTAATTTATTAGGCGAAGAAATACCATGGTGATTTTTAATATAATTACTTGAGAAGCATTCTTTAAAATCTAATTCTTTATAACATTAAATAACCCTTGAAATATCACGCTTATTTTACATTTATATTGGAAATTTGTAATTATAATTGAGCAATTTTTATTAAAAAATGTTATAATTTTTTTTTCCTTAATTTAAAAAAATGGCAAATAAAAATACATATCAAGCAGACTCTATCAAAGTACTTAAAGGTTTAGAAGCAGTAAGAAAAAGACCGGGCATGTATATTGGTGATACCGATGATGGAACTGGTTTGCACCACATGGTTTATGAAGTTGTAGATAATTCAATTGATGAAGCCCTGGCAGGGTATTGTAAAAATATTAATGTAAAATTAAATTCGGATGGAACTGTAACTGTTAATGATGATGGTCGTGGAATTCCTACAGATATGCATAAAGGTGAAAAAAAATCTGCTGCCGAAGTAATCATGACCCAACTTCATGCCGGTGGAAAATTTGACCATGATTCTTACAAAGTCTCTGGAGGTTTACATGGTGTGGGAGTATCTGTTGTTAATGCTCTTTCAGAAAAGCTCTTTTTAGAAATAAACAGAGATGGAAAAAAATATTCTATTGAATTTCGTAATGGTGAAGCAAAAGCACCTCTAAAGATTGCTGGTAAATCAAAACAGACAGGCACTCAAATAACTTTCTTGCCTTCAAAAGAGGTTTTCTCATCAATCAAATTTAGTGCAAATATTCTAATCAAGAGAATGAGAGAATTAGCATTCTTAAACAAAGGTATAAAAATAACTTTCACTGACAATAGTCAAAAAAAAGAAAAAATCCTAGAATTCAAATATGATGGAGGATTAATTGAATTTGTAGACTATTTAGATGAAAAGAGAGAAAAGTTACAAAACAAAAATGGAAATGATTTATTTAGAAAACCCATATATATTGAAGGTAAAAGAAATAATGTAGAACTAGAGTGTTCATTAAAATGGAATGCAGGTTATTCAGAAGATATTTTTCCTTATACTAATAATATTTACCAAAAAGATGGAGGAACACATTTATTAGGTTTCAGAAGTGCTTTAACAAGAATTATAAATAAATATGCAAACGAAAATAATCTTCTTAAAAAGAATAAACTAACAATTTCTGGAGATGATATTAAAGAAGGTTTAACATGCGTTTTATCAGCCAAAATCCCTGATCCTAAATTTTCTTCTCAAACAAAAGATAAACTAGTGTCTTCAGAAGTAAGAATGATAGTTGAAACATTAGTAAATGAAAAATTATCTATCTGGTTTGATCAAAATCCCTCTGTGGCTAAAATAGTTTTAGCTAAAGTTATACAGGCTGCGATGGCTAGAGATGTAGCTAGAAAAGCAAGAGAAAATGTCAGAAGGAAAGGAGCAATTGAATTAAGCGGCCTCCCAGGAAAATTAGCTGATTGTCAAATAGGAAAACAAGAGGGAACAGAACTATTTATTGTTGAGGGAGATTCAGCAGGCGGCTCTGCAAAACAAGGGAGAAATAGATCAAATCAAGCAGTTTTACCTTTGAGAGGAAAAATACTTAATACTTATGTTGAAGATTTAAAAATTAAAAAAAATGGAAATGGAACTGGTTCAGATCAAAGAACAAAAGCATTGTCTAAGATGATATCTTCAAATGAAATAGTTACGTTAATTAATGCACTTGGATTAGATCCAAAGGCTCATGAAATTGACTTAAAAGATTTAAGGTACGGAAAAATAATTATAATGACGGATGCTGATGTTGATGGATCTCATATCAGAGCATTATTATTAACTTTCTTTAATAATAAACCTTTTAATAAGTTAATAGAAAATGGTCATGTCTATCTTGCTCAACCACCATTATTTAAAATTAACAAAGGTTCCAAAGGAATATATATTAAAGACGAGGAAGAATTAGAAAATTTTATTATAACTAATAGCAAGGAAATTAAAAAATCTAAGAGAGGTTCAAAAGAGTTCTTAAAATTCATAGAACTTGAAAAATCTAAAATGAGCATACAAAGGTTTAAGGGTTTAGGAGAAATGAACCCAGAAGAACTTTGGAGCACAACTCTTAATCCAGAAACGAGAAATTTACTTCAGGTTCAATATTCAAAAAACTCAAAAAAAGATCAAGAATTGATACATACTTTAATGGGTAATGATGTAACATTAAGGAAAGATTTTATTATTTCTAACGCAATAAATGTTCAAAATTTAGATGTTTAGACCATGAAGTTTTTTGAAACTTCAAAATTTCATACTTTAAAAAAATCTACTTATATATCTTTAAGATGGATTGGTATAATAGGCCAACTAATTTCAGTTTATATTGTTTATTTTTTTCTTAATTTTGATTTTGATTTTATTTTATCAAATTTAATTATATCTATTGGAATTTTGAGTAATTTTTATTTGATCTTTATTTACAATAAAACTCAACTTTCAGATAGATCTGCGCTAATTTTCTTAATGATCGACATCTTTCAACTAGGTTCACTAATATATTTAACAGGAGGAGTCGTAAACCCTTTTGTAATTTTTCTATTAATTCCTAGCGTGTTTGCATCTTCGAATTTAGGTATAAGAACTAATTTATTTCTTCTTGTTACAACAATACTAATGATTACTTTTTTGACATTTTATTCAGAGGATTTACCCGCACCATTAAACAATCATTTTCATGTAGACCCTTATTATTATTATTCAATTCCAATCGCTTTTATAATCGCTTTAATTTTTTTAAATTATTTTGCGATTGTATTTGGTTCTGAGTCTAGAAAAAGAAAAGAAGCTTTAAGTAAAATGGAGGAAATAATGGCTCAAGAACATGAGATGTTGTCTTTAGGAGGTCAAGCAGCAGCAGCGGCTCATTCTCTAGGAACTCCCTTATCTACAATTAAAATTATCTCACAAGAACTAAAACATCAGTTAAAGGATCGCAAAGAACTTAGCTCAGATATAGAATTATTATCAAGTCAAGTAGAAAGATGTAATCAAATTTTGAAAAGGTTATCTTTAAATCCTATTGAGGAAGATGATTTTATAGATGAGGACTTAAATTTTAAAAAATATATCAATCAAATTGTTAACTCATTTGAGGAAACAAGTAATAAAAAATTTATTTTAAATTTTGATCAAGATGCAAGTCCAAGAAAAATTCCAAAATCAATAGAAATTATATATGGTCTGAGAAATTTTATTGGAAATGCAAATAAATTTGCTAAAGAAAAAATATTTATAACCCTTAAAAGTAATAATGACTATACCGAAATTACCATCGAAGATGATGGTGAAGGATATCCTAGTGAAATTTTGTCAAAAATTGGTGAACCCTATTTAAGATCACTCAAAAATAAAGATAAAAGCCAATCTGGTTTGGGTCTGGGAATATTCATTGGCAAAAACTTACTTGAAAAAAATTTTGGCATTTTAAGTTGTCAAAATTCTAAAACAAGAACTGGAGCAGAAATAAATATAAGATGGAAAAATCAGGACTTAAAAAAAATTTAATGTAACTTTGCTTTTTTATCAAACAATGAACTTAATTGAGAAATCATTACATCACCAAGTTCATTTACATCAGTGATCTTAATTGCTCTTTTATAATATCTAGAAACATCATGACCAATTCCTATAGCTAAAATTTCTATTTCAGATTTGTCTTCTATAAACTTAACCATTTTTTTTAAATGTTTTTCTAAAAAATCTCCCGAATTAACCGATAGAGTTGAGTCATCAACAGGTGCTCCATCCGAAATTACCATCAAAATTTTTCTTTCTTCTTTTCTTTTTTTAATTCTATTGAAAGCCCATGTAATAGCTTCACCATCTATATTTTCTTTAAGTAAACCCTCCTTTAACATTAGCCCAAGATTATCTTTTGCTTGTCTCCAGTGTGTATCAGCTGCTTTGTAAATAATATGTCTTAAATCATTTAATCTGCCAGGTGTCTTTGGTTTATTGTTTTTATTCCATAACTCTCTACTTTGACCACCTTTCCAATTTTTAGTTGTGAAACCTAATATTTCAACTTTGACCGAGCATCTCTCTAATGTTCTAGAGAGAATATCTGCACATATAGCAGCAATTGTAATTGGTCTACCTCTCATTGAACCTGAGTTATCAATTAGTAGTGTAACCACGGTATCTTTGAAGTCTAAATCTTTTTCTTTCTTGAAAGATAATGAATTATATGGATCCATTATAATTCTTGGCAACTTTGAGCTATCAAGTAATCCTTCTTCTAAATCAAACTCCCAAGCTCTATTCTGTTTTGCCAATAATTGTCTTTGAAGTTTATTAGCAAGTTTAGTTATAACATCTTGAAAACCAATTAATTGTTGATCTAAAGTTTTTCGAAGCTTATTAGCTTCATCTGCGTTTTCAAGATTTTCAGCTTTCGTAATTTCATCAAATTGTGTTGTAAAAATTTTATAATCTACATTTAAATCTTTTAAATTTTTCTTTTGAATAATTTGCTCAGAGTTTTGCTCATCTGACTCTGTATCTACAAGTTCCTCGTCTAATTTATATTCATCAATGTTATAATCTGAGTCTAAACTTGCTTCTGTTTCATCTTGCTTATCAGGATCTTTTTTGTCCTCATCCTCACTGTCCTCATTTTCATTTGACTGATTTTCTTGATTATCCTCTGGGTTTTCATCCTTTTTTTCCTCATTTTCCTCTGATTGAAAAATGTCCATTTCTTGTAATATCTGGGAAAACTTGGAACTATAAATATTTTGATCTTCTAAATTTTGTTTAAAAAATTCTATATGTTCAAAAATTGATTTATCAAAATCTTTTTCCCAGAAGTTTAACATTTTTGATGTTAAAGAAGTGAGTTTGATATTGTGGAAGTTTTTCAGCATATATAATTCAAAAGCCTCAACTACAGGCACATCATCTTTGGATTTAATTTGATCCTTTCTTTTATAGTTGATCATTTGAATATAGTTATCCCTTAAATTTTTATCTATTCCTTTTAACATTTTTGATCCCAATTTTTCGTATCTAATTTTCTCTGTAATTGTATAAAGTGATTTACATGATGAGCTGGATGGTAAATTTTTCTTAAATATTGACTCATTAGAAAATTTTTTTTTAAGAGCTTTCGAATCTGTTTCCGCTCTAGCCTTTATAAAATCGTTTTTTGAATTTAAATTTTCTAGTTCAATTAAATCTTGTTTTTCAGAATTTTTATTATTTTTTTTAGGGTTGATACCTAAATCATCTGATATTACACGTGCTGTAGAGGATAGAGCTTGTCTAAGCTTTTCTTTTAAACTCTCAGTTTTGTTATTCATTAAATTTGAATATTTAACAAGGACTCTGGTAATTCCTCACCAAAACATCTTTGGTAATATTCTGCAATTATATTTTTTTCAATTTCATCACATTTATTTAAAAACGTCACCCTAAAAGCATAACCTGTATCTTTAAAAATTTCTGAATTTTCAGCCCAGTGCAAAACTGTTCGTGGACTCATTACTGTAGATATATCTCCAGCTATAAATCCTTTTCTAGTTAATGATGCAACTTTAATCATATTTGAGACCTTTTCCTTACCTTTTGTATTATCTAAACCTTTATTTTTTGCCAAGATTATCTCCATTTCTTTATCAAGGCTAAGATAATTTAAAGTTGTAACAATATTCCATCTATCCATTTGTCCTTGATTTATTTGTTGGGTTCCATGGTAAAGTCCTGTTGTATCTCCTAAACCAACAGTGTTAGAGGTTGCAAATAATCTAAAAAACTTATTTTGTTTAATTACTTTATTCTTATCTAAAAGAGTAAAATTACCCTCTGCCTCAAGTACTCTTTGGATAACAAACATTACATCAGGTCTTCCCGCATCATACTCATCAAATACTAATGCCACAGGGTTTTGTATTGACCAAGGCAAAATCCCCTCATTAAATTGTGTAACTTGTTTACCATCTTTTAAAACAATCGCATCCTTACCTATTAAATCTATACGACTTATATGACTGTCTAAATTTACTCTAATACATGGCCAATTTAACCTTGCAGCAATTTGTTCTATGTGAGTAGATTTTCCTGTTCCATGATAACCTTGAACCAGAACCCTTTTGTTAAAAGCAAAACCTGAGATAATTGCCAAAGTAGTATCTCGATCAAATTTATAATTTTTATCTATTTCTGGCACATATTCACTTTTTTTTGAAAATGCATCCACCTCCATATTAGAGTCTATTCCAAAAGTCTGTTTTATTGAAAGTTTTATGTCAGGTTGGTTGTTTATATTTGGTGTCAATTTTTTTCTCTATAAGTATTTTTTAACTGGGTGTAAGCCAAAGTTATTGATTTAAGTTTTTCTTCAAATTTTTTATTACCGGAATTCATATCAGGGTGAAATTTTTTAACAAGTATTTTAAACTTATCATAAATTTTTCCCCATTTAGAACCTACTGAAATACCTAATATTTCAAATGCCTTGATGTCTTTGTGATTATATCTAAATTGTCCCATGTGATTAAAATCACTTTTTAACTTTTCTTTATCAAGGTCATCTCTCAAAGTATTATTCCACAAGACTTTAAAAAAGTTATCTGAAGAACTAAAACTTTGCGTAGGCTTATGCCAAACCATATCTGATTTCAAAAAGTCAATTACCTGATCATCATTCATGCCTGAAAAATAATTCCAATTCTTATTGAATTCTTTGACATGATTTAAACATAATAATCTAAATTTTTTACTATTATCTTTTTCAACTGGTGCTTTATATTCACCAATTTCATTGCAATTATCCCAGTCACAGATATTTTTCATGATATAATTATATCAAATGAATATAGATGAATTAATCACAAACGTAAAAAAAAAAATAAAAAAAAATATTAATATCGAAAATATTTTAATTGAAGACAAAACATTTTTACATAAAAATCATCCAGGACATGAAAGTAATAAATTTCATTTAAAAATAACTATCAAGTCTGAAGAGCTGAAGAAATTAAATAAAATTGAAAGTAACAAAAAAATTTATAAAATATTAAACATGGAATTAAAAAATCATATTCACTCTCTGCAAATTTTAATTAACTAATCTTTTTTTTAAAAAAAGTCTTATAGTGGAATGAGAAAATTCCTTTTCAATTATTGGTCCACCAATTTTTCTAATAAGCATAAGCTTGATATTTTTTGAATTATTTTTTTTGTCCCTCATCATAAAGGATATGATCTGATTAATTTTTTTTATTGTAAAATAATTTTGAATAGAGTCTGGAAAACGAGAATTATTGAGATGTTTAATCGCAGAATTAAATTCTTTATAGGTTATTAACTTTTTATTATGACTAAATTCAAATGCTGATTTCATACCTAGAATTACAGCCTCTCCATGATTTAATCTTTTAGAAAAATTTAAACTTGCCTCGTATGCATGAGCAAAAGTATGACCGAAATTTAAAATTTTTCTAAGATTTTTTTCTTTCTCATCCTTTTCAACTATTGATTTTTTGACTTTACAACTTTCATAAATAGATTTTTCAATTGTTGGAGACTTAAGTTTAAGTATTTCATTAATATTTTTATCCAAAAAATTATAAAATTTTCTATTTGCAATTAATGCATGCTTTACTATTTCCGCGTAACCACAAACTATTTCTCTAAAAGGAAGACTCTTCAAAAAGTCTACATCACTGATAACAATTTTAGGTTGATAAAAACTTCCAATTAAATTCTTACCTTGAGATGTATTAATACCTGTTTTACCACCAACAGATGAGTCAACTTGTGATAACAATGTTGTTGGAATATTTACAAACTTTAAACCTCTTTTGAATAAACTTGCAGCAAAACCTGCCACATCACCAGTAATTCCTCCTCCAATAGATATTAAACAGTCATCTCTTGAAAAATTTTTCTTTAGTAAAACATCTAAAATTTTACTTACATTTTTCTGATTTTTATTTTTCTCATTGGCATTGTAAATAAATTTGTAAAGCTCATATTTTTTAAGGGAGCTTTCAATTTGCTTGATATATCTACTCGGAATATTTTGATCTAAAATTAAAAAACATTTCTTAAAACTTATAGAATTTTTTTTTAATATATGTGATAAATTAGAAATCAAATTTCTACCGATTATAATTGGATATTTCTCAGAATTAGTTTTAACTATCAGTTTAATTGGCCTCATAAATATCTATGATTTTTTTTGCGATTTGTTGTTTTGTAAAATTCTCACAATCTATTTTATATAGTGCTTTAGAATAAATAACTGAACGTTTTTTTATGATTTCTATTAGTTCATTTTTAGTGGAATTAGCTGCTAATGGTCTTTTTTTGCTGTTTTTGATCCTTTTTACCAATGTATCGATATTCCAATTAAGCCAAAATGATAAGTGACTTTCTAGTATCTCATTTTTAATTGCTCTAGTTATAAATGCTCCTCCACCAAGTGCAATTACACCTTTTTTATTTTTTAAAATATTAAGAGTTATCTTTTTTTCAATATCTCGAAAAGCGTCTTCTCCTTTTATT
>CACDZR010000014.1 GCA_902557235.1 uncultured Pelagibacteraceae bacterium | reverse complement strand
GGGAGTATATTCAGCAAAATATTGGTGTCAAGCAACGTTAATTATTGTAATTATTAAGTAATGATCAGTTTAAATAGAAATATAAATAATATATTTTTTATTTTTGTTTTATCACATTTATTAATTTGGACGGTTGTTCCTACAATAACTAATAAAAATCTACCTCTAGATGTCATCGAAGCATTAGCGTGGGGCAGCAATTTAGACTGGGGTTTTAATAAACATCCACCTGGAAGTGCATTTTTTCCAGAAATTTTTTTTCAGATTTTTGGTGCGCAGGATTGGGCATATTATTTCTTAAGCTCATTATTTGTGGTGATTTCTTTTTATTTTGTTTTTAAAGTCGCTGATGAGATTTTATCAAGCAAACTATTAAGTCTTTTTTCCGTTTTAATTTTAGAGGCAATTTATTTCTATAATTTTACGACACCTGAGTTTAATGTAAATGTATGTCAGCTTCCATTTTGGTCTTTAGTGGTTTATTTTTCATGGAAAATTTACTCTTCAAAAGAGATAAGATTATCAGATTGTTTTTTTATTGGTTTATTTAGTGCAATAGGGTTTTTATCAAAATATTTATTTGTATATCTATTAGCATCAATCTTTTTACTCTTTATGTATTTAATATTAATTAAAAAAGATAGAAAATTTGATTTTAAATATTTTATTATTTTGGAAATTTTTGTGATTTTATTAATTCCCCATTTTATATGGTTATATGGTAATGATTTTATTACAATTTTTTATGGCTTAAAAAGAACTGGATTAGAACCAAGTTTAATAAATCATTTTGAGCAGCCAATATTATTTTTATTTAAACAAATAGGAACACTTCTTCCGTTTTTCTTTTTAATTTGGTTATTGGTAAAAAAAATCCAATTTAAGTTTAATTTTAAAGATAAAAAATTACTATTTTTATTAGTCATAAACTTATTACCAATCTTTCTAATTCTAATTACTTCTGCGATTATGGGTTCTAAAATCAGAACGATGTGGATGACACCCTTTTATTTATATTTTGGAGTTCTATTTATCTACATTTTGAAATCGCAAATAAATGTTAAAAAAATAAATTCTTTTTTATATGGATTTTTGTTTCTATTTTTTTTATCACCAATTATTTATTCTTACGTTTCAATTTCCCAAACAGATAAAAGAACCGACTATCCTGGAAAAGAGATTGCATCTAAAGTGCAATTAATTTGGAGTAATGATTTTAATGGAGAAATTCAATTCGTCACTGGAGACGAATGGAAAGCTGGAAACTTATCATATCATTTAAAATCACGACCTGTTTGGGAGGGATCTACCAATAGTGAGATATTGAAAAATGCATCACAATTTATTTGTGTTGAAGATGTTTGTTTGGGAAGATACTAAAATTTGATTATATTATGAAAATAATAATTTTGACCCCGGTGTATAATGACTGGCAATCGGTATATAAACTAGTCGAAGAAATTAATAACCTATCGTTAAACAAAGAATTTGAAATTTCAGTTTATATATTTAACGATTATTCAAATCATGATCGTCCTGATTTTGAAAAAAATTTAGAAAATATAAATTCTGTAAAGATATTTAATATGAAAAAAAATCAAGGACATGCAAGATGTATTGCCACTGGTTTAAAATATATTTTTGAAAAAGATAATTTTGATTATGTTATTCCTATGGACGGAGATGGTGAGGATAGACCTGAGGAAATTGAATTTTTTTTAGATCAAACAAAAAAATCACAAGATAAACCTATTGTAGGAGAAAGAATTAAACGATCTGAAAAGATGATCTTTAAGATTTGTTATCAAGTACATAAATTTCTTACATTAGTATTCACAAGCAAGTCAATTAAGTTTGGAAATTTTACTTGTTTACCGAAATCCATTGTTGAAAAAATGATTAATGAGAAAGCTACATGGAATAGTTTTTCGGGTTCATTAAAAAAAATTGAAAATGACTTAATTTCTATTCCCTCTATTAGAGGTAATCGATATTTTGGACCATCAAAAATGAGTTTTATCAATTTAATTAAACACTCACTTTCAATTATTAGTGTGTTCAGAAAAACTTTTTTAATTCGATCTGCATTATTTATAATAATTTATATTTTAATGATTAAAAGTAATGCATCAATAATCACTGCAATACCTCTCATTTTTTTATTAGTAGCTGTTTATTCAATTTCAAATTTAGCATTAAGAGAAAATATGGAAGAATTTAAAAATTGTTTAAGCCAAATAAATGATATTGAGAATATTAAATGAAAAAAAAAGATCTTTATTATGAGAGAATTCCTACAAAACTTTTAAGAGAGGATGTCAGATACTTAGGAAACATATTAGGACAGGTAATAAGGACACAAGAGGGACAAAAGTTTTTTAATCTAGTTGAAAAAGTTAGAAAATTATCAAAAGCTAATAAAGCCAATCCTAACTCAAAAAAACTAAATAGTGATGTAATTAATGCAATCAAAAAACTTGATCCTAAAAATACTTTTAAACTAACTCGAGCATTTTCACATTTTATGAATTTTATGAATTTAGCCGAGCTAGTTGATGCTTCAAGAAGTATAAATGAAAATGAAAATAATAAGAAAAAGTTAAATAAAAAAAATTTATTTATTGAGGAAATTTTTGAGGACTTGTTTAGAAAAAAAAATATTTCAGACAATAAGATTTATAATTTAGCAAAAAATCTTAATATAGGTATTGTTTTAACAGCTCATCCGACAGAGGTAAAAAGAAGAACTTTAATTCAAAAATATCACAGAATTATAGAGATACTTGAGGAGCGAGAATTGTTTCAAAATTCTCCTTCAAAATTAAAAGTTCTCGATAAAAATCTTTACGATGAGCTAACTATTATTTGGAATACAGATGATCTTAAAAGATTTAAACCATCACCATTTGATGAAGCTAGATGGGGGTTGGCCATTATTGAGGATAGTTTGTGGGATACTGTTCCAAAAGTTTACAGAAAATTAAATTCTATATTTGTAAAAAATATGGGTAAAAATTTACCAAAAAATTTTAATCCTATTGTATTTGGTTCATGGATGGGTGGTGATCGAGATGGCAATCCCAATGTTACTTCTGAAGTCACAAGAAAAGTAATTTTACTCTCTAGATGGGAAGCAGCTAAATTATATGAAAAAGCTCTCACTAAAATAATAAGATCCTATTCTATGGAAAAGGCTTCAAAAAAAATCTTAAGTAAAGTTGGTCAATCGTTCGAGCCTTATAGAGTTTTTTTAAGACCTTTGAGAGACAAAATGAGAATTACCCATAGATCTATTGAACAACACCTGGTGCAAAATAAGCCATTAGATCAAAAAAAATTATTAAGTTCTCGAGAGGAAATTCTTAAGCCTTTAAGAGTTGTAAGAGAGTCTTTAGAGCAAAATCAAAATGAGAATATTGCTAGTGGTGAATTGTTAGATTTAATGAGGCGAGCAAAATGTTTTGGGATTAATTTAGCTAGATTAGATATCAGACAAGAGTCTGCAAGACATAAGCAATTGATATCTGAATTTGTTAAGACGAAGTATAAAAAAAATTACTCAAATTTTACGGAGACAGAAAAAATTAAATTTTTAAAGAAATTAATAACTTCTAAATCTAATAAAATTGGAAATTTTCAATTTAAAAATAAAGAAAATAAGGAAGTATGGACAACTTTAAGTACTTTGTCTAAAGAGCCACCAGAGTGTTTAGGTGCATATGTAATATCAATGACTACCTCTGCTTCAGATATTTTATCAGTGTCTTTATTACAAAAAGAGGCAAATATTAAAAGCAAATTAAGAGTAGTTCCTTTATTTGAAACTTTAGATGATCTTATTAATGCAAAATCTATTATGGAAACCCTGTTCTCACAAAAATGGTATAGAAAACTGATCAATCATGAACAGGAGGTAATGATTGGATATTCAGACTCAAGTAAGGACGCTGGAAAAATATGTGCTAGTTGGCATCAATATAAAGCACAAGAAGAAATAATAAAATTAGCAAAAAAATTTAGGATCAAAGTAACTTTTTTTCACGGCAGAGGTGGATCAGCTGGAAGAGGAGGAGGACCGATACAGGCCACTTTAAGATCACAACCTCCTAATTCAGTTAATGGCAATATAAGAATTACAGATCAAGGTGAAGTAATTCAACAAAAGTATGGTTATGAACCTTTAGCTAATTATAATTTATGTAGTTACATTGGTGCTGTTACAGAGGCTACATTAAATCCCCCACCAATTCCTAAAAAAAATTGGAGAGATCTAATTGAAAAAATGTCTGACATTTCCAAAAACTCATACAGAAAAAATATAAATCAAAGTTCAGATTTTATTCAGTATTTTAGGACTGTCACTCCTCACAAAGCACTTGGCAAATTATCTATTGGTTCAAGACCATCAAAAAGAAAAAATGTTGATAATATAAAAAGTTTAAGGGCAATACCTTGGGTTTTTGCATGGACACAGATCAGATTAATGCTTCCAGCTTGGTTAGGAAGTGCAGAAGCATTGAAATACTCTTATATCAAACAGTTTAGAAAAACTTTATATGATATGGAAAAAAATTGGCCTTTTTTTAATTCAATGCTTGATATGCTTGATATGGTAATTTCTAAAGCCGATCCAGAAATTTCAAAAATTTATGAAGAGTTTCTTGCTGACAAAAAACTTCAAAGAGTTGGACAGAAACTAAGATTTCAATTTGATACAATTAAGGAATTAAATAAAAAAATTACCCCTCAGGAAATTTTGAAGATAAGAAAAGAATTTAGATCTAAGGTATTAGCAAGAAATATTTACTCTGAGGTTTTAAATATTATTCAGCCAATAGTTATTTACAAATTAAAAAAGAAAAAAGATAAAAAAAATAGAAAATATTTAGAGGACGCTTTGCTGACCTCTATTGCTGGTATTTCTGCAGCCATGAAAAATACTGGATGATACTTAAAAAAATTACTTTTTTAATTTTATTATCTTTTATAATTACCAACACTTCAAAGAGTGATTTTAAAGAAATTAAAAAAAAAGCAATAATTACTAAGCCAGAAATTATTTTTCCAATTCGAGAAAAACTGGATAAATGCATAAATAATATGTATGTAAACCAAACTACCAATCCTGTTTTACCAGTAACAAAAGTTGAGGCTCCATCAGGATACGGTCTGGATAATAGATTTATGTATGCTTTAAATAAGTTTGAAAATTTTAAACGTCCTTGTGGCGGAGGAGATATTGAAGCTTGTGAGAATGTAAAAAGAGTAATTTTAAATTGGGCAAAAGCAGACGCTGCACAAAGAACAGGCCCATCTGATGGTGAAGGAAGACACTGGAATGATACTTTGACAGTAAATCTTTGGGTGGCTTCTCCAATGATGGCAGGATATTCGTTTGCAAAACAGATTATTAAAGTTCATGATAATGAAGATAAAATAATTAAAGATTGGTTCAAAAAGATTGTAAGAAAAAATAAACATTTGATGTATGAATACTCTAATTACAAAACAGGGTCTGGTGCAAATGGTACACCAAAAAGGGCACATAACCATGCCTTATCATCTGCGATAAGCCACATGCAGTTAGGTATTTTACTTAATGATAATAAATTTTTTAGAACAGCATTTAAGAATTACGAGGCAGCAATTAGATATCAACGTAAAGATGGAAGTATGCCAATTGAAACGAGAAGAGGTGGTAGAGCAATGTTTTACCAGGGAAGAGCCATGAATGCATTGTCAGTAATAGCAATTATCGCTGAAAACCAGGGCTACAACATTTGGGAATATGATTATAAGGGAAAAAATTTTCATAACATTGTAAAGTTTTTCATAGATTTTACTGAAAATAATGAAATTGTTTTTAAGTATGCAAAAAGTATGAAGCACCCAGGACCTGCTAAGAATTATAAAGTTCAAGATTTAGATAGTAGATCAAGTAGCAATTGGGGATGGCTTTACGCTTATGTAACTCGATTTCCAGATCATGAGAATACGCAAAGATTAAAACAATGGTCTAATAATCAAAGTAACCTTAATAATTATCAAAGAAAATTAGTTCTTAATTTTGAAAATATTTTAAAAAGAAATTTTGGCACTTCATCTTGGACAGTTGTAGAACCAAACTGTCATTTTACTAAGTAGCTCTAATTGTCGGTAGACAATAAAAATCTGCTGTATCTATTTTAGAAGAGTATTGTCTTCTCATGTTCCATTTTTTATGAACACCTGCACTCGCAAGACTTAATGTGGATCTTCCGTATCTATAATTAGTATTATCAATTGATCGCATTAAACTTTTTATCTTTTCATCTTTTTCCGATGAAAATAAATTTTTTCTGCCATCATCGTTACGTAGTCCTGTAAGCATGACACCTGCTTTCTGATATCGATATCCATTTTTGAAAATACTTTCTAAAATTGAAACTGCAGTTTTAACAGTTTCTATGCTATTGTTTGTTGCAATGGGAAAATCAATTGTCTTTGCATTTGAATAATAACCATAGTCTCTTTGAAAAGGACTCGTTCTGACAAAAACTGTAATTGCTTTTGCAACTAAACACTCTGATCTAATTTTTTCAGATGCATTCAAACAATAGTTTGCAACTGCTTCTTTTAATTCTTGAAACTTTTCTATTCTTTTTCCAAATGATCTGGAAACGACACAGCTCTTTCTTTTTGTTTGTGTTGTCTCTAAACCAATACAAGGTACCCCTCTAAGTTCCATTGCAGTCCTCGAACTTAAAACATTGGAACATTTTTTGATCCACGTATTAGATTTATTCTTCAGTTGCTTTGCATTATAGATACCATTCTTTTGATAAAATTTTGTAAGCTGTCTACCAACCCCCCACACATCGTTAATTTCAACTTTTTCTAAAATAGGATCTAAATTCTCAATGCCAATTAAACTTGTTACTCCTGATTGTTTTTTCTTTGCAATATGATTTGCAACTTTACTTAAAGTTTTAGTTTTAGCGATACCAATGCTAGTTGGAATACCAGTCCATTGTAAAACTGTTTCTCTAATTTCTTTTCCAACTTTTTCGACCTCTGAATCAGGGAAATTAGATAAATCTATAAATGCCTCATCAATTGAATATACTTCTATTTCAGTATTAAACCTTTTCAGAGTTCTCATTACTCTTCTAGATAAATCTCCATACAAAGAATAATTTGATGAAAAAACTTCAACTTTATTTTTTACAATAATATCTTTTGCCTTAAAATAGGGCTCTCCCATTTTAATTCCTAAAGCTTTAGCTTCATTAGATCTAGAAATGATACAACCATCATTATTAGATAAAACTACAACAGGTTTTTTTCTTATTTTCGGATTAAATAATCTTTCACAAGAAACGTAGAAAGAATTACAATCAACCAAACCTATTTTTTTAGTACGTAGAATGGATGACATAAGTCACGACCCCCCAAATAAAAACATCTTCTTCTTCATTAATTAGAATTCTATTAGAAAAATCTTTAGAGCCAGAGGATAGAAATTTTTTATCTCTTTCTTGAACTAAAGTTTTAACCACAAGCTCATCATGAACATTTGCAATAACCGTTGAAAAGTTTTTTGGTTTTAAACTTTTATCGACAACTAATAAGTCCCCGTCATTAATCCCAACATCGACCATGGATTTACCCTGAACTCTGATGATGAAAGTTGCTGGAACATTTTTGATTAAATGCATGTTCAGATCGATATCTTCTTCGATATAATCAGTGGCAGGTGAGGGAAAACCAGCACCAGCTTTATGTAGATAATAGGGAATAGTTAGTTTCATGTTCTTGTTTTGTTCTAATTTATAGCGTATTTATACAATACACGCAAGAGGTTGTATTTTGAGTCCGTAATTGAATCAAAAGTGAATCAAAACGTGAACATCAAAACCACATTTTGTATGCTTGTGGATAACTTCAACCAAGGATAGTTTGAGTTAGAAATAAAGATATATAAATTTTAATCCGATCATGAAATTAAATTGTCATTGTGGAGCAGTTGAAGCAGAAATTAATTCATCAATAAATGAGTTAGCAAAAATAGTTAGATGTAATTGTTCTATCTGTAAAAGAAAAAATGCAACTATGGGCATGGTAAAAAATGAAGATTTCAAAATCACTAAAGGGAAAGATAAATTAAAACTTTATCAATATCACACAAAAGTTGCTAATCATTACTTTTGCACTGAGTGTGGAATCTATACCCATCATAATCCAAGAAGTGCACCTGCAATGACTGGATTTAATTTAGGTTGTGTTGATGAAGTTAAAGTGGATGATTTAAAAGAGATAGCTTTCTTTGATGGCAAAAATCATCCAATGGATCAGAAAAAATAAAATTTCAATGAAATTAACTGTTGAGTGTTTTGATAAAGTTAAAAAGGATTGTTTAAGGTTTATTAAATCTCAAGAAACAAAAGCCGATAAATTCAAAAACAAAGAAAGAATGATTAAGTCTTTCTTAATACCATTATGTTTTTGGATTAGTAAAAAAGCTAATAAAAAAAGGCCGTATTTTGTAGGTTTGGCAGGAGGACAAGGAACAGGCAAAACCACAATCAGCTCTTTAATCAGAATTATTTTGATTAAATATTTCGAATTAAATGTTTTTAGGATTTCTATCGATGATTTTTATAAAACGAGAAAAGAAAGAATAAACTTATCAAAAAGAGTTCATCCTATGCTTTTAACTAGAGGCGTACCTGGAACACATGACATTAACATGATGCTGAATTTCTTTAAAAAATCAAAAAGTAAGAAATTTAAAAGATTAAAATTACCGATATTTAATAAAGCTATCGATGACAGGTATAACAAAAAAAAATGGTACGATTTAAAGAAGAGACCAGATGTTATTATTTTTGAGGGATGGTGTGTTGGTGCAAAATCAGAAAAAAATAATACTTTAAAGAAAACAATTAATTCATTGGAAAAGGCAAAAGATCAAAAACAGATTTGGAGAAAATATGTTAACCAACAATTAAAATCAAAATATAAAAATTTATATTCACAATTAAATTGTTTAGTTTATTTAAAAGCAAAAAATTTCAGCTTATTACAAAAATGGAGATTGAAACAAGAAAGAAAACTTTGGATTAAAAGTAAAGTGAAATCAAAAATAATGAGTAGAGAAGATGTATTAAACTTTATGCAAACTTATCAAAGAATTACCCAAAATATGTTTAGAAATATGCCAAAATATGCATCTATTATATTCAATTTAAATAGTAACCATCAAATTAAATCTGCTGTATATAAAAAGAAATGATTAGAATTTTATTTATAATAACAAGTTTTATATTTTTGCTTAATAGTGCTAGTGCTGAGACTTTTTCTGCAGCATTAAAAAAGGCTTATAATGACAATAATGAATTAAATGCTGAAAGGGAAAGTTTAAATATCTCTGAGCAAGAACTGAAAATTTCAATAAGTTCGTATTTACCGTCAGTAACCTTAAGTGGAAGTAAAAGCTCAGAAGATACCAATAAATTAACCAATCAGAATGGAACAGATGCAACAATTTCAGATGTAGATCCAACTGTGCAATCATTAACAATTACACAAACATTAATAGATTTTGGAAGAGGTGCTGAATTAAGTAAAAGTAAAATTGGTATTGAATTAGCTAAAGCAAAGCTTTTAAAAAAAGAACAAGAAATTCTATATAAATCAATTGAAGCTTATACAGGGTTAATTTCAGCTAATGAAAAACTTAAGATTAATAGATCCAATGTTAATTTGTTAGATCGACAGGTCGAAACAGATAGAATTAGACTTGAGCGAGGAAATATATCTCTATCAGATGTTGCTCAATCAGAATCTTCTTTAGCTGGGGCACAAGCAAAATTAATCCAAGCTGAAAACGATTTTTTAACCAGTAAGCTTAATTATGAAAATGTAATTGGTATAATTAATGATGCAGAGTCATTAGATAAATCATCTATCTTAATAGTTAATTTACCCAATGAATTAAACTCTGCAATAGAGATATCAAAAAAAGGCAATCCAGATTTAATTATAGCTCAACTTGAATATGAACAATCAAAAAAAGATACAACTAGTGCAAGATCTGATTTAGCTCCAACAGCAACCTTATCTTTTGATAGATCAAAAACAGATGATCTAAGTTCTACCTATGACGAAAAAGAACAAGATACCTTAAAAGCAACAGTGACATGGCCATTTTTTTCAGGTGGTAAAAATTATGCAAATTTGAATAAAAACAAAAGTTTGGAGACACAAAAAAATCTTCTTTTAAATAATATGATCAAAAAAAATCAAACAGATGTTGCAAGTGCCTGGTCAAATTATCAATCAAACAAAAGTCTTCTTAATTCAGTAAGAGCTCAGGTGAACGCTGCAGAAATTGCAAATGAGGGAATTGTAGCTGAATATAACAGTGGTTCAGATAGAACTACTTTAGAGGTTATTCAGTCTAACTCTTCATTATTAAATGCTCAGATTTCATTAGCAGACTCTGAGAGAAACTATATTCTCTCGCAGTTTAATCTTTTAAAATCTATCGGATTGCTTAATAGCGAATATCTCAAATTAAGATAATAATTAGCTTTTTTAAGCTTAAATAAATAAATCTTGCCAATGAGAACAAAATGTGTACATTTATAAGCATGATTCGAGTGACAAAAATATTAAAAAAAGAGGCAAAAAATGACTAAAAATAACTTAAAAGTAGTTAAATCTACTAAAGATCAAGAATTGGATAATAAAGAGAAAAATAAAGCTTTAGACGCAGCAATCAGCCAAATCACAGATAATTTCGGAAAAGGTTCTGTGATGAAACTTGGTGAAAAAAGAGCAATGGATATCGAGTCGATATCAACAGGTTCTTTAAGTTTAGATTTAGCTTTAGGAATAGGCGGCTTACCTAAAGGAAGAATTATTGAAGTTTACGGACCAGAGTCTTCTGGAAAAACTACATTAGCATTACAAGTTGTTGCTGAAGCCCAAAAAGCAGGTGGAATTTGTGCATTTGTTGATGCAGAGCATGCTTTAGATCCAGTTTACGCAAAAAAATTAGGTGTAAATACTGAAGAGCTTTTAATCTCACAACCAGATGCTGGTGAACAAGCTTTAGAAATAGCAGATACATTAGTAAAATCAGGCTCTATTTCAGTTATAGTAATTGACTCAGTTGCAGCTTTAACTCCAAAAGCTGAAATTGAAGGTGAAATGGGAGATCATCATGTTGGTCTTCAGTCAAGATTAATGAGTCAGGCTTTAAGAAAATTAACTGGTTCAATTTCAAATACAAACACAATGATGATTTTTATTAACCAAATCAGAATGAAAATTGGAGTTATGTTTGGAAGTCCAGAAACAACATCAGGTGGTAACGCACTTAAGTTTTACTCATCTGTTAGAATGGACATTAGAAGAATTGGCGCCATCAAAGACAAAGATGAAATTATTGGAAATACTACAAGAGTTAAAGTAGTTAAAAATAAAGTTGCGCCACCATTTAAAGTTGTTGAGTTTGATTTGATGTATGGAAGAGGAATTAGCAAAATGGGTGAGTTAGTCGACCTAGGTGCTAAAGCTGATATCATAGAAAAATCAGGAGCTTGGTATGCTTATAAAGGTGAGAAAATTGGACAAGGAAGAGAAAATGCAAAAACTTATCTTGCACAAAACCCTAAAGTTGCTGCAGAAATAGAAATGGCAATTAGAGAAAAAGCTGGTGTGATTTCAAAGAAAATTGAAGGAAATCCATTAAGTCCTGAAAAAATTGAAAAGGAGAAGAAAGTAGCTGAAAAAGAGGAGGCTGCAAAAGAGACTGCTCCTACTAAGAAGAACTAGAATTAAAGGTCATCTTTAGATTAAAGGGCGCTTTTTATAAAGCGCCCTTTTTTTATATTGGTTTAATATTTCCTTTGAAGAATTTTAATTTAATAAGTTTATCTCCACAAAATATTGCTTCATCTATATTAATGTCATTTAATTTAAAATCAAAGAATTGTATTTCCTTACAATTTTCATTTGCATTATTAGTAAATTCTTTTTTAGTTTTATATTTTATATCAAGTTTTTTAAGAGATGAGGTAAAGGCAGATATATCTTCATCACCAATAATATTATTTAATTCATTAAGAATAGAATTTTTATTTTGAACATTTAAATTATTGATATTTTCATCAAAATTATAATTAGAAATCGTTACTACTATTAATAATACGGCTGCAGCTGCTAATGCATTAACGAGTTTAATTTCATAATTAAATAATTTTTTGAAAATAGATTTTTTCTCTTTCATTAAAAGATCTACAGTCTTTTGAGGGATATTTTCTTGTTCTATAGATTTATATTTTTCAAATAAAAGATTATTTATTTGTCTATATTCATCTACTTTTTTTTTAGCAGAGGGATTATCTTTTATAAATTTTTCAACTTCTTGAAGTTCTTTTTGACCCAACTCACCATCGACATATAACTGTAATTTAATATCGTCTATATTCATATACTTGCTTCTTTTTTTGTTTGATTTTCTTTTTTTAATAAAATTCTTCTAGCCTCATGTATCCTACTCATTATTGTTCCAATCGGGACATCTAAAATTTCAGAAGCTTCTTTGTAACTTTTTTTTTGAACAGTTACTAACATTAAGGTTTCTTTTAATTTTTCAGATAAATTTTTAACTTTTTCAAAAACTTCATCTTTTGCAGATATATAATCAAGGTTGTCATTTTCTTTTATAGTTAACGCAGGATCCTTTTCAATACCTTCAGTTGAAATTGATATTTCATTTCTTGTATATTTTTTTCTAAGATTATCTTTCCAAGTATTAGATATTAGTCTGTATATATAAGCCTGAAAATTTTCAATTTTTAATAAATGAAATTTTGATAGAATTTTTACAATTGAGTCATGTAATAAATCATCTCCTAGATCCTTATTATTTGTAAGGGCATAGCAATATCTTCTTAATTTAGGCATCAATATCATCAATTCCTTTTTATTCTTTTCATTCATTTGACTAATATATTACATCAGTCTCCATATAATTTAAGACGTATAAAAAAGTAATTTATTCGATCGAATAAATATTAAATTGATACGTCCAGGTAAATAAAAGGAGAAAAAATATGAAAAACAAGCAATACAAAAGACTATTAAATAAGGCTTTAAAATTAGTGATTGCTACAGCTTTTTCATTTTCATTAGTTAACAGCACATTGGTTGCAAAATTTACTGATATT
>CACDZR010000013.1 GCA_902557235.1 uncultured Pelagibacteraceae bacterium | reverse complement strand
ATACAACAATCCTGAGTTGAACATGAAAAATTGGAAAGTAAATAGTTGGAGAAAGTACCCTGTCAAACACATACCTGCGTATGATGATGAAAAGGAACTTAATAATGTTTTAAATAAATTAAAAACATTTCCACCACTTGTATTTGCAGGTGAGACCAGACATCTTAAAGATCAATTAGCCAAAGTAGTTGATGGTAAAGCTTTTTTATTACAAGGTGGTGACTGCGCAGAAAGTTTTGCAGAATTTCACCCCGACAACATAAGAGATACTTTTAAAGTAATTCTTCAAATGGCTTTAGTTATGACATATTCAGCGTCTTTACCAATTGTTAAACTTGGTAGGATTGCTGGACAGTTTTCTAAACCAAGAAGTGCTCCAACAGAGAAACAAGGCAACATAGAATTACCAAGTTATTTAGGTGATAACATTAATGCAATAGACTTTAATGAAAAAGCTAGAAGACCTGATCCAAAAAGAATGTACAAAGCATATTCTCAATCAGCTTCAACGCTTAATTTACTGCGAGCATTTTCAAAAGGTGGTTTTGCAGATTTGAATAAAGTTCATTTATGGAATTTAGATTACATTAAAAAAAGTCCCCAAGCGAAAAAATTTAAAGATTTGGAAGACAAAATTGCTGATGCACTAGCTTTCATGGAAGCATGTGGAATAACTTCAGACTTTAATAACAGATTATACACTGTGAATTTCTGGACTTCACATGAGGCATTACATTTACCATTTGAGGAAAGTATGACCAGAGTAGACTCTACTACTGGCGAATACCATGATACATCTGCACATTTCGTTTGGATTGGAGATAGAACAAGACAAATAGATGGTGGACATGTTGAGTTTTGTAGAGGAATAGAAAATCCCATTGGAATAAAATGTGGACCAACTTCCAAACCTGAGGAGATTGCAAAAATTTGTGAAACTTTAAACCCAAAAAATGAAAAAGGAAAAATAACTTTAATTTCAAGATTTGGTCATCAGAATGTAGAAAAATTTTTGCCTAAGTTAATTAGAAGGATTAAAAAAGAGGGACTTAATGTTATTTGGTCATGTGACCCAATGCATGGAAATACAATTGTATCAACAACTGGTTTTAAAACGAGACCATTTAACAATGTAGTTAATGAGGTCAAAAATGTTTTTGGCGTACATCACTCAGAGGGATCTTATGCAGGTGGTTTGCATGTTGAAATGACTGGTCAAGATGTGACGGAGTGTACTGGTGGAGCTAGAAAAATATCTGATGCTGATTTATCAAGCAGATATCACACTCATTGTGACCCAAGACTGAATTCAGACCAGGCTTTAGAGTTAGCATTTTTAATTTCTGATGAGATTAAAAAGAATAGCAGCTATTCTAAAAATGCTATTCAAGCGGCATCTTAAGCTATTGCATTAAAATTTAAGATAGTTAGATATTTGATATGACCCCTTCAGAAAAAGTAAAATTTATCTCAAATTGGATCAAAACTTATGTTGATCAAATGCCAAGTAAGGCACAATCATTAGTTATTGGAATATCTGGTGGTATAGATTCTTCAGTTTCAAGCACCCTAAGTGCGATGACTGGTATGAAAACTATTGTTTTAACTATGCCGATTAAACAAAAGGAAAACCAACATGATTTAAGTTTAAAACATCAACAATGGCTGGTAAAAAATTTTAAGAATGTTGAAGCTCATACTTTAAGTTTAGATAAACTTTTTGAAACATTTTCAACAACACTAAATAAATTTGATAATGAGCATGGTTTTGCTAACTCCAGAGCAAGACTGAGAATGACTACTCTTTATCAGGTTGCAGCAGCAAATAAAGGTATTGTAGTTGGAACAGGAAATAAAGTAGAGGACTTTGGAGTAGGTTTTTACACAAAATACGGAGATGGTGGTGTGGATATATCTCCAATAGCTGATTGTAATAAGAGTGAAGTTTGGCAACTTGGGAAAGAATTAGGTATATTAAAAGAAATTATCGATGCTCCACCAACTGATGGTTTATGGGACGATGGAAGAACAGACGAAGGTCAATTAGGATTCAAATATTCAGAACTTGAAGATGCAATGGGAAACCCAAATTCGCCTCACAGAGAACAATACGAAAAAATTCGAAATCAAAACTTGCATAAAATGGAGCCAATTCCAGTTTGCAAGATTCCTAGTTAATCAATTAGATTAACAAATCATCAAATAAGGTATATTTCTTAATCAACTGATATGGATATTTTTTTAACAAATAATTTAAGTAATAAAAAAGAACATTTTATTCCAAAAGAAAAAAATAATGTTGGAATGTATGTTTGTGGACCCACAGTTTATGATGATCCCCACATAGGAAATGCAAGACCTTTAGTAATTTTTGATATTTTATTTAAATTATTAAAAAATGAATTTCCCTCTGTAAAATATGTAAGAAATATAACTGATATTGATGACAAGATAATAAAATCTTCACAAGAGCAAAAAATTTCAACAAAAGAACTGACTGAAAAAGTAACTTCAAGTTTTTTTAAAGATTGTGAGTTTCTGAATTGTGAAAATCCTACTCACCAACCAAAAGCTACTGAAAACATTGATTTGATGATTGAAATGATAAATGATTTAATTAAAAAAGGATTTGCATACGAAAATAAAAAACATGTTTATTTTGAAGTTCAAAAATTTTCTGATTATGGCAAATTATCAAATAAAAATTTGGATGATTTAGTTGCTGGATCTAGAGTAGAGATTAGTGAAAACAAAAAAAATTCAGAGGACTTTGTTTTATGGAAACCATCAAATAATGATGAACCTAGTTGGGACTCACCTTGGGGGAAAGGTAGACCAGGTTGGCATTTAGAGTGTTCAGCAATGTCAAAAAAATTCTTAGGTAATGAATTTGATATTCATGGTGGAGGAATAGATCTTATTTTTCCTCATCACGAAAATGAAATAGCCCAGTCTAGATGTGCTAATGATACAAAAGTTTTTGCAAATTATTGGGTCCACAATGCGTTTATTACTCTTTCTAATGAAAAAATGGCCAAGTCACAAGGTAACATTCTTAAAATAAAAGATTTTAGAAATAAGATTAGTGGTCAAATAATCAGATTAGCTTTAATGAGTGCACACTATAAGCAACCACTGGATTGGAACGACAAATTATTAAGTGATTGTGAAAATACTTTAGATAAGTGGTATAAAGTATATTCATCTAATCTTAAATCTGTCAAAGTTTCAGACGAAATTTTAAAACCACTTTATGAAGATTTGAACACACCTGGATATATCGCCAACCTTCATAAGTTATATGAAAAAGCTAATAAAGGTGAAAATATAGATTTATTTGTTTCAGCATGTAAATTTATTGGTTTGATGAATGAGACTAGTGAACAATGGAATGAGTTTAAAAAGAATAGAGTGTCTATAACTGAGACTGAAATTGAAAATTTGCTTCGTTTAAGAGATAAAGCTAGAGAAAATAAGAATTATAAAGAAGCTGATAGAATTAGAGAAGAGCTCTTGGACAAAGGTGTTTTAATAGAGGACAAAGATGGTAAAACACTCTGGAAATTTAAATGAGTAAAGAGAGATTATACATATTTGATACAACGCTAAGAGATGGAGCTCAAACACAAGGAGTTGATTTTTCTTTAGAAGATAAGGAAAAAATTGCTTTAGCTTTAGACAATTTAGGCGTGGATTATATAGAAGCAGGATGGCCAGGGGCCAACCCAACAGATACAGAATTTTTTCAAAAAAAACACCATTTTAAAAATTCAAAACTAACATCTTTTGGAATGACAAAAAGATCTGGACGAAGTGCAGAAAATGATACTGGATTATCTGCACTTATGAACTCCAATACCTCAGCAGTGTGTTTGGTGGGTAAGTCTTGGGATTTTCATGTTGATGTTGCTCTAGGAATAACAAATGAGGAAAATTTAAATAATATTTCTGAAAGTGCCAAACATTTTATCAAAGCAAAAAAAGAATTTATGTTTGATGCAGAACATTTTTTTGATGGTTATAAAGCAAATCCAAAATATGCACTTTCATGTATTAAAGCTGCTTATGACCAAGGAGCTAGGTGGGTGATTCTATGTGATACAAATGGAGGAACACTTCCTCATGAAGTTACACAGATTGTTAGCGAGGTTATAAAAATAGTGCCAGGAAAAAACTTAGGAATTCATGCACATAATGATACTGGTAATGCAGTTGCTAATTCATTAGCAGCAGTATTATCAGGTGTTCGACAAATTCAAGGTACAATAAATGGTTTGGGAGAAAGATGTGGAAATGCAAATTTGATGTCATTAATACCAACATTTTTTTTGAAAAAAGATTTTTCATCTCAATTTGAAATTGGAATAAAATCAAAAAACATCAAAAATCTGACTGATTGTTCAAGGCTTTTAGATGAAATTTTAAACAGAAAACCTAATAAGCATTTACCTTATGTGGGTGCTGCAGCTTTTTCACACAAAGGCGGATTACACGTATCTGCTGTGCAAAAAGATCCAAAAACTTATGAACACATCAATCCAGAGGAAGTTGGTAACACAAGAAATATTGTTGTCTCAGATCAATCAGGAAAATCAAATATTATCTCTAGACTAAAAAGTATCAAAATTAATATTCAAGAAAATGATCCAAAAATTAAAAAATTATTAGACGAAGTAAAAGACAGAGAATTCATTGGTTATAGTTATGATGGTGCAGATGCATCATTTGAATTATTGGCTAGAAGAATTATTGGAGAAATACCAAGATATATATCTATTAATGAATATGACGTTTCGGTAAAGAAAAATAAATCTGGCGAAATAGTTTCTTCTGCAAAAGCTCAGTTGGAAGTTGATGGAGAAAAGATTATGTGTGAAGGAGAGGGGAATGGTCCAGTAAATGCTTTAGATAATGCCATAAGACAAAATGTTGATAGATTAGCAAAATACTCAAAGTATTTAAAAGATTTAAAGCTGGTAGATTATAAAGTTAGAATATTAAATACAGGAACAGAGGCTGTAACAAGAGTCTCAATTGAAAGTACAGATTCTAAAGGAAAAAATTGGTTTACTATCGGTGTATCAACGAACATTATCGATGCTTCATTTAAAGCATTAATTGATAGTTTGGATTATAAATTATTTAAAGATAATGCGCCAGCTAGTAAATAAATGAACAATAATAATATTTCATTTATTCTTCATAAACCTCAATTATCAGAAAATATTGGAGCCTGCGCTAGAGCAATTAAGAATTTTAATTTTAAGAGATTGGTTTTAATTAATCCTAAACCTATTTTTCCAAATGATAAAATTTTAGCTACGTCAGTAGGAGCTAAAGATATTATCAAACAAAGCAAAAATTTTGATAATTTGGAGAAGGCCATAAGCAAAATTGATATTGTTATTGCTACTTCTGCAAGATTTAGAAATAAAAATGTTAAACATATTAACTTAGATGATTTAAAAAAAATTGATTTTAAAAAGAAAATTGGTTTTCTGTTTGGTTCAGAGGCTTCAGGTTTATCAAACGATGAAATTAGCTATGCTAATTATACTTTGCAAATACCCACTAATCCTAATTTTAAATCATTAAATCTATCCCATAGTATGATCATAATCGCTCAACATGTAGCTAGTCTTATTAAAATTAAAAATGTTCAATTTAAAAAATCAAAAAAAATTAAATCTGCTAGTAAAAAAGAAATTCAATCAATGTTAAATCTTTGCATTAAAAATTTAGATGAAATAAATTTTTTTAGACCAAAGGAAAAGAGACCTAAAATGCTAGAGAACCTAAGAAATATTTTTTATAAAATGGACTTATCTGATAAAGAAACACGTATATTATCAGGAGTATTCGCAAGTTTAGGTAAAAAACGTTGATTGACAAACAAAAGAGTAAGTTTATAAGACCCAATATCAAATGACAAAAAGAATTAACTCTAAACATAAAGTAGATAGAAGACTAAAAGTAAACCTATGGGGCAGACCTAAAAGCCCATTCAATAAAAGAGCTTACGGACCAGGTCAACATGGTCAAACTAAACAAGGTAAACCTTCAGATTATGGTATTCAATTACAAGCGAAACAAAAACTTAAAGCTTATTATGGAAATATTAATGAAAGACAGTTCAGAAATATTTATAAAAAAGCTTCTATGCTTAAAGGAGATACCAGTGAGAACTTAATTGGTCTTCTAGAGAGAAGATTAGATGCAGTAATTTATAGAGCTAAGTTTGCTACAACAATTTTTTCTGCTAGACAATTAATCAACCACGGACATGTTAAAGTAAATGGAAAAAAAGTAAATATTTCTAGTTACTTAGTTAAAGAAGAAGATAGCATTGAAATAAGAGATAAATCTAAACAACTTGCAATCATTGATATAGCTTTAGCAAGTAAAGAGAGAGAAGCACCTGAATATATTCAATTAGATCAAAAAAACAAAAAATTTAAGTTTGTAAGGGTTCCAAAATTTGAAGAAGTTCCTTATCCTGTAGTAATGGAGCCAAACTTGGTAATCGAATATTACTCAAGATAAAAATTATTTTTTAAAATTAATTCCCTTATCAGAAAAAACTTTTTTTAATTCACCACTTTCGTACATTTCTTTTACAATATCACACCCACCAACAAATTCTTTTTTTACGTAAAGTTGAGGAATAGTAGGCCAATCACTAAAAATTTTAATTCCCTCTCTTATTGATTGGTCTTCAAGAACATTTACACTTTTAAAATTTACCTCTAAAATTTTTAGCATGTTTGAAACTGCCATTGAGAATCCGCACTGAGGAGCATCTGGAGTTCCCTTCATGAATAAACATACATCATTAGTGTCGATATGATTTTGAATTATATTTTTTGTTTTATCATCCATTATTGTTCCTTTGTTTTAATTGCTAAGGCATGTAATTCATTCCCCATTCTACCTTTTAATGAATTATAAACCATTTTGTGTTGTTCAATTTTACTTTTTCCAGCAAATTGAGATGATGTAATTGTAGCAGAATAATGATTACCATCTCCAGCTAAATCTTGTATTTCTATTGAAGCATCCGGCATTGCTTCTTTAATAAATTTCTCAATCTCTTTTAAATCCATTGCCATAATCAAACCATGTAACTCTTAAGCCAATTAGTATTATATGATTTTAATTCGTCAATTGTTAGTTTCGTCTTTTGATCAATTATCATCTCTTTATCGATGATTTTACCTATCTCATCATAATGTACCGAATTTTTATCTAAAATCTTAGAAACTTCTTTTAAATCTTTTGGATTTATTTCAATCAAATATCTTCCTTGATCTTCAGCAAAAAAGTATTCAACTTCATTAATCAAAAATTTTGGCTTTTTGATTTGTATACCTTTATTTCCTTTAATACACATTTTGCTTATCGCTGTGATTATTCCACCGAGAGATACATCATGGGCACTTTTAATGAAATTTTTCTCTATTAAATTAAGAAGAGTCAGACCATTATTTTTTTCATTAAATAAATTTACCTCAGGTGGCGGTCCATTATTTTCATTTAATATTATTCTTGATAATAAACTTTGATCTATATGACCCTCAGTTTTACCAATCACTAATATGATGTTGTCGATTTCCTTAAAATCCATTGTAATCATTTTTTTGTAATCTTTAATTAAACCCACACCTCCTATCGTAGGAGTTGGTTTAATTCCAATGTCTTTAGTTTCGTTGTAAAAAGATACATTTCCTGAGACAACAGGATAATCTAAATACTTACATGCTTCACTGATACCTTGAACACATTCAACAAACTCACCCATATTTTCTTCTTTCTCTGGGCTTCCAAAATTTAAACAATTCGTAACTGCTATAGGTTTAGCACCTACTGAGATTAAATTTCTCCAAGTTTCACAAACGACTTGTTTTCCCCCTGTGAGTGGATGTGCCCAACAATAAGTTGCAGATGAGTCAACTGTAGCAGCTATAGCTTTATCTGTTTTATGAACTCTTACTACACCAGAGTCTCCACCAGGTTTTTGTATAGTATCACCCATTACGGTGTGATCATATTGTTGCCAAATCCATTCTTTGCTACAAACATTTGGGCTGGATAAGATTTTTTTTAACGTATCTTTAATTTTGAGACTTTTAAATATTGTTTTATTTATTTTATTTTTTTTTGGTAATTTTGATTTTTTCCATTTTCGATCATACATAGGAGAGTTTTCAACCAATGTATTAACTGGAATATTAGCTACTTGTTCGTTGTCAAAAAATAACTCAATATTTTTTGTATTGGTCGTTTTTCCAATTACAGCGAAATCTAAATTCCATTTATCAAATATTTTTTTGGCTATTTCCTCTTTGCCACTTTCAAGAACTATAAGCATTCTTTCTTGGCTTTCTGATAACATAATTTCGTAAGGGGTCATTTTGGTTTCTCTACATGGAACTTTGTTTAAGTTAATTTCGATACCTAAATTTCCTTTTGATGCCATTTCAATACTTGAAGAGGTTAGTCCTGCGGCTCCCATATCTTGAATTGCAATAATTGAGTCTCCTGACATTAATTCTAAGCAAGCCTCTAATAAAAGTTTTTCAGTAAAAGGATCTCCAACTTGCACAGTTGGTTTTTTTTCTTCGATTTTTTCATCAAAACTTGCAGATGCCATACTTGCACCGTGAATTCCATCTCTACCGGTTTTTGATCCAACATATATAACTGGTTTATTCAAACCAGCTGCTTTTGAGTAAAATATCTTATCTTTTTTAACTAATCCTAAAGTCATCGCGTTTACTAAAATATTTCCATTGTATGATCTATCAAAAGATGTTTGTCCTGCTATAGTAGGTACTCCCATACAGTTTCCATAACCACCAATTCCATGAACAACACCTCTTAATAAATTTTTTGTTTTTTTGTGTTGAGTTGAACCAAAATGGATTGAATTTAAGTTAGCAATAGGTCTTGCACCCATTGTAAAAACATCTCGCATAATTCCACCAACTCCTGTTGCTGCTCCTTGATAGGGTTCAATAAATGAAGGGTGATTATGACTCTCAATTTTAAAAACTAATGCATCTCCATCTTCAATATCAATAACTCCAGCATTTTCCCCTGGTCCTTGAATTACTTTTTTTCCTTTAGTGTGTAATTTTTTTAAATGAATTCGAGAAGATTTATAGGAGCAGTGTTCGTTCCACATTGCAGAAAATATACCTAACTCAGTAATATTAGGTGTTCTTTTTAATAATTTACAAATCTTTTTATACTCATCTGATTTTAAACCATGTTCAATTGCAATTTTTTCGTTAACCAACATTATTTAATATTATTTAAAAGATTTTTAAAAAAGATGGATCCATCTTCCCCAGACAAACTTTCATCTATCATTCTCTCAGGATGAGGCATCATACCCAAAACGTTTTTTTCTTTGTTAAAAATACCTGCAATATTTTTTATTGAACCATTAGGATTTATTTGATCATTTGTATTACCATTTTGATCACAATAATAAATTGCTATTTGATTATTATCTTCAATCTCTTTGAGTTGATCTTTGGTGCAAAAATAATTACCCTCATTATGGGCTATATGAAATTCCAAAACTTTTTTATCTAGATTTTTAAAAAAAGAATTCTCTTTGTTGTCAACTTTTACGTGGACATTTTTACAAATAAATTGAAGGTATTTATTTCTTAATAATACTCCTGGCACCAATCCAGCCTCAACTAAAATTTGAAAACCATTACAAATTCCCATAACCAATCCACCTGATTTTGCAAAATTAATTACTGAAAGCATAATTTTTGACTTTGATGCCATACTGCCACAACGTAAATAATCACCATAAGAAAAACCACCAGGTAAAACAATTAAATCACTTTTGGGTAATTCTTGATCATTATGCCAAACCATTTTATTTTTAAATCCAAATTTTGTAAGAGCTACATCCATGTCTCGATCACAATTTGAACCAGGGAAGGTTATAACTGATGATTTCATTAATTATTGTGTTTCAATAATTTTGTAGTTTTCAATAACAAGATTAGCTAAAAGTTTTTGGCACATATCTTCAACAAGTTCTTTAGCTTTTTTTGGATCATTTTCTTTAACATCAATTTCAAAATATTTTCCTTGTCTAACCTCATTTACAGAATTAAAGCCCATACCATCTAATGTCTCATGGATTACTTTGCCTTGTGGATCTAAAACGTCCTTTTTAAGAGTTATAACTGCAGAAACTTTCATTTTCGCTTCTTTTTAATTGAAGATAGTTTAGTAACATTCACTGCAGAAACATTTGATTGTTCATGTAGAATTCCAAGTCTTTTGGCAACTTCGGTATATGCAGGTAATAAATCTCCTAAATCTTTTCTAAATCTATCTTTATCAAGTTTTTTGTCAGTCGCAGAGTCCCACAATCTACAAGTATCAGGGCTTATTTCATCAGCTAAAATTATTTCTTTTCTTCCATCAATTTTAGTTCGCCCAAATTCTAATTTAAAATCAATTAATTTTATTCCCACTCCTCTAAACATTCCAATCATAAAATCATTAATTCTAAAAATAGTTTTTTTTATCTTTTCAATTTCTTTTTTATTTGCCCAATCAAATGCGTAAATATGATCCTCTGAAATTAAAGGGTCACCAAGTTTGTCATCTTTTAAGCAGTATTCAATCAAAGGTTCTTTAAGTACGGTTCCATCTTCTATTCCAAGTCTTTTAGTCAAAGATCCTGTCGCCACATTTCGAATAACAAATTCAATTGGAATTATTTCTACAAATTTAATTAATTGTTCTCTCATGTTTAGTCGTTTGACTAAATGATTTTCAATACCTATTTGAGACAAATTTGTAAGTATATGTTCAGAAATTCTATTATTTAAAACTCCCTTACCCTCAATAGTAGTTCTTTTTTCATTATTAAATGCTGTAGCATCATCTTTAAAGTATTGGATTACTAAATTTTTATCTGAGGTTGAATAAATTATTTTGGCTTTTCCCTCGTAAAGTTTTTTACCTTTTTTCATTATTTGAAAACCCGCCTAAAAATTAGATTTACATTTTTAAAGTGTTTAGAATAACTAAAGATAGACTTTAACTTTTTGATTGAAATTTTACTCATTATTAACTTGTCAGACTGGATAACATTAAACAAATCTAAATTTTCAGCAAAGCATTTTTTTGCATATCCTTGAACTAACTTATAGGATTTTTCTCTTGTGATACCAGTTTTTGTTAGTTCTAGCATCACTTCTTGTGAAAAAATTAGCCCCTTAGTAAGATTAAGATTTTCTAGCATTTTTTTTGGATAAACAATCATATTATCTAAAACACTTGCTAATCTTACAAGCGCAAAGTCTAGAGTAATATTTGCATCAGGACCAATATTTCTCTCTACGCTTGAATGTGAAATATCTCTTTCATGCCAAAGTGCAATATTTTCAAGCGCTGGAACAACAGAACTTCTTACCATTCTTGCTAGTCCTGTTAAGTTTTCACTTAAAATTGGATTTTTTTTATGTGGCATTGCAGATGAACCTTTTTGACTTTTAGAAAAGTATTCTTGCAATTCATAAACTTCTGATCTTTGTAAATGTCTAATTTCTATAGCAACTCTCTCTATACTTCCTGCAATGATGCCTAGAACTGAAAAATAAAATGCATGTCGATCTCTAGGGATAATTTGAGTAGAGATTGGCTCAACTTTTAATCCAAGTTTTTTTGCAACATGTTTCTCAACATTAGGGTTTACATTTGCAAATGTTCCAACAGCTCCAGAAATTGCACAAGTTGATATTTGATCTATAGCGTAAACTAATCTTTCTCTATTTCTTTTAAACTCTTCATAAAAGGAAGCTAATTTTAATCCAAATGTTATTGGCTCAGCATGAATTCCATGACTACGACCAATACAAGGAGTAAATTTATATTTTTTAGCTTGTTTTTTTAATACTTTTAAAATTAGATCTATGTCTTTTAAGATAATTTTTCCTGACTGAACCAATTGAATGTTAAAACTTGTGTCTACTACATCAGATGAAGTCATGCCAAGATGGAGGTATCTAGCTTTAATTCCTGCTTTTTCAGTTACAGAAGTTAAAAAAGCAATTACATCATGTTTAACTCTACTTTCAATTTGATGAATTCTTTTTACATTTATTCTAGCTTTTTTCCTAACTATTGACGAAACACCTTTCGGAATTTGACCAAGTTTTTCCATTGCTTGAGCTGCAGCAATTTCAACATCCAACCATATTTTGTATTTATTTTCCTCAGACCAAATATCTGTTAATTCTTTTCGAGAGTATCTTTTAATCATTAATTATAAGTATGGAGGCTTTGAATAACCTTTAGCAGATTCTGTAAATATTTCATAACCATTTTCAGTAATTCCAACAGTATGCTCAAATTGTGCAGATAAAGATTTGTCTTTTGTAACTGCAGTCCACCCATCATTAAGCATTTTTACATTAAATTTACCAGCATTAATCATTGGTTCTATTGTAAATGTCATCCCAGGTTTTAATTCCATACCTGTATTCTTTGTTCCATAATGTAAAATGTTTGGTGGTTCATGAAATGATGTCCCTATCCCATGACCACAAAAATCCTTAACTACAGAAAATCCTTTCTCTTCAATATAAGATTGTATTTCATGTCCTATATCTCCAAGTTTAATGCCAGGTTTTAAGATTCTGATTGCTTTCATCATAGACTGATAAGTTGCATCAATTAGATTATTTAATTTTACCGAGGTTTTTCCAATACAAAACATTCTACTTGTATCTCCATAATGTTCATTAATGATAGCAGTTACATCTACATTAAGGGCGTCTCCTTCAACTAAAACTCTATCCTCAGAGGGGACACCATGACATACAACATGATTTAGAGATGTACATAAAGATTTAGTAAAACCACGATAGTAAAGTGGGGCAGAGTGGCCACCATTATCCCTTATAAACTCATAGCCAAGCTTATCTATGTAAGCTGTTGAAACACCTTCTTTAATATTTTCTGTTAACATGTCTAAAGTTTGTGCAGCTAGCTTTCCAGCTATTCTCATTTTTTCAAATTTTTCAGTGTAATTACTCATCAATAATCTTTATTTTTTTATCAATATAAATTTTTTTAGAACTAATGTTGCATCTATAAGCCAAAAAATTTACTCCTGCTTTTTTAGCTATTAAATAATTTTCATAGTACTTACTATCAATATCCTTTGCTATTTTAAAGTACTCCATATTTTGTATTTGAACTAAAAATATTAAGTAAGATTTATAGCCTTTCTTTATGGCATCAATAAGGGTAAGTAAATGTTTTGATCCCCTAGTAGTAATAGCATCTGGAAACTCAGCAATTTTTTTGTCTCTAAAGAGAGTTACATTTTTTACTTCTAGGAAACTTTTTTGATCTTTTTTTTCAATTAAAAAGTCAAATCTAGTTTCTTTGTCAAAAAAGACCTCTGAATTTATTTTGTCATTATTTTTAAGCTCTTTAATGAGATTATTATTTAATCCGTGGTAAACAATTTTATTTGCTCTATGAGTATTTACCCCAACTAAATTTTTTTTGGCCTTTATAATTTCTAGACCATATTTTAATTTTCTTTTAGGATCATCATGCTTGAATAAATGCACTTCATTACCTTCATCTAGCAAACCTTTCATAGATCCAGTATTTGGACAATGTGCAGTAACAATTTCTTTATTTAGATTTACATCAACAAAAAAACGCTTATATCTTTTGATTAATTTGCCTTTTAATAAAGACTTGGTAAATTCCATATTCAAATTATACATATAAAATGAGCAAAAACATAAAAGTAAATGCTGCAATATTAATTATCGGTAATGAAATTCTTTCTGGACGAACTCAGGACACTAATACAAGTACGTTAGCAACATGGTTAAATTCTATTGGTGTAAAAGTAAATGAAGTAAGAATAATTCCAGATCAAGAAGATATAATCGTAGAGACACTGAATGTTTTAAGAAAATCTAATAATTATGTTTTTACAACTGGTGGTATTGGCCCAACTCACGATGACATAACCGCTCAATCAGTAGCAAAAGCTTTTGGTCTCAAATATGAACTCCATAAAGAGGGATATAAAATATTAGAATCTTATTACCAGCCAGGTGAGTTTAATGAAGGAAGACAGAAAATGATTTGGATGCCAGAAAATGCAGATTTAATTCTTAATCCAACAAGTGGAGCTCCTGGTTTTAGTGTGGAAAATGTTTTTTGTTTACCAGGGGTACCATCAATTATGAAATCAATGTTGGGAGGATTAAAAAATAAGATTGTTGGGGGTGAACCTATTTTAAGTCACACTATAAGTTTAAAAACAGTAGAAAGTGAAATTGCAAATTCTTTAACAAAAGTACAAGAACAAAATGAAGATGTTGAGATAGGAAGTTACCCATTTTTTCATGCCGGCAAACTTGGAGTTTCAATAGTGCTTCGTTCAGAAAATCAATCTAAAATTGATCAATGTAATTCTCAAATATTAAAGTTTGTTAATGATAAAAAAATAGAAGTTGTGGATAGATAAATGCTTTATTTTGCTTACGGAAGTAATCTTCATCATTTTCAAATGAAGAGAAGATGTAAAGACAGCACTTATATTAAAAAAATTAATCTTAAGGATTTTAGATTAACTTTTAGAAGCAAGTATAGAGCTGCTGATATTGAACCAAAAAAAAATTCCATAGTACCGGGTGGCTTATTTGAAATTTCTAAGAGTGATGAAAAAAAACTCGATGTTTATGAGGATTATCCAATTTTATATAAAAAGTATTATTTCTCTCATTATGGAAAGAGAGTTATGACTTATACAATGGTCAAAAAAACTAGTTTTAGATTTCCAACTGAAAGATATTTAAATGTTGTAAAACATGGATATAAAGACTGTAAGCTTGACCAAAAATACTTAAACCAAGCTCTTTTAAATAAATAGTAAATTATATTTTTTTTAAAATTTTATCAGTAAAAATTATTTTACTTTTTAAAAATAAAATCGAAAATATCATAAGCATTAGTATCCAATCTAGAATACTTTTTATAAAAATTACTATTAAAAAATAATATGTAAAAACTCTTTCACCATTAACAAAACTTATTCCATCATGAACATTAAAAAATCCATAAATGAATAAAAATGCATATCTTAAAATGATTAATTTTATAAGGTTTTTGAAAAAAATATTATTTGGATATTTTCTTTGAAAACTTAATATAAATGGCAAGAGCAATATTAGATATATTTCTTTGTAAGCATAGCTTGAGACAAATATAAATAAAAAGACTAAAAAATAACCCGAGATTACAAAAATATTTGAATTTGGTTGATAAACCTCCAGTTTAAGAGTTTTATATAAGGAATAATTTTTTGATATCATTTTTTTAAGTAAGTAGAAAAAAAATAAATAAGTTATTAGAAGAAAAAACTGATATTTAATTTCTAATAAATAATTGAATATTTTAGCTAGCCCATTCAATGAAAAAAGAAAATGATAACCAGCTTTACCTGGCAACATATTATTCAACATGAATGAATATCCTTCCCAATTAATAAACATATATAAAAAGATTAAAAATAATAATGACGATAAAATTATGAGAATATTTTTTAAATTTCTTTTTTTATCTTCTAAAAAAACAGTAGCCAATATCGCAACAGGGTAAAATTTGATCAGGGAAAAAATAACACCTAACAACCACGTAATAAAAAAAACCCTATGATAAGTTGTAAGTAATATTGTCAAATAAAATAAGGCATCTAGTTGCATTCTTTCAACTAGAAGCATACTTGATGGATTTAAAAATGATAAATATAAAACAACAAACTCAATATTATTTTTTGGATTAATTGTGAAAGTTGATAGAAAAATCATTAATACAATTAAAATCCATGGAACATAATTTCTATAGATAGAATCTAAAAATTCATTGTAGGGTAAACTTAAAAAAATATATCCATAATTGAATTGAGAAACAGCCCTATCTCCACATTTTAAAGCTTCAAGTGTTAAAAGGTTTACTCCCAAACTATGACATTTAAGCCATTCAAGAGGAATTTTGAAATCCACAAATAAGTCCGTAGCAGCCCAAATAAAATTTTTTAGATAATCAGTTTGCAATAAGATTATTACTGCAATCAATATAATAAAAGAATGTAATATGGTTTTTAGTGTCATTTTAATATTTATATAATATAAAACATATTAATGAAGCTATGTCTTATAATTCCAACATTAAATGAAGAAAATAATATTCGTAAAATATATAAAAAGATACTAAATACCAAAATTAAATTAGATATACTTTTTGTTGATGATAACTCAACAGATAAAACAAGATCAATTATCAAAAATTTAAGTAGCAAAAACAAGAATGTTAAATTTATTTTTAGAAATAATAAAAAAGGAATAGGTTCAGCTCATAAAGATGCTATTAAATATGCTTACAAAAAAAATTATAGTTTAATAATAACAATGGATGCTGACGGAACTCATGATCCAAAATATTTCAATTCAATGATTAAAAAGGCTTATCAATACGATTATGTGATAACAAGTAGGTTTAAAAGATTAAACCTGATCGAAGACTGGCCAATTGAAAGAAAAATAATTACATATACACGGCATATTTTAATAAAATTATTTTTGGGTTTATCTTATGATGCCTCAGGTGCATACAGATGTTTTATGACTAACAAAATACCGCTTAAAATGTTTTCTCAATCAAAAAATAATGATTATGCTTTTTTTTGGGAGATAACATATTTAATAAAGTTACAGAAATATAGTATTTACGAACTTCCTGTTAAATTAGTTTATAGAAAGCTTGGAAAATCTAAAATGCAATTCAAACACATAATAAGTTCGTTTTTTTACTTATTAAAAATGTTTTTTGAAAGAAAATTTTTAAAATAAAACAATGAGATCATCTGAAACCCATGAGGGCATTTTTTCTATTCTAGAAAAAATTGTACGTGCTCATCCCGCAATTTATATAATCTTTAGAAAGTTGATTAAATTCACAAATATTTTTGAAAAAGATTTTGATGGGTTAAAACTTTTAGATATTGATAAAAAAAAGTTAAATATAATTGATGTTGGAGCAAGTGATGGTATTGCATCGAAATTTTTTAACAATAATCTTAATGTTGGTACAATATATTGTTATGAACCTAATGAATATTTTTTAAGAATATTAAAAAAAGTAAAACAAAAAAATTTTGTTATAAAACCTTATGCAATTGGTAATAAAAATATTCAAAAAAAGATATATTTCCCAAGATATAATTTTTTAAATAAAAATTATGATATTATTTCTTATGCTCATTATGATCAAAAATTAATGGATCATTTCTTATTAGATTTCAAATTTAGAAGTAATTTATCTATAGCAAGTAGTGTTTTAACTATTAAAAAGATAGGATTATTCAAAAAAAAAATAGATTTAATTAAAATTGACACTAATGGTTTTGAATTATCAATTATTAAAGGATTAATTCAAACAATAAAAAAAGATAAGCCTGCTTTGCTTGTAGAGATGAATAAAGATGAAAAAAATATTAGCAATATCCTTAAAAAGTTAAATTACCAAGGTTATTTTTACTCAATCAGTCAAAAAAAATTTACAAAAAAGAAAAAGTCTAATGCATTAAATAAATACTTTTTGCAAAAAAAACATATCAAAAAGGAAATAATAATTTAATGCAAAATATTAAAAATATAAATTATATTTTATTGTGTACTTTTTTAATATTTATTTTTAAATGGATATTTTCATACGTTTTTTTCAAAGATGATATTTCATTAAAAATAATTTTTGATACACCAAGTGATGGATATTTCTATTATGTCTATACTGAAGCCCTTTCAAACTTTAAATTTAATGAGTCTTATGACAGTGAAATTAAAGACTTAAAAAACATTCCAACTCCATTTTATGCTATATTATTTCCAGCAATTTTATTTAAACTTTTTGG
>CACDZR010000012.1 GCA_902557235.1 uncultured Pelagibacteraceae bacterium | reverse complement strand
ACATTCTTAATCTTCATTTGATTATTTTACTATCGATTAATCCCTCTGAGCCTCTCTGATCGTCTTCTTAAAAGCTCAGCGGTTACTAATATTAGTGTCGATAGTATTATTAAACAAGTCGCAACAGCTAGAATTGTTGGACTCAATTGTTCTCTTAAACCTGTCCACATTTGAATAGGAATAGTTGTATTTTCTAATCCGGCTAAAAATAAAACAACAACAACTTCATCAAATGAAGTCACAAACGCAAACAATCCACCTGAAATAACACCAGGTAAAATCAATGGTAATGTAATTTTCATAAAAGTATTTACTGGATCACTACCCAAACTTGCGGCAGCTCTTGTTACACTATGGTCAAATCCTGAAAGCGTAGCAGTAACTGTAATAACAACAAATGGTGTTCCTAAAATTATATGAGCAAGAACAATACCTGTGTGTGTAGCTGCTAAACCAGCTTTTGCCATAAAGAAAAATATTGCAACACCTGAGATAATTAAAGGTACGATCATTGGAGAAATTAAAACAGCCATTATCAAACCTTTGTAAGGCATATGTCTGCTACTTAACCCTAGAGCGGCAACCGTTCCGAGCAATACTGAACCTATTGTTGCAAATATTGCAATTATAAAACTATTTTTCGCAGCTAATCCCCAAGGATTTTTAGTCCCATAGATCATGTCTTTATACCATCTTAAAGAAAAGGCATCAGGGTCAAGGCTTTTCATCCCATCAGAGAAACTTAAAAATTCTTCTGCGTTGAATGATAATGGAAAAATTACAAATAAGGGTGCAATAAGAAAAAAGAAAACTGCACCACAAATTGTTAAATAAATATAATGCCAAATTCTATAATGTGGTTCAGTATACTTTGGTAAAGCCATCTTAATTATCCTAATTTAATATTATCAATTCCAACTATTTTGTTATAAAGCCAATAAATCACCAATACTCCACTTAACAACATTAATCCCATTGCAGATGCAAAACTCCAGTCTAGAGTACTTTTCATATGAAAGGCAATCTGGTTACTGATTAAAGTTCCAGATGCGCCACCAACTAAGGCTGGTGTAATGTAATAACCAATCGCTAAAATGAATACTAATAGGCAACCTGCACCTATTCCGGGGATTGTTAGTGGGAAATAAACTTTCCAAAATGCTACAAATGGTGTTCCACCTAGTGATTTTCCAGCTCTCATTAAGCTTGGTGAGATAGTTTTCATGACACTGTATAATGGGAGTACCATAAATGGTAGCAAGATTTGTGTCATTGCTACATAACTTCCGGTCTTATTATACATCATTTCAGGTCGGTTATCGTCAGCCACCAATCCTATTCCAACAAAGAAATCATTTACAATACCTTGTTGTTGTAACAAAATCATCCAGCTGGCAGTTCTTACAAGTAATGATGTCCAAAACGGAAGCAGCACACAGATCATTAATAAGTTACTATATTTCATTGGCAGAGTAGCTAATAAATGAGCTATTGGATAGGCCATCAAAAAACAAAAGACCGTTACAAAGAATGCAATCTCCAGAGTTCTTAGCCATAATACTCTGTGAATTCTCCTATCTTCTTCAACGCTTACTATTTTCCCTTCCTCATTTACATACATATCCATTCCTTTTAGATATTTTTGAGCTGTAAATTCAGGAGCTCTTCTTTGAATTGCTCTCCAGTACTCAACATCAGCCCATCTTTTATGTACTGACATTATTTGTTCTTTATAATTTCCTTCTTCAAATTTTTTGGAAGCTCTTCTTAATTTTTTGATAATACTTTTAAACCCATTCTTTGTGTAATTTAATTGAGTAGATAGTTTACCTTCTCGTTTATCTTCAACTAGTTTTATAAAGTCCTCATGAAAAGCTGCGAAAACTTCCTCATCTGGCAACTCTTGTCCATCCCAATTTTCCATTGCTTTAAAAGTTTTTGGAAGCATTTGTGTTACCATTTTATCATCGACACTTCTGAACAACATGTCACCTATTGGAAAGACATAGGTGATAATTAAGAACAATAATAAAGGAGCAACGAGCAAGAAAGCTTTGATCTTATTTTTTCTCTCAGCTTTTTTAAGACTTACCTCTAAAGGTATTCCATCTGTAGTTAGAATCTGTTTTATTTCTGAACTCATAAATAAAAAGGGCGGTTATAAATAACCGCCCTTAAATTATAATATATAATTAAGTTTAATAAAACTTAAATTATAGACCAGCTTTCATAGCTTCCCATTTTTCACCAAGCTCTGTTCCGTTATCAGCCCAGAAAATTGGATCTACTAGGAAGTAGTTTTTAGTGTTAGCTGGTGCAGTTGGCATTTGTGGTACCATATTAGTCTTACCATCTTTATACCAAGGCTCACCTTTTTCCATAATACCAATTGAAGATTTTCTCCAAGGAGCATATGCAATGTATTTAGCACTTCCTGCTAACATTTCAGAACTAGTCATCATAGCTAAAGCTTTTTTAGCCATACCATTAGCATCGTTTGGTCCACCTTTAACTTGTACGAAATATTCGTAGTCAAGACCTTGGCCATCCCAAACTTGTTTGATTGGTGCACCTTCTCCAATTTCAGCATTGAAGAATCTACCATTCCAACCAGTAGCCATTACTACTTCACCTGATACTAACAGTTCTGGTGGTTGAGCACCTGCAGACCAAAATACACATCCACCTTGTGGATCTGTACATAATTCTTTGATCTTGTTCATCGCTCTTTCAACACCTTTTTCTGTTTCTAAAGCTTTGTAGATTTTTGCTCCGCCTTTACCTGGCTTGATACCATCTGCAGCTAAAGCGATCTCTAAATTAGTTAAAGCGCTTTTGTAGATAGCTCTTTTTCCAGGGAATTTCTTTGTGTTAAAGAAATCTTTGATAGTCTTTGGAGTACCTTTAACGTTTTCAGTGTTATAAGCGTAGTTCCAAGAATATAAAATATTTCCTACAGCACATTTACTTGGCATTGCAGTAAAGAAATCTTTACTTGCTGGAGTTCCATCTGGAGCTGGCGGGAAGTCTTTGTCAAAATCAAATTCAACAAATAATCCTTCATCACATCCAGTGATAGTATCCATTGCAAACACGTCGATTATATCCCACGTGATTTTTCCAGCTTCTTTTTGTGCTTTGATTTCTGATAAACCACCTGAATAATCAACCCAAGCAATGTTAATGCCTAGTTTTTTAGCAGTAGGATCACCATAACCTAACTTTTGAGACTCAGTATAAGCCCCACCCCAAGACACTGCAGTTACTGTTGTTGCAAATGCTGAAGTAGTTAGTGAAAGTACAAAAGAAATAGCTAGTAATATTTTACTTAGTTTTTTCATTTTTCCTCCGTTTAAACGTTTAAAAAACTAATTAAAACAACTTCAGAGAAGAGAGTCAACAGCCCTTTTTGTGTGATTATACAATAATTGTGGATTGTTTATTTTGGGTCAAGTGCCCGAGCGTCATCACTGTTCCATCCAATATTAATCTCGTTGCCAAGTTTGATATCAAGGTTAGATGAACTATTTGGAACTTTTAAAATAAACTCTGGGTTGCCTAGGAGATTTATTCTTACCCTAGTATGGTCCCCATGATAAATTACTTCTTCAATTTTTCCTTTATGAAGATTATCCATTTTTGTACTTGGATTAATCAAAGCTCGTTCTGGTCTTAAAGAAACAGTAGTCCGCTCTCCTTTACCTTTCACTGAAATTGGATTTGCAAGTATTTCTGCATTTGCCAATTTAACTTTGCACTTTCCTCCAGAAATATCTGAAACTTCTCCACCAAAAGTATTATTCTCTCCAATAAACTCAGCAACAAATGAATTTACAGGTTTCTCGTATAATTCATCTGGACTTGAAAGTTGTTGAACTTTTCCATCATTGAATACTGCAATACGATTAGACATCGTTAAAGCTTCACTTTGATCATGTGTAACATAAACAACTGTCACACCAATACTTTCATGAATATGTTTAATCTCATATTGCATACTTTCTCTTAAATTTTTATCTAAAGCACCTAAAGGTTCATCCATTAAAACTAATTGTGGATCAAACACCAATGATCTTGCAACCGCTACCCTTTGTTGTTGTCCACCAGACAATTGACCTGGCATTCTTGCAGCAAAACCTTGAAGGGATACCATTGATAATGCCTTATCAATTTTTTTATCAGCTTCGTCCTTTGGAATTTTTCTTACTCTTAATGGAAAAGCTAAATTTTCATAAACAGTCATATGTGGGAACAAAGCATAATTTTGAAAAACCATTCCGATTCCTCTTTTGTGTGGAGGTATACTGGATATTGCTTTACCATCTAAATATATTTCTCCATTCGTTGGAGTTTCGAAACCAGCTAACATCATCAAGCAAGTTGTTTTACCAGAGCCAGAGGGCCCTAACATTGTAATAAACTCTCCCTCAGCTATGTCTAACTGAAGGTCTTTGACGACTAAAACTTTACCGTCATAGCTTTTATCGACTTTATCAAATTTAACGAAATCTTTTTTTGAAGCCATAATTTAAGCAACTTTAAAACATTTGTAGGAATAAATATCAACCTTTAATAATTAGCTTTTAACGTGAAGTTCTCTTGAGAAATTACAAAATAATTCTGATCCTTTATCAGTTACTCTAATAGCTTCTGACGCTTCAACTCCCCAATTTCCAAATTGCATTACTGCAATCATATGAAAAGTAACATTGGGTTTTAACAATGTCATATCACCTTTTGATATATTTAGAGTATGTTCACCCCAATCAGGTGGATAACCTATCCCAATTGAATAGCCAGTCCTTGAAGTTTTTTCTATTTTATATTTATCTAATATCTTCCAAAATGCTTGTGCAACATCATCAGCAGTATTTCCTGCTTTAACTTGATCAATACCCGCTTGAAGTGCCTCGTTGGTTTTTTTCATTGTATCAATCTTTTTTTGATCAGAATCTCCGAGTAAAACTGTTCTGGCCATTGGACAATGATACTTTTTATTAACACCAGATAATTCTATAATAGTTGCTTCACCTTCAACAAATTTATCTTCAGTCCAAGTTAAATGGGATGCAGAGGTCCCTTTACCAGTTGGTAGCATTGGCACTATTGAAGCATAATCGCCACCAAATTCTGAGTTTCCTTTAACTAAAGTTGACCATATTTCTGAAACAGCATCACATTGCCTTACACCTGGATTTATTACTTCAAAAGCTTTTTTCATACCTAATTGGGTAATTTGTGCAGCAGCTTTCATATATTCTATTTCAGCATCTGACTTAACAAGCCTAACCCAATTCACTAATCGCTCACAGTCTAACAATTTTGCATTAGGCAACCCTTTTTTTATTTTTTCATAACAATAAGCAGTAAAATAATGACTATCCATTTCAACGCCTATGGATAATTTATCCCATTTTTTTTCCTTAAATAAATCAACTAAGGCATCGTAAGGATGTAGTGGCCAAGTATGAATATATTTCTCATGATACTTAATTATATTTTCGTCTTTCAAATAAGTTTTAATATAAGCACCACCAGCATCTTGGTCTCTTACAAAGCAAATTGGTTCTTTAGCATTTGCATGAACAATCACGCATTGAGCATAATAGAAAGACCACGCATCATAACCTGTAAGATAATTCATATTTGATGGATCTTGTGAAATCAAAATCTCAATTCCTTTATCTTGCATTGAACTTTGAACTTTTTTTAATCTAGATTTATATTCTTCAATTGAAAAATTCATAAACTAACTGTTAAATAATACCCCATAACCATCAACCTTATTTTGATTGTTCACTTGTTTAAGTGTATCCCAAATCAAAGTTTGATTACTTGATAAAATTACCTTACCTAATTTTTTTTCTATTTCATCGATAATCGATAATACAGGGAGTGCTGTGCAAGACACAAACAACGCATCGCTATTTGACAAATCTTGTTTAACTAAAACATCAAATAAATGTTGAGGATCAACTTTTCCTATATCCAAATCAGAGGCAATATCAAAATAAGATAGTTCAGAAATTTCTATTTTTTCATTTTTGAAATAATTAATAACTGATTGATTAATCTCATCAGTATATGGAGTAAATATTGAAAGCTTATTTATCTTAAGTGTTTTAAGAGCATTAATTGCTGATGTAATAGGTGTCGTTACTTTTGTATTGGGTTTAGCTAAATTTACTTTTTCATAGATTGATTGATAGCCTGCAGCAATCGTTCCTGATGTACATCCATAAGCAATACAATCTAATTTTTGATCTGGCAAAATATTTTTGGTCACTTCTGGAATGTCATCTGCCATCTTTTTCAAAGTTTCGTTAGTAAGAGGATTGTAACAATTTATTCTATTCGAATATAAATCTATGTTTTTTCCATAAATTACATCATTAAAATCTTTTTCAATTCTAAAATCACTAGCTAAAGTTATTAAACCTATTCTTGGATTATTTTTATTTATAAATTTTGGCTCTATCTTATTCAGTTTCATTTGGAAAAAGAATGTTTAGCTTTAGGAAATTGTTTTTTTAATACTTCAGATTTAAATTTTTTCACACCAGTTTCAATCAGCTTTGTTATATCAACAAATCTTTTAACAAATTTTAATTTACTTTGACTTAATCCTATTAAATCATCAATCACTAAAACTTGACCATCACAATTAACTGAAGAACCAATACCTATTGTTGGAATTTTTATATGATTGGATATTTTCTTAGACAATTTTGTTTCTACACATTCTAATACAATCGAAAAAACTCCAGCATTTTCTAAAAGTTTAGTATCTTTAATCAATCTCTCACTTTCCTTTAATTTTTTCCCTTTAAAAGTAAATTTTTTATCTGTCTGAGGTAATATTCCAACATGGCCCATGACTGGTATTTTATTTTTAATCAATCTTTTAACTATAGGAATTATCTTTTTTCCTCCTTCTAACTTAACTGCATCACATTTGGTTTCTTTCATAACCAGTTTTGAATTCTTCAAAGCCTCACTTGGATTTCGATATGTATTATAGGGCATATCAACAACCATTAGTGATTTCTTAATACCAAGTCTGACACTTTTAGAGTGGTTAATCATGGTCTGCAAAGTCACTTGTCTAGTGGACTTGAAGTTATACAAAACTGATCCGAGAGAGTCCCCAACCAGTATTAAATCACAATGTTTATCAAGAATTGAGGCAACATTTTTTGAATATGCTGTAAGACAAATAATTTTAGATTTATTCTTTTTTTTAAGAATTTTTTTTATCTTTTCGTTCATTTACTCTAATTCGATTGTGCTCGGCGGTTTCGAAGTTATATCGTAAACTACTCTATTAATCCCTCTAATACTATTCACTATTTTATTTGAAATTTCCTGTATAAATGATTTTTTAAATTCATAAAAATCTGCAGTCATGCCATCTTCAGAGGTGATCGCTCTAAGTAAACATAAATATTCGTAAGTTCTGTTATCACCCATTACGCCTACTGTTTTAACTGGAAGTAATGCAGCATAAGCTTGCCAAATTTTATGATATAAATTGTGATCTCTCAAAGCTTGAATAAAATAATGATCAGCTTCTTTCAAAATATTAATTTTTTCTTTTGTTATTATTCCAGGCATTCTTATTGCTAGTCCAGGTCCTGGAAAAGGATGACGAGAAATAATTTCTCTACTAAGATTAAGCTCTAATCCCAGTTTTCTAACCTCATCCTTGAATAAAAATTTTAATGGTTCAACTAGTTTCAGTTTCATTTTTTTGGGCAAGCCTCCAACATTATGATGAGATTTTATTTTAGAAGTTTGACTGCCAGTAACTGATCTACTTTCTATTAAGTCAGGATAAAGTGTTCCTTGAGCTAAAAATTTTACATTTTTAATTTTTTTCGCATACCGTTCGAATATCTTGATAAATAAATTTCCTATTATCTTTCTTTTTTTTTCAGGATCGGAGATGTTTGATAATTTTCTTATAAACTCCCTTTCAGCATTCACATAAGTAAGATTAATCTTTAATCTTTTTTTAAATGTTGCAACAACTTGTTTTTCCTCATCTTTTCTTAAGAGACCGGTATTAACGAAAATACAATGTAAATTTTTACCAATAGCTTTATTTAATAATTGTGCAACTACACTGCTATCTACTCCACCTGATAAAGCGCAAATGACTTTATTATTTCCTACCATTTTTCTTACATCTTTTATCAACTTTATTTTTTGATCTTTAGAGGACCAATTTTTTCTCATTTTGCATATCAAAAATATAAAATTACTTATTAGTTTTTTTCCATTTTCTGTATGCGTTACCTCTGGATGAAATTGAACTCCGTAATAATTCTTTAATCTATTTTCAACTACTGCAAATTTAGAATTTTGACTAGAAGCAATAACCTTAAAATTTTTTGGCAATTTTGAAACTTGGTCTGCATGACTCATCCAAACCTTAATTGTTTTTTTTTTATTAAATAAATTTTTGATTAAGAGACTATTATTTTTTTTTGAGATATTAGCTAAACCAAACTCTCTATGTTTTGACTGTTTTACTTTCCCACCATTCAATTTAGATATTATTTGATGCCCAAAACAAATACCTAAAACTGGAACTCCCTTTTGAATTATTTCTTTATCAAATGAATATTTATTGATTTGATAAACATTAAGTGGACCACCAGATAAAATAATACCTTTGACTGTATAATTGATATCTTTGCTCTTAATTTTTTTATGACTTATAATTTCGGAAAATATTCCTAATTCTCTTATCCTTCTAGCTATTAATTGTGTAAATTGTGAACCAAAATCAACAATTAAAATTTTATTTAGATTTTGATCAAGACTCATTTTTTGGTTCTAAGTTTGCTAAAGACTCTAAAATACTTTTATTTTCATCACACAAATTTTTGCAAACTTTAACAAAGTCTTCTGATAAGTTCTTTACTCTAGAATAATTTGATTTTTCTAATGCTATTTTCATTAACATTAATATTGCCTCCTCATTATCTGGTTCGATTAATAAAGTTGCCTCTAAATTTTTTTCTTCTTTTTTTTGATTGAAAGTATCGATCAGCAGATCCTTTATTCATAGCACCAACTGAACCCATGCCTCTAAAATTTTTAAATAATTTACCATTTCTCCTAATTAATTTTCCTGGTGCTTCATCTGTCCCTGCAAATAAAGAACCAATCATAACTGCATCTGCTCCAGCAGCGAATGCTTTTGCTAAATCGCCTGAATATTTTATCCCACCATCAGAAATGATTTTCACATTCTTATTTTTTATTCCATTTCTAACTTCTAGTATTGCACTAAGTTGTGGGACACCAATACCTGCAACTAATCTTGTAGTACATATTGATCCGGGTCCTATTCCAACTTTAATGACATCAACACCAAGCTTTAACAAAAATTTTGCTGCAGCCGGTGTAGCAATATTTCCAGCACAAAGAGCAGTTTTTTTATCTTTTGTTTTTTTAATAAACTTTATTATTTCAGAGACCTTTTTCGTATGTCCATGAGCAGTATCAACCACAATCATATTAATTTTTTCTTTAAGTATTGCCTCTGCTCTTTTAAACTCACTAGGTCCTGCTCCAACAGCGGCACCTACTAAAAGTTTTTGTTTTTTTACTTTTCTAATTTCAAGAATTTGTTTTTTTACATCTAAATTTCTATGAATAATTCCGATTCCTCCAGCTTTTGCAATCGCAATTGCCATTTTGCTTTCAGTAACAGTATCCATAGCTGAGGATAATAAAGGAATATTCAGTTTTAGATAATTTGTAAGTTTTATGCTGGTATCAACCTCTGAAGGTAAAATCTCAGAGTACTTAGGAACTAGTGTTACATCATCAAAGGTAAGTGCTTCTTTTATAGGAACCATGATCATTTATATACGATTCCCTTAAAATTAAAAGAAACTATCTAAGATTTTTACAAATTATAAAACTTTCTTTAGAATCTTTCCTACTTGATTTAGGTTTAAAAACCTTCACTTCTTTAAAAATTTTTTTTCCTAGTGCGACAATTTCATTGAAGGTACTACCCATAAATATTTTTGATATAAAAAAACCCTTCTCTGAAATCACATCTTTTGAAAAAACCATAGCTTCTTTGCACAATTCTCCAGTTTGAATTGAATCGATATTTTTAATTCCAGTCGTGTTTACTGCCATATCAGACATAACTACATCAGGTTTTTTTTTAAGATAATCTTTTATCTGGTTTTGAGTATCGATTGAAGTAAAGTCACCTTTAATTTGAAGTGTATTTTCAATATTTTCCATTTCTTTTAAATCAACAGAGATTATCATTCCACTCTTAACTACTTTTGATACATATTGTGACCAACTCCCAGGAGCAGCCCCAATGTCTACGACTGACATTCCACCTTTAAATATTTTAAATTTTTCATCTATCTCTTTTAGTTTATATGCAGACCTAGCTCGATAACCATCAACCTTTGATTGACGTACATAGGTATCCCGTCTCTGTTTATTTACCCAATTTTTTGAAATTTTATTTTTTTTCAATTAAGTATTATATCTTAAACTTTTTAGTATTTTATTTTTATCTAAAGTTGCTAATTCAATTTTAATAGTTTTATCCACTCGCATATCTTTACCATCTTTCCAAATACCAGCCGCAAGATGCATTATGCCAATTTTATAATTTGGCAAGTAAGGCTCAACGAATGTATTTTGTTTCTGATCATATTTTGGAAGCAAATTACTTGTGATCCAATTGCAATTTAAGGGAAGAAACTCTGTCTCTAAATCATCAATATAAACAGACATGTTAATTGCTAAACCTTCAGATCCAAAAATATTACCTGCTTTTAAAGTTTTCTCTAAATTATTTTGCCAAGTACTCCACCCTTTAGAGTCTTTTTCTAAGGAAAAAACTCCAATGTTGATATGTGGTGCAAAAGCTAGTTTTCTAGCATCAGCATAACCAATTTTTGATTTTACAGCATGTTTAAAATTTTGAGATTTAATTAACGCCAACTTTCCAAAAAGCCAATTTACTTTTGACGTAATCTTATATCCTGGGCCGATTGTTTGAGTAATACCAAGCTTTCCATCATCACAAGCCTTAAAATATAGATCTATACAATTCCAATCATTTACCCACGCATCACAATCAATCCACAGATATTTTTCGTAGTTAGGAAAGTATTTAGGTAAAAAAGCTCTTGAGACTTGGCTTTTCAACCACTCCTTACCTTTAACCTTGTGACCAGGTACTTCAATATCCCATTCAGCATTTTTAATTTCATCAACTTTTTTTGATAAACTATCTTTCTGATCTTGTTTCAATCCTGCATCCAAAATACAGATAGCAACATCTTCACTCTGTTTAAATCTTTTAATTGAGTCAACTAGTTCATCTAGTAAAGGAAAATAATTAGCATCAGCTAAAGAAACAATTACATTTTTTTTCATTAAAGCACGTCTTCAAGGTCATCTTCGTCTTGAATTTTGTCATTTTCGTGTTGTTTTTTAATTTTTTGAAAATGGAAAAAGCTTATAGGTAATAAAAGCACATAAATTGCTGCACTAATTGCAATTACATTAAAAGTATAAATTAATAACAGGCCAAAAAATAAAACTATTCCAAATAAAAGGAATATTGTTGTCTTTCTAGGAATCACTATCTTTTTAAAAGAATAACTTGGAAATTTGCTAATTAGTAAAAAAGAAGTTGTGATAAAAAAGGCAGGTACCATTAAATCATAGTTTAATTGAACAAAGTTAAAACTACTTAAACTGATTATCAAAGGTGTTAAAACTAATATTCCTCCAGCTGGTGATGGAACTCCCTCAAAGAAATTATCTCTCCACGAAGGTTCTTGGTTTGAGTTTATATTGAACCTTGCTAAACGTAATGCAACACAAATTACATACACCAAACAAAGCAACCAACCAAATCTTCCTAGAGTATTAAGTTTCCAGAAATACATTATAAATGCTGGCGCTACCCCAAAACTTATCATATCTGTGAGCGAGTCTAATTCTTTTCCAACTTTAGAAGTACCTCTGATTAATCTAGCTATTCTTCCATCAAGACCATCGATTAAAGCAGCAAATAGAATTGCAATAATTGCAAGTTCAAACCTACCATCTAGAGCAAATCGTATTGATGTTAAACCAATGCAAACCCCAATAAGTGTAAGCATATTTGGTAAGATCATTCTTGCTCTTTTTTTATCTGCTACGATCTTTAAATTATTTTTAGGTTGTTCCATTTTATTTTTTAGCTAACAGTGTTTCCCCTGAAATAGCTTTTTGACCTACTTTTACTAAAGGTTGGTAATTCTCATAATAAACATCAGCTCTACTTCCAAATCTTATCATGCCAATTCTCTCACCTTGTTTTAACTCTTGATCTTTATTAGATTCACAAACTATTCTTCTCGCTACCAAACCTGCTATTTGAACCACTATAATGTCATTATTATCTGTGTCCTTTATTTTAAAATAATTTCTCTCATTATCTTCACTTGCTTTATCAAGAGAAGCATTCACAAATGTGCCAGGTTTATATAAAATTTCCTCAATTTTACCAGCACATGGAGTTCTATTAACGTGACAATCAAATACGTTCATAAAAACACTAATTTTATTAAATTTTTTATTTTCTAAGCCCAGCTCTTTTGGACCATCGGCTTCCTCAACTTTTATGATTTCACCATCAGCAGGACTAACCAGATAATTATTATCTTCAATAATTACTCTGTCAGGATCTCTAAAAAAATAATAAACCCAGATTGTTAAAACTAAACCAATTAAACCTAAAAAATTACTAAAACTATAAAATACGATTGTAATAATTCCTGAGATAACTAGGAACTTGTATCCCTCAGCGTGAATTTTTGGAAATATCTTACTAAACATGTTCTTCTATTTGATAATTTTTCATTAATATGTATATAAAATTACGAAATTCAATTATTAAGATATAAATAAAGTGAGCAAAATTACTGTAAAAAACCCCATTGTAGAGTTAGATGGTGATGAAATGACCAGAATAATCTGGGAATTTATTAAAAAAAAATTAATCCTTCCTTATCTTGATATCGGCATTGAGTACTACGATTTGGGTATGAAGAGTAGAGATGATACTGATGACCAGATTACAATAGACTCTGCTAATGCGATTAAGAAAATTGGTGTAGGTATAAAGTGTGCAACCATCACCCCTGATGAAGCACGAGTTGAAGAATTTGATTTAAAAAAAATGTGGAGATCACCAAATGGAACAATAAGAAATATCATTGGTGGAACTGTTTTTAGAGAGCCCATAATTTGTTCTAACATTCCAAAATTAGTGCCTTCATGGTCAGATCCGGTTGTAATTGGTAGACATGCATTTGGTGATCAGTACAGAGCAACTGATTTTAAAGTCCCGGGTAAAGGAAAGATGGAAGTTAAGTGGACATCAGAGGATGGTAAAGATGAAATTAAATATGAAGTATTTAATTTTACTGGACCAGGTGTTGCTCTTTCTATGTATAACCTAGATAAATCTATAGAGGATTTTGCAAGATCTTGTTTTAGCTACGGTCTTATAAAAAAGTGGCCTGTCTATCTTTCAACAAAAAATACGATCCTAAAGAAGTACGATGGACGTTTTAAAGATATATTTGAAGAAGTGTTTAATAAAGAATTTAAAGAAAAATTTGATAAAGAAAAAATTACTTATGAACATAGATTAATTGACGACATGGTGGCTTGTGCAATGAAATGGAGTGGAAAATATATTTGGGCTTGTAAAAATTACGATGGTGATGTTCAGTCTGATACGATGGCTCAAGGTTATGGTTCTCTTGGTTTAATGACAAGTACATTATTGACTCCTGATGGAAAAATTATGGAAGCCGAGGCAGCACATGGAACTGTCACAAGACATTATAGAATGCATCAACAAGGAAAAGAAACATCAACCAATCCTATTGCCTCAATTTTTGCCTGGACAAGAGGTTTAGCTCACCGAGGTAAATTAGATGGAAATAATGATCTTATAAAGTTTGCTAATACAATTGAGCAAGTTTGTATTGGTTGTGTTGAAAGTGGTTCTATGACCAAAGACCTAGCAATATTAGTTGGGCCATCAAGTAAGTATTTAACCACTAATCAATTTCTAGATGAAATTGATAATAATTTAAAAAAGAAATTAAATTAAAGACTTAATTTTTTCAAAAGCTTCATCAATTTTGCTCTTATCTTGACCCCCTGCTTGAGCAAAATCTTTTCTACCACCACCGCCTTTTCCACCAATTGTCTCTGATCCTAATTTTGCAAATTTTACTGCATCATATTTATCAACTAATTTATCAGTGATACCAACTGCTAAGCCAACCTTATCTTCACTACTTGCAAAAACAATTACAATACCATTGCCTAATTCTTTTTTACCATTGTCAACTAATTTTCTTAAATCTTTAGGGGGTAAATCTTGCACTTTTTGAAATCTAACTTTTATATTATTTATCTTATCATCTTTAATAATGTTTTTAGTTTTATCTTGAAGAACTGAACTAACATTGAGTTGCTCAAGTTGTCGTGAAAGATTTTTTATAATTTCTTTTAAATCTTTATTATCAACATTTGGTTTGCCTCCAAGTTTAATAATTTGCGATGACAAATCTTTAATAGTGTCTTCATCTTTTTGAGTGGATAAAGTTGATAATTTTTCTTTATTCTTAATAAAATCCTCAAGTTGTTTATCTCTAAGAGCCTCAACTCTTCTAACACCTGCGGCAATAGACGATTGACTTACAGTTTTAAATTTTCCAATATCACCAGTATTTTTGACATGCGTTCCTCCACATAACTCTGTTGAAAAATATGCTTCTTTTTCTTTTCCCATAGATACTACACGGACTTCTTCACCATATTTTTCTCCAAAGAAAGCTAGCGCTCCCTTTTCGATTGCAGCTTTTGGTGTCATAATTCTTGTTGTTACCTCAGAACTACTTGAAACATATTCATTAACTAATTTATCAATAGTCTCTAACTCTTTATCAGTAATAGGTTTCATATGGCTAAAATCAAACCTTAACCTATCTGGGGCAACTAATGATCCTTTTTGCATTACATGTTTACCCAAAGTTCTTCTTAATGACTCATGGAGTAAGTGGGTTGCAGAATGATAAGCTTTTAGATTATCTCTTCTCTCTACATCTATTTTCATTTCCACTACATCATTGATTTTTATTTCTCCAGTTTTCAAAGATCCGTAATGAACAAATAAGTCTCCAAGTTTCTTTTGCGTATCTTCTACTTCAAAAACAGAATTACCAGAAACAATCGTACCCTTGTCACCAAGTTGTCCTCCTGACTCTCCATAAAACGGAGTTTGATTAGTAATAATCATTCCCTCTTCACCAAAAGATAAAGACTTTGTTTCTTTATTATCTTTAATTAAGTTTAATACAACACCCTCAGACTGATTAGACTCGTAACCTAAAAATTCTGTTGGACCAGTTTTATCTTTAATTGAAAACCAAATTGCTTCCTCAAAACTATCTCCAGAACCTTTCCAATTTTTTTTTGCAAGTTCTTTGCTTTTTTTCATTAATTCATCAAATTTCTGATGATCAACTTTTAATGACTTATTCTTTAAAATATCTTCGGTAAGATCTAATGGAAAACCATAGGTGTCGTATAATTTGAAAGCGACATCCCCAGGTAAAACTTTGTCTATTTTTGCAATTTCATCATTCAAAATTTTGATACCTCTATCTAGTAAAACTAAAAATTTTTCCTCCTCCATTCTTAAAGTTTCTTTGATTAAAGATTGAGACCTTTCAAGCTCTGGATAGTTTCCTGACATCTCATTTTTTAACGAGTTAAAAATTTTATAAAAAATTGGTTCTTTAGATCCTAACAAATGAGAATGCCTCATTCCTCTTCTCATAATTCTTCTTAAAACATATCCACGACCTTCGTTTGAAGGCAAAACTCCTTCAGCCAAAAGAAATGAGCTTGCTCTTAAGTGATCAGCAATTACTCTAAAACTTGATATATTCTTATCTTCTTGTTTGACTTTTGTTGCTTCAGATATTGAGCTAATTAATTTCTTAAAATGATCAGTTTGATAATTATCATGTGTGCCTTGTAAGAGAGCTGCAATTCTCTCTAACCCCATCCCTGTATCAACAGATGGTTTTGGCAAATCTATTCTTTTATCTTTTGAAACTTGCTCATACTGCATAAAGACTAAGTTCCAAATTTCAATAAAACGATCTCCATCTTGATCTTTGGTTCCTGGCAATCCACCTTTTAAGTGATCACCATGATCATAAAATATTTCTGAGCAAGGACCACAAGGGCCAGTTTCACCCATTGACCAGAAGTTATCCGATGTTGCAATTCTTATTATTCTGTCATCACTAAAACCCGCTATTTTCTTCCAGTAATTAAAGGCTTCATCATCTTCGTGAAAAACGGTTACATAAAGCCTATTTTTGTCTAAACCAAAATCTTTAGTGATTAAATTCCATGCAAGTTCAATACCTCTTTCTTTAAAATAATCCCCAAAAGAAAAGTTTCCCAACATTTCAAAGAAAGTATGGTGTCTAGGTGTGTAACCAACATTTTCTAGATCATTATGTTTTCCACCCGCTCTAACACACTTTTGTGATGTAGTAGCCCTTTGATATTCTCTTTTCTCTAAACCAGTAAATACATTTTTAAACTGAACCATCCCTGAATTAGCAAACATTAAGGTTGGGTCATTATTTGGCACTAAATTACTAGAATCAACAATCTTATGATCGTTTTTCTCGAAGTATTTAAGAAACGTTTTTCTTATTTCATTTAGTGACTTTTCTGACATATCAATAAAGTACAGTATTTTAAAATTAAGTAAATTTATAAAAGTTTATATAAGAAGATTTTATTCTTTTGACTTTTTTCTATCTTTTAGCCAATCAGCAAGAGTTCTTTGTCCTCCTTCTGATTGATTTGCAGAAGTTGTTTCAATCCAGATCCAGGCTCCATCATGATCTCTGCATGCTTTATTTTCATAAATATTATATTCGCTATCTCTAATCAAAACTTCTAAATAATCTCTACAAAAATATCCTTGTTCATTTATAAAAGTTAATATTGGTATAATATATCCACTGTATCTTGCAGCATTCCAAGTGTGTTTGGATCCATCCTCCTTAGTTTCTAAAGCAATAAGTAAATTTTCCGTTGCTTTCTCAGTAACAAAATCTGTCATACGCTCGTACAACCTTTCCTCTAATTCTGTTTCAGATGCATTTATCTTCGTAGGAAATAAAATTAAAAATAAATATATAAGAAAAAGCCCCAAATAAAATTGGGGCTTTTTAATATGGAGTATATTTATTTTATGATCCAAGGTCTGCTTCGTTTACTGTTCCATCATTATTGATATCAAGATTTACTGTTTCCCAACCAGTATCAACACCAACACCAGGTTTAACATTCTCAATTGTTGAAGTTAACTCTGCTTCAGTAGTTGTAATGTTATTAGTAGCGTTAACTATTTCAGTCTCAAGATTAGCTATTTCATTTGTTGAATTTGCTATCTCTGTTTCTAAAGTAGTCACCTCGTTTTGAGCAGTATTTAATTGAGTCTCTGTTGTAGCTATTTGAGTATTAAGCTCTATAGCATTAGCATTAAGAGTATCAATTTGTCCTTGAATACCAGCAACTTCTTCTTCGGTTAATTCAGTATTATTTAACTGAATATTAAGATCAGTTATTTGATTGTTTAAATCTGTTAACTGATTATTTAAAGTTGTTGTTTCAGTCTGTAGAGCAGTTATTGTTGCAAGATTTTCATCAATAGTTTGGTTATTTAAGTCAATTTGATTATTCAAAGTTCCAATTAACTCATTATTTTGAATAATTTGATTATTCAAATCAGTTATTTGGTTTTGTAAATCAACTATTCCTGTTTCATATGGATTACCAAAGTTTGCTTGTAAGGCACCTACATAAGCTGGTAAACCTTGATCTTTAGCAATTTGAACATAAGTTGAGACTCTTTTTCCGTGATTTACAAAGTCTTTAGAAAAAACATTGTCATTAACCCAACCACTATTAATTAGAGAAGCTGTTTCTTCTTTACTTATCCTCTTAGATATTGAAGTAATGTCTTTAGTAAATTTATCATCAGCTTTTGATAACTTATTCACTAGCTTGTCATCTGCTTTATCTATTTTGTATTTTTGATTTTTAGGGTTTTTTGCTAAGACTTTATCTACTGCTTTAGAATATTTGTCCTGAGCTTTAGCTATACTCTTTGCATATTTCTCAAAAGCTTTATCAAACTTTTTATCGGTTTTAATTGTAAACTTTTGATTTTTTTCATCAGCTTTTGCAGATTTCTCTGCTGCTTTAGTTGCTTCTTTTGCAGATTTCTCTGCTGCTTTAGTTGCTTCTTTTGCAGATTTCTCTGCTGCTTTAGTTGCTTCTTTTGTAGCTTTATCAGCAGCCTTCGATGCTTCTTTTGCAGCTTTATCAGCAGCCTTCGATGCTTTTTTTGCAGCTTTATCCGCAGCCTTCGATGCTTTTTTTGCAGCTTTAGATTCTGCTTTAGCAGCTTTGTCTGCAGCTTTTTCCTCTTTTGACTTAGCGAAAGCTACAGATCCAAATTCAGAAATATCAGTCAGTTTAAAAAGAATGGGACTGTTAATAAGTGAAAATGAAAAAATTGTAGCAATTACTAATTTTAAAGACCAGTCAAAAAGTCTGTTATATTGCTTATTTTTCATGTTTTTTCTCCTTTATTAACTATGACGTTCAAGTCTATTATATATTCGATTAAAAAAAAGCCCCAAATATTGGGGCTTTTTTTATTAGTTTATTAAATAACTTTTATAAAATGTCATTCACATCAAGAATCCCGTCATTATTTGTATCAAGATTGATTGATGTCCAGCTGCTATCTCTATTACCTATATTAACTGACTCAACTGTTTCTTGTAATTCAGTTTCAGTGTTAGCTAAATCAGTAGTAGCATTAGCTATATCTGCTTCTAAATTAGATATTTCAGTTTGAACTGTGTCTATTTGAGCTTGTAAGTCTGCGACTTCCTCCTCAGTTAAATCTGGGTTTTCTATTTGAGTACTTAGATCTGCAAACTGATTATTTAAATCCACTAAAGTTTGTGAATCTAATGCAATTTGATTGTTCAAATCAGTTATTTGATTTTGTAAATCAATGATACCAGTTTCTTGTGGGGTTCCAAAGTTAGCCTGTAAAGCACCTACAGAAGCGCTATAGCCAAGAGATCTCGCAATCGCCACTAATGTCTTAACTTTTTGGCCATTAGGACTTTTGTTCATTTTTTTTGCGAACTTTTCTATAACTTTTAGTTCTTTTTTTTCATTTCCTTTTGCTTTTTTTAAAGCTTTATCTAACTTTTCAGCAGCTTTAACATCTTTATGTGCTGCCTT
>CACDZR010000011.1 GCA_902557235.1 uncultured Pelagibacteraceae bacterium | reverse complement strand
TTTAAAGATAATAAAATAACATTAAAAAATCTACTTGGGGCTAAAGGGGAGAATAAACAAATTACATTTCCAAAAGAAAATTTAATAAATGAAATCAAAAAATTTGTCTAATAAAATCCTTAGATCAGTTCAGTCTAAAGGATTTAAATATATTGAATTACCATCAGTTATTGAGACTAATCATATAGTTCAAAGATCTGGTGAAAGTTTTAGAAAATTTATTTTTTCATTCACAGATCAGACAGGTAATGAATTATGTTTGAGACCTGATCTTACCATTGTGTCCTGTCTTCGATATTTAGAAAACAATTTAAAGGGTAAAGAAAAAATATTTTATAGCGGACAGGCTTATAGAAAATCTCAAAATAAAAAGGATTCTATAATCCGAAATCAAGTTGGTTTTGAGATTATAGGATCAAAAGATGAAAAAAATGATGATAAAGAAATAATAAATACATCACTTAAATCACTAAAAAATTTGAAATACTCAACTGGTACACTCACTATTGGCAATGTGGAAATTTTTAATCTTTTAATATCTAAATTAGATATACCGAAAAGATGGAAATTAAGACTTACAAGACATTTTTGGCGAGAAGACTATTTCAGTGATTTATTAAAAAGATTAGAGACAAATTCTGATGTGGATCCAACTATTGTTGAGGTTGATAAAAGACGATATTTAAAAATGTTAAAGGATGATCAATCATCAATTGTTGCAGGCAGAACATTAAAAGAAATTTTAGAAAGGTTTGATAAAAAGATAAAGGACCCAAGAAGAGCAAGTAAAGGAAGTAATACATCAAAAATTATTAAAGAGTTTCTAAAAATTAAATGTCCAATAAATAAAGCTGCAAAGGAATTAAATAAATTCTTTAAAAAACATAAAATAAACCTTTTTGTTGATCAGAAATATTTTCCTGTCTCAAAAAATAAAATATCTAAATTAGATGTAGTTTTCTCAACCGCCTTTGGTAGACAGTTAGAGTATTACACTGGCATAGTTTTTAAGATAGACATCAAATCAAAGTTGAAAATTATCAATTGTTGTAATGGTGGTCGTTATGACAAATTAATTTCTGATCTTGGTTCAAAAAAACAAGTGCCAGCAGTTGGAGCAGCTTTTAACTTAAACTCTCAATTATGAAAGATTTAATAAATATAGGAATACCTAGTAAGGGACGGTTGAGAAAAGATGTTTTAAAAATTTTTACTAAAAAAAGATTAAAGCTTATCTCTGAGCGAGGAGAAAGAGATTTGATAGGTTCAATAAAAAATACATCGAACATAAAAATTTTATATTTGCACGCTAGAGAAATTATTGAAAGATTAGGAGATGGCTCTTTAGATATCGGCTTTTCTGGTTTTGATTTATTCAAGGAAAGTGAAATGAATACTCAAAACAAAGTAAATGTTATCAAAAAACTTAATTTTGGAAAAGCTAATTTAGTTGTAGCAATACCGGATCCTTGGATCGATGTTCAAACAATAGCTGACTTAGAAGAAATTGCATTTGAATTTAGAGACAAAAAGAAAAAAAGATTAAGAGTTGCAACTAAGTATCCAAATTTAACCAGGGATTTTTTATTTTCTAAAGGTGTTACTCAATTTAAATTGGTTGATAGTTTAGGAGCTACTGAGGCGTACCCTTTTACTGGTTCAGCTGAATTAATTACTGACATTACATCCACAGGTGAGACTCTTAGAGCGAATAACCTACGTATATTGAAAGATGGAGAAATCTTAACATCTCAAGCTTGTATTTTTACTTCAAAAAAAAAGGGTAAAAAAAAAGGTTTAAAAAACTTTGTTAAATTACTTTCTAAGTAATTCATCTTTAAAGTATATGAGAATAATTTTCAAAATAAGATATAATTCCATAAAAATCCCTTATAATACAGGTTACGAATCATGGACACGATTTTATTAATAATTTTGATTTTAATGTTTGGAGCAATCTTGGCTATTTTGTATTTAAATATAAAGTCCAAGAAAGAGAACAGAGTAGACGAGGCTAATGAAATCGCAAATTTGAATGCTGAAATCATTAGATTAAAAGATAGCTTAAACTCTACAATCAATACATCTCTAAGTTCGATGTCTACCTCATTTAATTCTTTATCAACTGGGGTTACAAAGGATATGACCGAGGCACTTACTAAAGTTGATGAGAAGGTTAGTAATTTTAATGAACAAGTAAAGCTTTTAAATCAAAGTCAAGAGGGAATTACTAAAATTTTAGCAGGGGTCAAAAAATATGGAACTCTAGCTGAGTATTCTTTGGATGCCCTAATTAAAGATTTATTACCTGCATCTCAATATATGACAAATGTAAAAATGAAAGAAGATACAAGTGAAAATGTAGAATTTGCAATCAAGCTTCAAGGAGATGTTTTGGTTCCGGTAGACTCTCATTTTCCAGTAGAAAAATTTAAGGCAATTACAGATGCGTACGAGGCAGATGATAAGAAGGCAGTCGCTGATGCTAGAACAAAATTATCAAGTGCATTTAAGGCTAAAGCTAAAAGTGTCATGGAAAAATATATTGTTCCTCCCAAAACTTCAAATTTTGCAATAGTCTACGCTCCTACAGAAAGTCTTTATAAAGAATTAACTGAGTATCAAGACCCGAGCACAAAAGAGCTATTAACTCAAGAATTAATGAAAAAATATAAAATAGTAATTTGTGGCCCAAATACTCTTTCAGCTTATTTACAGTCTTTACACATGGGCTTTCAGTCTCTTAAAATTTCAAAACACGCAACAGAGATTTATGACCATTTAAAAACTATAAGTACGAGATTTTCTAGTCATTTTGATAATATTTATAAATTAAGAAAAAAACTTGAAGAGGCTATGACGGTTGTTGATGGTTTTGGAAAAGACGCAAGATCAATTACTAGAACTTTAGAAAATATAAAAGATCCCGAGCAAGTTGAAAAAGCTGTTCTATCAGAGAACGTTGAGAGTTTTGTTGAAAGAAATAAACAAGTCAAAAAATAATTTCTTTTTTCAGATAATACCGACTATAAGAAATCACATGCGTTGGAACAAAAAATATGACTATCCTACAAGTTCAAGAGCGACAGAAGATGGAATAAGAAGATACGTATTAGGAGAAGCAAAGCTACCGAGTGTAACTTCAATACTTGATGCAACAAAATCTGAGGAAGATAAAGCAGCTTTAGCTAATTGGAGAGAGAGAACCGGTCACAAAGAAGCTGAAGCTATAACAAAGGCAGCAAGTAACAGAGGTTCTCAAATGCACAGCTATCTAGAGTCTTTTCTTTTAGGTAGAGAAAATTTAAGTTTCTTTGAAGACAATGAGCAATATAAAAAAATGGCAAAAGAAATTATTGATAAAGGCTTAACAAACAGATTAGAAGAAATATATGGTGTGGAGTGCACTATGTATTATCCTGAGAAATATGCAGGCACAGCAGACTGCATAGGTGTTTATGAGGGAAAAGAAACAATAATTGATTTCAAACAGTCCAACAAACCAAAAAAAGTAGAGTATATAGACTCTTGGTTTTTACAAACTGCCGCCTATTCATTAGCACATAATGTTGTTTATAATTCAAATATCAATGCATGTGTTATTTTAGTTTGTACAGTGGATAATTTATTTCAAGAGTTTAAAATTCAAGGGACTGAACTAACAACATATCAAAACTTGTTTTTAGGGAGATTAAAAAAATTTAACGAGATGAATAATTTAGTTTAATAAAAAATGGATAAGATTGTAATTTACGATACAGAGACAACAAATTCAACAATATGGGGATCTATAATAGAAGTTGGAGCTGTTGTAGTTGATAAAAATTTAAGAGAAATTGGAAAATTAAATGTTAGAGGGCGAATGCCGGAAGGCGAGGTGCCAAGTGCAAAGGCTTTACTTGTTAATTCAACTAGCATTGATTTATTAACTAAAGGCAATTATTCACATTATGACTTTTTAGGTGCTGTTGAAAACTTTTTCTCTAAATGTGCGCCAGCAATGTTTATGGGTTGGTCAAATCTAAATTTTGACCGGAGAATGTTTCACTTTAATTTTTTTAAGGGCAATCGCTATCCTTACGCTACTCACTCATCGCCTAATAGTGAACATGATGGTTTACACATAGCCAGAGCAGCTCAAACCTTAAATCCTGAAACTTTAAAAACAGAATTAACAGAAGCAGGTAACCCAAGCCTAGCATTAGAATCTTTATCAAGAATGCAAGGTTTTGACACTTCAGCAAGTCACACAGCCTATGTTGATGCTCAAAATTCATTGAAAATCCTTCGAATTATTAAAGATAAACATAAAGAAAATTGGGAAACATTTTTAAAAACATCAACTAAAACAAGCGTAGAAACGTTTTTAAAAAATGAAGGCATCTATACTATTTTTGAAAATGTGAAGGGTAGAAATATGATGTATCTCACTTGCACACTACATCCTAATCACTGTTTTCATCCATCTTACGCATCTTGGGGATATGTTTGGGATTTAAGAAGAGATCCAGAACCACTACTAAACTTACCGGTAAATCAATTGAGAGATATGTTAAAAAAATATAGTCCCAAGGCTTTGAGAGTTTTAAAAACTAATAAAGCTCCAGTAATTTTGGATAAAGAGTTTGCGCTCCAACAGAAACCTTATTTAGACTTTGATTTAGAAACGATTAAAAGACGTGCGCAAATGATAAGAAACAGTGAAATTTTTTGTAAAAATATACAAATTATAAATAGAGAAGCAGCAGAGGAAAAAGAGCAAACTAAAACCCAAGAAGATCTATTACCCGAAGAAACTTTGTATGAAAAATTTATCCCCAATAAAGATACAGCTCTTTTTAAAACTTGGCACAGTTCATCTTGGGAAGATAAGTTGAGATTACTAGATAAATTTACAGATAAAAGATGTAGTTGGTTTGGTCAAAAAATAATTTATCAAGAAGCACCTCAAATTTTACCACCCGATTTATATAAAAATATTAAAAGTGAAATTGCTAGACGTATATTAAGCAAGAATAAAGAGAAATGGCAAACTGTTAATATGGCATACAATGAAATTGACTATTTGAGAGATCAAGCAGATAAAAGAGATGACAAGATAGAATTAAAAAAACTAGATGAAATAAACGATTTTATTATGTCTATTGAAAAGAAATATGAAATTGCCTAGTTGACTTTAATATACAAGTTTATAAAAGAGATTTATGCTTATAGATTTTAAAGATGAAGATTTTGAAAACAAAATCAAAAGTGAGGATGTTTCAGTAATTCAGTTCAGTGCAGCTTGGTGTGGCCCTTGTAAGTCTCTAAAACCAATTATGGATAAACTTGCAGCTGAGTATAAGGACAAAGCTGGTTTTTATTACGCAGATATAGAGGATGGTGGCATTAATACGGGAAGTGCTGCAGGAATAAGAGGTGTTCCAACAGTGATAATCTATAAAAAAGGTGTTGAGGTTGATAGAAAAGTTGGTGGCGTACCAGAAAGCCATATGAAAGAGTTTTTAGAAAAAAATATCTAATTTAAGTTTAATATTTCACCTGCTAAATACAAAGATCCTGTAATTATTAAAATATCATTTTTTTCAAGTGACAAGGTTTTAATTGCTCGATCAATATTTTTTTCATATTTAACATTTAAAACATTCCTAAATTTTTCTTTTAATTTTTTACCACTGATAGCGTTTGGTTGATTTGGGATATCAACAGTGGTTAGGGACGAAATATCTTTAAAGTAACTAATATATTTTTCATGATCTTTATTAGACATCATTCCTATAATAAAATGCTTATTACAATCTAAAGTTTGTAGATACTCATTTAAAACTCTAGCACCATCTTCATTATGACTTCCATCTAACAGTAATTTGTTATTTTTAATTAAATCTTTAATTTTCCCAGACTTTATTTCTTGTAATCTGCCAATACTTTCTATTTTGGTAATTCCTTTTTTTATATCATCATCCTTAATTTCTAAATTAAGTTGTCTTATAGTTGCTATTGCTGCTGATATATTTTCTAATTGAAACTGTCCAAGAATATTTGGTAATGGTAGTTTTAAGCCACCAAATTTATCCTCATAATAGAAAAAACCATTTTCTCCATTAAAATAACTATAATCTTCATTAAAGAACAATTTATTAGATAAGTTTTGTGCAATTGATTTTTTGATACTTTCAGTTGTTTTAACTGAGTTTTGTTTAGATATAATTATATTAGAATTTAAAAGAGAGGATGTTTTTTCAAATACAATTTTTTCAATAGTTTGTTTATCCTCTGGTAACCAATCAAGATGATCTTTACTAATAGAGCACACTACACTTGCTAAGTTATTTTTTAGTATATTGGTGGCGTCAAACCTATGAAATAAACCTGCTTCTATTAAATTGATATTATTAGGATATTGAGCAGCTTTATAGAAATAACAAGCAGACAAAGCCTCAAAAAAAGTTAAGGGATTTTGATCATTTATTTTTTCAACTTTTTCAAAAAGGTCGATTAACTCATCATCGTTAAGCATATTATTATTAAAAATAAACCTCTCATTGATTTTTTGAATGTGAGGACTTGTGTAAACATTGCATTTTATTTTTGCTTCTTTGAGAATCGAAAAAATTGCATTAATGGTGGATTGCTTACCGTTTGTTCCTACCACTGATATTGCTTTTATTTTATCTTGAGGGTTACCTAATTTTTTACAAAGAATTTTTATACGATCTAAACTTAAATCTATTTCTTTAGGATGCAGCTTTTGTAAGTGATTGACTATCTTCTGAAGTTTCATTTTCTTCAGTGTTTATAACAGGTTTCTTATTTAATAGAATTGAAATTAAAATCCCCATTTTTTCTTGAAGATCTTTTCTATCAAGAATTAAGTCCACAAACCCAGTTTTCTGAACATAAGAGCTTCTTTGAAAATTTTCTGGCAAACTTTCTTTAACCGTTCCTTCTATAACTCGAGCTCCAGCAAAAGCAATTAAAGCATGATCAGACTCAGCGATATGCAAGTCACCTAACATCGCGTAAGAGGCTGTAATTCCTCCAGCAGTTGGATCAGTTAAACAAACCAGATAAGGAAGATTATTTTTTTTTAGTTCGTTAATAGCCATTGTTGTTCTTGTCATTTGAGACAACGAAATCAAACTCTCCATCATTCTCATTCCTCCCCCAGAACTAAAACAGATGAAAGGAGTTTTGTTTTCTATAGCATGTTGAATACCATATAAAAATGCTTCACCTTCTGCAGCTGCCATTGAAGCACCTAAGAATTCAAAATCTGATGCAACTGCAGTAACTTTAATATTATTTATTGAGCCAAAAACAACCATCATACCACAATCCAGCCCTGTTTTTTTTCTCGCACTTTTTAATCTATCTTTGTAAGATTTAGAGTCTGTCCAATCTAGTGGATCATCTTTTGGAATTGGTGTTTTAAAAATTTCATAGTTGTTTTTTCCAAAAAAAATATCAAATCGTTGTTTTGGGTTTATTCTGTGATGTTTATTGCAATCAGGGCATACCCAAAGATTTTCTTCTAAGTCTTTTTTTAAAATTGGTCCTTTACAGCAACTAGTCCAATCACTTTTTGCAATTTCTTCTTTAGTTGCTCTTTTATGAATAGCTGTTTTTATTTTTTCACCAGCTTTAATTATTTTTGTTATCCAATTCATTTAATTTTATTTCTTAATCTATTTACGACATTATAAACATTTGTGACCGGATTTTGTCTTTTTTTTATAGAATTTGTTATTTCCTTACAAATAGCACTCCCAACTACTAAACCATCAGCTTTTTTGAGTGATTTTATAGTTTTTTCAGTGATACCAAAACCGATTACAATATTTTTTTTTGAGTTAATTTTTTTTATTTTATCATAGTTGTACAATATTTCTTTAGAGGAAACTTTAAGCTTTCCTCCTGTGGTAGAAAGCATAGATATGAAATAAATCATTTCATGAGAGTCTTTAATTATTTTTTTTAACCTATTTTTAGTTGTAGTCGGTGATAGTAGTTGAATAAAAAATATTGATCTTTTTTTACATTTACTTGCAAATTTCTTATTTTCAGGCCATGGCAAATCTACAACTATTAATCCATTTACTCCTGAAATTTTACATTTTCTTAAAAATTTGTTTTCACCATATTGAAAGATCATATTATAGTATCCCATTAATATAACTGGTTTATTTTTATCAAATTTTTTAAAATCTTTTATAATTTTAAAAATATCATTAATTTTAATTCCATTTTTGATTGCTCTATATGAGCTTGTTTGAATTTGACTTCCATCGGCAACTGGAGTGTTGTGAGGAAAACCAATCTCCAATATATCAACCTTTTTCGAGATTGATTTTAATATCTCCAAGGATTGTTTTTTTGAACTATCTCCAGCGACAGTATAAGTTAATAGAGCAGGCCTATTTTCACTTGCAGCTTTTTTGAATGCGAGACTGATTGGATTAAACATATTTTTTCCCCAATCTTCTCTCTATAATCCCTCGATCTTTATAAGCATCTCCACAACTATTAACTACAACAATTGTATCTTTACTTAATCTTTTAGACTCCGCTATTGCAACTGAGAAAGCATGACTTGGTTCTAAGGAGGGTCTTAATTTTTCAAATTTTGTTACTACCTTATAGGCGTTTAATGCTTCTTCATCACTTGCTGCAGTGTATCTTGCTCTTTTTGTATCTTTAAGAAAACAATGAAGTGGAGAAATGCCAGGATAATCAAGTCCAGCAGAAATTGACTCAGTTTCTTCAATTTGACCGTCGGTATTTTGATTAACGTATTGAGCTGCACCATGGAGAATTCCTATTTTAGATCCATATGTTAGTGGTGCTGCGTGCTTTTTACTATTTGCTGGTCCACCAGCTTCTACACCAATAAATTCACATTGTTTTTTATCGTAATCCATAAATTCATTCCAAAAACCAAAACTAGAACTTCCTCCTCCAACACAATTATAGAGTTTGAGTTTCTTTGGGATCGATCCAAACTCATCAATCAATTGAGTTTTTAATTCTCTTGATATTTGACTTGTACTCCATCCACAGATTCGAACAAAAATAGCTGGGCCAACGGTGCTGCCAACACACATGGCAACTTTATCACAATTTGCAACCCAGTAACGCATACACTCAGATACTGCATCTACTAGAGTTTGACTTCCTGAGTATACAGGAATTACTTCTGCTCCATTTTTTTTCATTGCTCTTACATTAGGTTGTTGTCTTTGAATATCTTTTGCACCCATGAAAATTTTGCACTTTAAACCAAATTTTTTAGCTGCCATACTCAACATTTTACCCGCATACCCAGCACCAGTATCTCCACAAATTACCTTTTTTCCAGAGCGCTTCGCAAGCAAACAATGAACAGTTGCATTATAAATTTTATGTGCGCCTCCATTTGCATCAGATACAACTTTAGACCAGATTTGAGCCCCGCCTACATGCTTTGTTAAATTTTCTAATTTTATGAAACGAGTAGGACTACCAACCCAATTCTTAAAATACCTATCTCTTTCATTAATAAAATTTTTATCTTTTCTAAGTTTATTGAAAAGAATTTCTAAATCTTCTATAGGTTTTTTCAATGTTTCGGGGACAAAATTTCCTCCAAATTTACCGCCCCAAAATCCGAGCTTATCTCCTTGATCTATAACTGGTATTCCTTTTTTAAGCTTCATTTTTTTGCAAATAATTTTAATAATCTATCAATTTTATTAATATCTTTCTTCCCCTCATTATTTTCAATCGATCCAGATAAATCAATTATGAAGCCTTTATTTTTAAAGTTAGGAATATCATCTATTTGGATATTTCCTGCAATCATTTTATTTACCTCATTAGGTACCTGTTCTAACAGATTATGATCGAAGCTTTCAGACCTATGGTAACCTTTTGAGTCAAAAAGAATTATTTCTGAAATTTTTAAATAATCTTTATATCTATCTACATCTTTTTTATTTGAAATTGTTAGGGCTGAAATTATCTTAATTTTATATTTTTCCTTAATTTCAATAGTTCTGACAGGATCAACATCATAAAGCTGGTAATAATCAAAATTTAGATCTTTAATTTTTTCTAATAATTCATTTGTTGGGCTCACAAGCACCGAAACAAAATTACTATGTTTTTTATCAACGTTTACTAAATTTTTTAGATTTTCATATGTAACATATCTTTTGCTTTTTTTGTAATTTGTAATGAAACCGATAAATTTTGGTGGATATGGGTGATTTAAAATATAATTTAAAGTTTTAGGATCTGCGATACCACAAATTTTTAAATCGTTGATCATTTATTCAAATGATCAATTAATTTTTGGACATTTTTTCTTATATTGCCTTTTGTTAAAGGCCTTCCTATTACAAGCCAATCACTACCATTCTTATATGCTTGTTTAGGAGTAATAATTCTTTTTTGATCATCTCTTTTACTTTTAAATCTTATTCCAGGAGTGATTACTTCCTTTTTAAAGAATTTTTTAACAATTCCAACTTCATGAGCACTACAGACAATCGCATCTAAGTTGGCTTTTTTTGCTAATTTTGCTTGATGTACAACTAGTTGATTAATATTTTTACTGTAACCAATCTCTTTTAAAGATTTATCATTTAAAGAAGTAAGCGTTGTAACACCTATTAATTTTGTTTTTCCAGATACTTTTTTACAAGCTTTTAAAGCATCTAAGCCAGAACCAATATGAATAGTTAAGTAATTAACATTCAAATCTTTGATTGCTTTAATAGTCGATACACAAGTATTTGGAATATCGTGGATTTTAAGATCAGCAAATATTACTTCATTTTTTAATTTGGATATAAAGCCTCTTCCATATTTTGAATTAAGAAATTCTAAACCGAACTTATATCCAACTTTTAATCTTGTATTTTGTGTTTCTTTTATAATCTTCTTTATTTTAAAAATATTAGTGCTATCACAAGCAACAAATATTTTATTTTTTTTCATCATTTAAAATTTTAAACAAATCTTTTGACATTTTGAAGTGAATTGTTTTTTTTTCTGGTGTATCAATTTTTTTATTTGTCTTAGGGTTCCTTGATATTCTGGCTTTTTGAACTTTAGAGGAAAAAACTCCAAAACCTCTTAACTCAACTCTTTCTCCACGTCTTAGAGAAATTTTAATTTCTTTTAGAATGATATTTATAAATTTTTCTAAATCTTTTTTTAAAAAATTAGGATAGTTTTTTGATAATTGTTTTAAAAGCTTTGATTTTACAATCGCCAATTTTATTTTTTATTTTTTTTGTTTAAATCCTCAGAAAGAGTCGAAAACGGTAGATTTTTTCCAGAACCCTCTGATCCATATTTTTCCAAAGCCGCTTTCTTTTGTAATTCTTCCAATAATTTAATACTTAAGTTTACTTTTCTTTTACCGAAATCTAATTCTGAGATCGCGCAATCAATTCTTTCGCCACCTGTAAATCTAGAAGTCCTCGCATCTGCAGGATTTATTGCTATTTGATTTTTTTTTATAATAAAATCCATATCACATCCCTCTGGTCTCACGATCAGTCCTTTGCTGTCAGTAGAAACAATTTTTACAGTTATAACATCATTGACTTTCTTATTTTCAAACCAGTTAAATGGATCTGGTTGAGTTTGTTTTAAACCAACTCTTATTTTTTGATCATCAGTTTTAATTTCTAAAACCTTTACTTTAATTTTATCACCCCTATTAAATTTTTTTAACTCGTCTTCGCTATTGTCTAAATATGATAAATCATTGCAATGTAAAAAGGCATCAATATCTAAATTTTCTACATTTATGAATAAAGAATATTCATTTTTATTCACTACTTCCCCATTCACTTCAGATCCAACAGGATGTTTTTTTTCAAAAGTTTCAAAAGGGTTTTCCTTTGTGAGTTTATGGGAAATTGCAACACGTCTTTTAGTTTTATCAATCTCAGTTATAACACAGTCAATTTCATCACCGACTTTAAACATTTTTTTTATTGAAGTATTTTTTTTCGTCCAACTAAGTTCGCTAGAGTGTAACAATGTTGTCAATCCAGGTTCTAATTCACAAAATGCCCCAAAGTCCATAATCTTAACAACTTTAGCTTTGTAGATTTTTTTTAATTCATAATTCTCAATATGTTCAAATGGATCAGGGGATAACTGTTTAATAGAGCAACCAACTTGCAATTTTTCTTTGTCAACACTTATTACTTTTAAGTCATGTTTCTCACCGATGTTAAATACTTCGTCAGGATGACTAACGCGGCTATATGATATTTCTTGTAAATGCACTAAAACATCTAACTCATTGTTTACATTAAAAAAGCATCCAAAAGAACTATAACCTTTTACTTCTGCATCTTTTATAATGTCGCCAACTTTATATTTTTCAATAATTTTTGCTTTATCTTCTTTTTTAAATGTTGAAATTATTTCTCTTCTTGAAACACAGGCATTTCCTCTAACTTTATCTAATTTTATTAACGCAAATTTTTGCGGTTCATTCATAAGATGATCTATATTTTTAAGAGGTTTATCACTTATCTGTGATCCTGGTAAAAACATGAGAGAACCTGTATCTAAATGTTCTACAATGCATCCACCTTTACACTTTGATGTAATCTTACCCATGATTGGCTCTTTTTTTTCATATGCTTGAACAAGTTTATCCCAACCTTTAATTTTTTGTGCTTTACTTGCAGATACAACGACATCACCATTCTTATCCTCTATTTTTTCTAAAAGAACTGAAATAGTTTCACCAATTGCAATTTTCTCTGTTAGACCCATGCTTTTAAGTTCGTTAACATCTAAAACTGGCTCACTTTTCAACCCTTCTATAAATAAAAATACAAATTTTTCTGTAATCTTATTTATTTTGCCCTCAATGACTTTTCCCTCTTCAATAGTATTCTTTGTGAATTGATTGTTTAATAATTTTTCAAACTCTTTGGAAGCTTGGTTTGAAAGGTCTTTGTATATTTCCATTAATAATTAGCCAGTTATGTTATAATTTTTTTTTAAAACTTTGAATATTTAGATAAAATAATGGTTTTAATCAAGAATGAAATTTAGGCAAAATCAAAAAAAATAATATTTTTTACATGAATATCTAAAATTTTATGACTATTTTTACCTTTAAGCAAGACTAGCCAATTTTTGCACCTAAATAGTCAATCTTTTTTAAAAAAGAGGGAAATGACGTATTTATAGACTCTTTATCAAATATTTGCCATTCACCTCCAAATGAGAGAGCTGCAATAACACTTGTCATGAAAACTCTATGATCTTTTAAGAAATCTTTTATAATGATTTTCTTGCTAATTTTTAAATTTGGGTTACCAAAAATTTTTATACTATTTTTAGTAACTACATTTTTAATTCCTATTTTATTTAGAATTTTTGAACCCCATTTAAGCCTAGGACTCTCTTTTTGATTTAATTCAGATAAATTTTTAAAATATGAAATTCCATTAGCTTTTGCAGCAATCAAAAAAATTAATAAAAATTCATCAATAGCTGAGCTATTAAATTTGATAGGGCAATTGATTGGCTTAATCTTATTTGTGCTTTTTATTTTTAAATCAGCAATTTTTTCACCTTTATAATTTTTGATATTATATTTAGAAATTTTAACACCCATCAATTTAAGAATATAGAACACGCCTAATCTAGAAGGATTAATGTTTACATTCTTTATTTTAAGACTAGAGCCTTTGGTAAGTGCAGTCAAAACAATAAAAAAAGCTGCTGAACTTATGTCAGAAGGAATTTTATAATCTAAGGAGGGTATACTGTGTTTCCCTTTAATTTTTATAATGTCAAATTTATCTGTTTTTATAATTTTTATTGGTAACTTTAAATGTTTAAAAAGTAGCTCACTATGATCTCTTGATTTTTTAGCTTTAATTATAGTTTCACCAGATGTATTTAAAGCAGCTAACATTACAGCACTTTTACATTGTGCAGATCCTTTTTTTTCAAAATATTTTATTGGCTTTGAGCAATCTGTACCTTGGACCTTAATTGGAAGTTTTCCATAATTGCTATCAAATCTTGCTCCAAAATTTTCTAATGGTTTCATAACACGCAGAAAATCTCTTTTTGATAAACTTTTATCTCCCTTAATTTTTATTTTTTTTTTTGAGTGAACTAATAAACCCAATATAAGTCTACCCAAAGTCCCTGAATTACCAGCATTCAATATTAAATTATTTTTATATTTGAATCCATTAAGGCCCAACCCAATTATTTCACAAAAATTTTTTGAAATCTTTATCTTTACTCCAAGTTTTCTAAGACAATTTAAAGTACTCATAACATCTTCTGAAAGTAATAAATTTGACGCCTTACTTTTTTTACGAGATTGAGAGGATAATAGAGCCCATCTTATTGATAAGCTTTTATCTCCTTCTATTGATAATTCTTTATTAAATCTATTTATCTTATTCTTAATTTTTACAAAATTAGACATGATGATAAGTTAATTGATCTTAAAAGAGTCACCAAAGTATGCATTTTGTGCATCAATATTTCTAACTAGATTATTAGGAGTATCTTTTGCAACTACTCTGCCATTTGATAATACAATTGCTAGATCTACGCAAGTTAGCAAATCCCTTGCTTGATGATCACATAAAATTATTGAGATATTATTTTGAGTTTGCAAATCAACAATTATTTGCTGTAAATTTTTAATTGTCATTATATCTAAAGCAGCAAATGGCTCATCAAGTAATAAAATTTTAGGATTACTTAATAATGCTAAAGAAATTACCAAGCGTTTTTTTTGTCCCCCAGATAAAAATTCAGCCTTTATATGTTGTAAGGGCTCAAGTTCAAATTTAGAAATTAAAAGATTAATTTTTTCATCTCTTAATTTTTTATCCTTGATTACTATTTCACTTATTGCTTTTAAGTTTTCTCTTAAAGTAAGATCGTGAAAATAACCTCCGTGTTGGGGCACATATCCAATTTTATAATTTTTTGTTCTATAAAATATTGGATCTTGTGTTACATTTTTTTTTTCAATAAACACTGATCCGTAATTTGGCTTTAATAGCCCTATTATTATATTAAAAATTGTTGATTTTCCTACTCCATTAGGCCCTAATAATCCTAGAATTTCTCCCTCGTTTAAAATTAGATTTAAATCTTCTAAGATTTTACGCTTACCAAAAAATACAGAAATTTTTTCTAATCTTAATAACTCCTTTTCTTGCTTGAATTTTTTTATACGAAATTTTTTAATAATCGCCATAATTAATATTTACTAGTAATATTTACTTTATCTTTTTTATTAATCATAGATATTTTTAATTTTTTATACAATAAATCAATCTCTACTTTATCTGCTTTAATATTTGTATTTTTATTGACATAATAAACATTTTCTAAAATTTCTATCAAATTATCTTTGAAATTTAGATTTAAGATATTCGAGTCAATGGTTTGATCTCCATATTTAACATTGACCTCTTTTTTGAAAACAGTGTTGTTGGTTACTTTGTTATAATTGGCTGACCTAGATTTAATATAAATAGTCTCTTGATTTTCCCTAGATATTTGAGCAATTACCTCAAAAAGCTGAAGTTCATTTAATTTATCTTCTTTTAAAGTAGCTGATTGAGCAGTAACTGTATATTTATTACCCAATAAATCCTCTGAAACGTATTTTAAATTTTCTATAACATTTTTGTCTGTATCACTTGGATTAATTTCATCCTTTTTTTTTTCTAATATATTTTCTACTTTATTATTTTCATTTTTTTTTAAATCGTCAGTAAAATATTGATTATAAAATAAGAAAGATGCCAAAATAAGAAATATTAAAAGACCATATTGAAATACTTTTTTTATATCCATTTATATTAGTAAATTTCTTTATTTAAAATATTATGAATATGTACAATTCCTATTGTAATAAAAAATTTTTTTTTTTCATATACACAAAGACTCGTAATCTTTTTTTCATTCATTATTGCAAGTGCTTTTGTAGCTAAAGTATTCTTGTCAATTTTTATAGGGTTTTTGGTCATAACATCTTTTACTTTAAGGGAATTAAGATTTATATTTTTTAAATTGAACCTTCTTATTTGACCATCAGTAATTATTCCTGTGGTATATTTCTTTTTATTTCTGACAATAAGTGTGCCTAATTTTTTTTCTGTCATTATTTTTAATGCTTTGGTCATAAGTTTATCTTCATCTATAAAAGGTATTTTGTCTTTTCTTAACATTAAATCTTCGACAGTTTTTAATTTTTCTCCAAGACTTCCAGAGGGATGAAATTTTTTAAAATCTAAATTATTAATTTTCTTTTTTTTTAAAGTCGAAATAGCCAAAGCATCTCCAATACTTAATTGATTTATTGTGCTGGATGTTGGGATAATATCTAGACCTGCTTCTTTGACTTCTGGAGTTATTAAACCAATATCACTGTTTTTATAAAGATCAGAATTTTTTTTTGATGTAATTCCAATTAATAAAACTTTGTTTCGATTAGCATAATTTATTATATTTTTTAACTCCAGAGAGTTTCCAGAATAGCTAATTAAAATCAAAACATCTTTTCTAGTTATACTACCCATATCACCGTGTGAGCAATCATTTGCAGCAAGAGAAAAAGAGGGTGTCCCAATAGAAGAGAGAGTTGCTGAAATTTTGTTAGCTATAATTCCACTTTTTCCAACCCCACATAAAATTACTTTCGATTGACAATTGACAATTGCACTAACAGCTTTATCAAAATTTTTATTCAAAGTTTTTTTTAACTTTTGTAAAGCTTTAATTTCTAAGTCAATTACTTCTTTCGCAATTTTTTTAAAATTAATTTTTTTATTTAATGAGCCCATATATCATCTTTAAATAAAGCAAGGTCTAAGTCGACTCTTGTTTTTAGAAATTTAAGACAATCTTTGTATAATTCAAATCTATTTTCGCGAATAAGAATTTTATTTAGCTCTTCGTGGATTTTATGAAGATAAATTACATCGTTTGCACAATACTTCAATTGTGCAGGAGTGAGTTCTCCACCAAAATCAGAGCTTTGAAATTGTTTACTTATATCCACATTAATAAATTCTTTTATAAGTGTCTTTAAAGAATGGTTATCCGAGTAAGATCTGGATAACTTTGAGGCAATTTTTGTATCAAGTATATTATTAGTTTCAGTTTTAAGATAATATTTTATAAAAGCCAAATCTGCTCTTCCATAATGAAAAATTTTTGTGATTTTATCGTTTTGAAGAACATCAATTAAATTTGGGGCTTTATAATTTAATCTATCAAGCTGAATTATATGTGCATCTGAGTTGCCACTAGAGATTTGGATAAGACATAATGGATCACGTCTGATATTCAACCCCATAAACTCACCATCTATAGCTATTAAATTGCCTAAATCCAAATCATCTGGTAAGTCATTTTTGTGAAGTTTAATATCCATTTTTTTAATAACATATATATATGAAAGCAAAAAATTGTCTAATCTTTGGCGGAAGTGGTCAAATCGGAAGTTTCTTAATCAGAAAACTTACTAAAAATAACCTTAGAGTTACTGTAGTTACAAGAAATATTCATCAAAGAGGTTTGAAGATAAAAACACAAGCTAATGCAGGTTATATAGATATTGTAGAGTCAAATATCTTTGATGAAAAAAAAATTGAAAAGTTATTTACCGAAGCAGACTATTGTATTAATTTAATAGGAATTTTGTACGAAAAAAGGAAAGGAAACACTTTTAAAAATATTCACACAATTTTTCCAACCTTATTAGCCAAACTTTGTAGAAAATATGATTTAAAACACTTTGTCCATATATCTGCACTTGGAGTAAATGAAGCGATAGACTCAAAATATGCAATTTCAAAACTTGAAGGAGAAAAAAATATTTTAAATAATTTCTCCAGAAGCACAATTTTACGACCATCCATTGTATTTTCTAATTCTGATAAATTTAGTACACAATTTATGACATTATTAAATAGGCTCCCAATTTTTCCACTTTATTACTCAGGAAAAACCAAGTTCATGCCAATACATTGCTCAGATTTAACAAATATTATTTATCATATTATTTCAGAAGGATCCAATACACAAATTATAGAATGTGTTGGTCCAGAGACTCTAACATTCAAAGAGATTTTAGAAATTCTATTAGATTTGATAAACAAAAAAAGATTATTACTGCCTTTTCCGCTAGCTATTGCTAAATTATCCGCAAAATTTTTTCAGTTACTTCCAAAACCATTGCTTACCGAAGATCAATTGAGATTATTAAAATATGACAACATCCCATCAGGCAAATATAAGACTAATTCAGATATTGGTTTTCCAGGTAGATTATATTTTAAAGATGAAGTAAAAAAATATTCTTATATGTGGCGAGACGGTGGAGAATTTTCCACAGAAAAATATAATTTTGAAGATATTGAAAAAAAAAATTAAATTTTAGCTAGCCATTTTGAATTTTTTTTTCAATGTATTCTTGAATTTCCTCTTTATCATTTATGTCTTCTTTTTTACTCTTTGGCTGATAGGCATATAATAAGTGTAGCTTGCAGTAGGAAAAATCTTTCAAAGATGTTCGACCACAAAAATAAAAAGATTTTTCATCCGGATGTCCTATTGGCCATTTACACGAGTTGTCATCTAGTTCCTCTAATTGTTTTGGATTTTCTGGCTCAAAATCTTTTTCAATTATCAAAGATTTAAATTTACTTCTCCTATTTCTGCTTGTTCTAATTTTGCTATTTTCTTGATATGATTTTGGATTCTGATTAGTAGTTGCTGATCTTGTTTTAATTTTTGCAGAGAGATTTAATCTATGAGCTTTTCCAATAACTGCATTACGACTTATTCCACCTATAATTTCTGCAATTTGGCTAGCAGTATTGCCCTTACCCCAAAGTTCTTTTAATTTTTCAACTTTTTCTTCAGTCCAACTCATATTAAAACTATATAATGTGTTAATTTATTATTTAAATACTATATAGTGGTCTAATTGAGATAATAACAAGTTTATATTTAAACTTATTAACAAAAAAAATAAAAAAAATTTCAATCCTGGCTTGTATCAATAAATCTTTAAATATAGAGGTATATAAATAAATTATATGACTTATTTAGCAAAAAATTATAATAGAAAAAAAATCTCTTTTAAGTATGGAAAAGGTAGTTTCTTATACACAAAAAATAATAAAAAATATTTAGATTTTGTCCAAGGAATAGCAGTCAATTCTCTGGGACATGCACATCCTGAATTAATAAAAACAATAAACAATCAATCAAAAAAACTTTGGCATGTTTCAAATGCATTTCAAATTCCAGAGGGAGAAAAATTAGCTAAAAAGATATGCCAAAAAACATTTGCAGATTTTGTTATGTTCCAAAATAGTGGAGCAGAGGCTACAGAGGCAGCAATAAAAGTAGCTAGAAGATATTTTTATTCCATTGGAAAACCAAATAAAAATAGAATTTTATGTATAAAAAACTCATTTCATGGAAGAACACTAGCTGCAATTTACGCAAGTGGATCAAAAAAAATGACCGAAGGATTTGGGCCAAAAATACCAGGATTTGACCATTTTAGATTTGGAGATCACAAATCACTTAAAAAAAAGATTACAAATAAAACTGCAGCCATAATGATCGAACCAATCATGGGAGAAGGAGGCATTAAGGTGATACCAGATTGGTGTTTAAAAGAATTAAGAAAATTGTGTAATAAGAAAAAAATATTATTGATTTTTGATGAAGTACAGTGTGGAATTTCAAGAACAGGCAGTTTTTTTTCATTTGAAAAGTCAAAGATTAAACCTGATATTGTCCCAATTGCAAAGGGAATAGGCGGCGGATTTCCACTCGGTGCTGTTTTAATGAATAAAAAAGTTGCAACTGGAATGGTACCAGGAACCCATGGCTCTACTTTTGGTGGAAATCCTTTGGCAATGGCTGTCGGAAATACAGTAATGGATATAGTTTCAAGTAAAAAATTTTTAAAAAATATCAAAAATTTATCAAAATATTTTCTACTTGAATTAAAAAACATTAAAGAGTCATATCCGCATATAATTAAAAGTATAAGAGGGAGAGGTTTTTTAATAGGTATTCAACTACATAAAGATCAAACAATTTTTATTAAAAAACTCATGGAAAATCATTTGCTTACTATTAGAGCTTCAGAAAACGTTATTCGTATACTTCCCCCATTAAATGTAAAAAAAAATGAATTAGATCTAGCGTTAAAGATCATTAATAAAGTTTGTAAAGAACTTAATTAGAATGAAAAATTTTATAAACTTAAAAGATATTCCTGTAAGTGAATTAAAAAAAATCCTTATAGACGCAAAAAGACGAAAAAAATTGAGAAAAAAATTAGATAATCTTCAGATTGACAAAGGGGCACCATTAAAAGGAAAGTTATTAATACAAATGTTTGAAAAATCTAGCCTGAGAACTAGATTGAGTTTTTATTTAGCAATTAAGCAACTGGGTGGTAGCACTTTAACGCTTAGACCAGATGAACTTCATTTGTCAAAGGGTGGAGAAAGCATTCAAGACACAGCGAAAATTTTATCTAATTTTGGAAACGCTTTTATGCTTAGAACCGATAGTGATGAAAAGTTAGAGGAATTTAAAAAACATTTATCTATACCTATAATAAATGGCCTAAGCCCCAGTTCCCATCCTACCCAAATTTTATCAGATATTTTTACTGTGGAGGAAATTAAAAAAAAAAAAATATCAACCTTGAATATTACTTGGATAGGTGACTCTAATAATGTTTTAAATTCCTTAATTGCTGCCTCAATAAAGTTTTCATTCAAACTGAGTATTGGATGTCCAAATGAATATAAACCAAGTAAAAAAATAATTAGATATATTGAAGATAATAAAAATGAAATCCATTTTTTTAATGATGCAAAGAAAGCAGCAAAAGGAGCAGATGTTATTTTTTCGGATAAAGTAATTTCTATGAATGATAAAGTGAATAAATCAAAAAAATTGAATCAATTTAAAAAATTTAAGATAGATAAAAAATTAATGAGCTTTGCAAAAAAAGATTGCATTTTTCTTCATTGCTTACCTAGAGGTAAAGAGGTAGATGATAATGTTTTCTTGAGCAAACAATCAAAAGTATGGCAACAAGCTCTTAACAGGGTCCATGTTCAAAAATCTATATTACTTTATTGTTTTGGAAAATTAAGGTAATGGCAATGGATTATCTGAATTTTGATTCAAGTACAAAATAACAGAGGCTCTATCTTTTTCTTTTCTTAACCCAGCGAAAGCCATTTTTGTTCCTTTAATCCATTTAGCTGGTTTAACTAGGTACCCGTTAAGTTCTTCAAAAGTCCAGGCTTTTCCGTAGGCTGCAAGAGCTTTAGAATATTTATAATCGCTTACAGCACCCACATCTCTACCAACGACATTATACAATGCTGGACCAATATTATTTTTTCCACCTTTTACAATAGAGTGACATGCAGCGCATTTTTTAAAAACCTTTTCTCCAGTAGTAATATCTCCCATAGCGATTAGTGCGGCGATATCAATTTTATTTTCGGTTGCTTGTGAACTTGTTTCCGAACTTGCAACAGTAGTCTGCTCTACCTCAACTGAGTAACCAGGTGTTTCAGGCTTTTCAACATGAAAGATAACATTTGAAAGCTTTCCAATACCTATTATTAGAAGTGCTACCATTAATATTGCAGCTATTATTTTATTTAGCTCGAAAGAATCCATTTCTTAAAATTATTTTGAACATATAGCACTATAAATATAAAATTGCTTATATTTTTAATGTACATTTTTGCCTCTATTTATATTGTAATGAAAAATTGAAAGAAAAATGAAGACATTAGTTATAATTCCTTCTAGGTTATCAGCATCAAGATTACCCGGCAAACCTTTGCTGAAAATTAATGGATTATCCATTATTTCTCATGTTTACAAAACTGCTCAACAGGCTGATATTGGAGAGGTATTTGTTGCTGCAGAAGATCAAGAAATTGTAGAAGATGTAAGAAAGAATGGTGGAGAAGCAATCCTAACAAGTAATAATCATAAATCAGGAACTGATAGAATTTACGAAGCATTGGTTAAGCTAGGTAGAAAAGATGCAGAATTAGTGATGAATCTACAGGGAGACGAACCATTGATGAATGTTGAGGATATTCAAAACTTAAATAGCAACATGATCAAGACCAAACGTGATTTAGGAACCTTGGCAGCAAAAATCAATGATAAAAAAATTTTTGAAAATCATAATATTGTTAAAGTAATTACGGAAGAAAGTTTAGATTATACAAAATTTCCTCGAGCATTAAATTTTATGAGAAAATTAGACAATGAAAATAGTCAGACTTATCATCATTTAGGAATTTACTGTTATAATGTAGAAATCTTGAAAAAATTTATTTCTTTCAAACAGTCTCAAAACGAAATTAAAAATAGATTAGAGCAGTTAAGAGCATTAGATAATAATATAAATATTAACGTAGCTCTTGCAAAATCATCACCAATTGGAGTAGATACTGAAGAGGATTTTATGGCTATAAAAAAAATTATGGAATATAAGTCTTAATGAGTAAAATTTATTTTCAAGGAACTTTTGGAGCTTATTCACACTTAGCTGCTTTATCTATTGATCCTAAAGCTGAAGTTGTGCCTTGTAAAACTTTTGATGATTGTTTTGTTCAAGCATCAAAAGATACAAATTCAAAAATTATAATTCCAGAGTCTAATAGAATTACTGGTAACATTGGAATTGAATATTTAATATTTGAATACAGATTAAACATTTATGCAGAGTATTTTCAAAAAATAGAACATAATTTATTGGGGATACCTGGAACTAAAGTTTCAGGGATCAAAGATGTTTATTCTCATGCCCAAGCACTTTCACAATGTTCAAAATTTATAAAATCTAATAATCTCACTGAACATGTAAGAGCTGACACGGCTGGATCTGCAGAGATGGTTTCAATAAGCAAAGATAAATCTAAAGCTGCAATAGCCTCTTCATTAAGTGCTAAAACATATAATTTAGAAATTATAAAAAATAATATTGAGAATGAGAAAGGAAATTTAACAAGATTTCTTGTTATGGGTAAAAAAATATTACAACCTGAATTTAGTGGAAAAAAATATATTACTTCTTTTTTATTTAAATTAAAAAGTAA
>CACDZR010000010.1 GCA_902557235.1 uncultured Pelagibacteraceae bacterium | reverse complement strand
AGGAAAATATAGAAAGGCAAACCGCCATTTCATTTGAGGTTAAGGAGGGAGATTTTATTCAAGTGATAAGTCCGGCTGGAAGACAGTGTTCTGATTTTGTGGCATTCGATACAAAAAAACTTGATAAGAAAATTGAAAAAGGTCTTGATTGGCAAACCACTCGAACTTTTATGGGAAATACTTTTCCAGGTCCTGGTTTATTTTCAAAGTTTTATGACACTGATCATGAGCCCTTGGTTGAAGTTATAAGAGATACTGTAGGTAAACATGATACATTTAATCTTGCTTGTACTTCAAAATACTATGAGGATGCTGGTTATTTCGGTCATGCTAATTGTTCTGATAACTTAAACAATGCTATGGCTAAGTATGGAGTCCAAAAACAAAAGGGTTGGCAAGCTATCAATTTGTTTTTTAATACTTCGGCTACAGGGTTAAATTCAGTCATTTCAGATGAATCGTATGCAAGACCTGGAGATTATGTAATGTTCAGGGCTTTAAAAGATTTAACTATTGGAACAACAGCTTGTCCTAGTGATATAGATGCATGCAACTCGTGGAATCCAACTGATATTTTTGTTAGAACTTACGATAAAAAAAAAGAATTTTCAAAATCATTTGCTTTTAGAATGAAAACAGACTCTGAAAAAAAACTTACTAGAAACTCTGGCTTTTACGAAAAGACATCAAAGCTTACAAGAAATTTTATCGATGCCAGAGGTTTTTGGCTACCTAATGATTATACTAAGCACGGAGTTGTTGAAGAGTACAACGCTTGTAGAGAAAAAGCAGTTTTAATTGACTTATCTTCTTTAAGAAAATTTGAAATTATAGGTCCTGATGCTGAAGAATTAATGAACTATACACTTACAAGAAATATAAAAAAACTTGCTGTTGGTCAGGTTGTTTATTCTGCAATGTGTTATGAAAATGGAATGATGTTTGATGATGGAACATTATTAAGACTTAGTGAAACTGGTTTTAGATGGATTTGTGGGGATGAATATGGTGGTGAGTGGCTTAAAGAAATAGCTAAAAAGAAAAACTTTAAGGTCAACGTAAAAAATTCAACAGATCAAATAAGTAACGTATCAATACAAGGTCCAAAAAGTAGAGAGATATTAAAAAAAATGATTTTTACTCCACCAACACAACCAACTATTGAAGAGTTAGAATGGTTTAGATTTACCATTTGTAGAGTTGAAAACCTTCAGGGTATTCCATTGATTGTTTCAAGAACTGGATATACTGGTGAACTTGGTTATGAAGTATGGTGTCATCCAAAACATGCATCTGATGTTTGGGATAAACTTATGGAAGCTGGAAAAGATGAGGGTTTAATACCTGCTGGATTTGCAGCCTTAGATAAACTTAGAATTGAAGCTGGTCTAATTTTATTTGGAAATGAATTTGATGGTCAACAAGATCCTTTTGAGGCTGGAATAGGTTTTGCTGTTCCATTGAAAACTAAAGAGGAGGATTTTATTGGTAAAGAAGTTTTAAAGGAAAGAAAAGCAAATCCTCAAAAAAAACTTGTGGGTCTAGAACTTATTGGTAAAGAAGCAGCTGGACATGGTGATTGTGTACACGTGGGAAGATCTCAGGTAGGTGTAATAACAAGTGGTTGTTTATCCACAACTTTAAATAGAAATATAGCTTTATGTAGAATTGATACACAATATTCAATTGAGGGAACTGAAGTTGAGGTTGGTAAAATAGATGGTCATCAAAAAAGAATTACTGCAAAAGTAGTTGGGTTTCCACATTTCGATCCGAAGAAAACAAGAGTCAGATCCTAATGCCAAAATCAGCAAAGGATTTATTGGAATTTTGGGAAGATCAGATGAAACTTTCTCATACTTCTAGTAATTACTTTTTTAGAAAATCACCTTCACATTATCATATGATGCTTTTAGTGATGCATGCATATAAATATAAAGAAAATCTTACTGTTGAAGAACTTAAGACTAAACTATTTAAAACTTCGCGTCCAAAGTCAGCTTTGATGATAAATGAGGCTTGTGAAAAAGGTTTTTTCTTTTTAGAAAAAACCTCAAATGATCAAAGAAAAAAGCACATTAAACCAAGTGAAAGTTTTATTAACGAGTTCAATAATTATCTAGAAACACTAAAACATCTGAGTTTTTAATATTTGTACAAGTTTTACTTATATTTTTTATATATATAAAAAACTATATATTTAAGTCGCACGAAAAATAAAGTTTGCATATGTCATTACCGACAAAAGCAAAAGTAGTAATAATCGGTGGAGGTATCCACGGTTTAAGTACTGCTTGGAAATTATCTGAAACTTATAAAAATCCTGGTGACATTGTAGTCCTTGAAAAAAAAGACACTGCTGCTGGAGCAAGTGGAATTGCGTGTGGAGTAGTTAGAAATAATTATTTTCAACCAGCAATGAGAGAATTGATGGCCCACTCAGTCTCTGTTTGGGAAAGTGATCCAAAAGCATTTAAATATAATCCAGTTGGTTATTTACAAATATCACCTGAGGTTATGCATGAAGATGTTGCGAGCATTTATGAGCAACAAAAGGCAATAGGATATGAATCTGATTTTATAGAGGGTGAAAAGGATTGCATGAAATACATGAAAGGCATGTTTGATGACTGGCAAGCCCAAGGTATAACTTCAATTCTTCATGAAAAAAAGGGTGGATACGCATTTAATAAAGACTCTATTAAAGCTTTAGAAAATAAATCTACTTCTAATGGTGTTCAAGTGATGAAAGGTGTGAAAGTTACAGGATTTAAAAGAGGAAGTAATAGTAAAGCGGTTACAGGAGTTGAAACAGACAAAGGCACAATCGATTGTGAACAAGTAGTAATTGGAGCAGGTCCGTGGGCTAGAGATTTTTGGAATATGTTGGAATTACCTAAAACAGCAAACATAAAAGGTAAAGATGGTAAAATGCATGTAACTGATATGTGGACTTATTGGATGCTTCAAGAGGGTGTTATTGGTGTTGAGCCAGATTTCTTAAAGACAAATGATGGAAAACAGCCACCCGTAGTTCATGTAGACTCGACTGCACCATTATATTCAGACAAAACAAAAAAATTAATTACAGATAAAATTTGGGGAATTTATTATAAGCCTGATATTGATGGTTTAGGAGTTCAAGGTGGAACATCACCTTACATTGTTAAAAAACATTTTGATCAGGTAAATGTTGATCCTTATGGAATTGAGTCTCCAGAGTATCAAACCACTGATGCGTTTAGTGATATGTGGTGCTCTGCTTTAGCACATTGCCAAAAAAGATTTGAGGGAAAATCTGATTTATATAGAAAAGGTCCATCAGGTGGTCTTGGATGCATGACACCAGACTCATTTCCAATCTTTGATAGATTTTTTGAAAACGTATATATGATTGCCGATGCTAACCATGGTTATAAAATGATTGGTGTTGGAGAGCTTGTTGCAAAAGAAATTCTTGGTACTGAAAGTGATTTATTGAAACCGTTTAGATTCAACCGTTACGAGAAGGGAGAACTTCACCCTACTTCGAACAGTCCGTTCCCTTGGAGTTAAACTCTAAGCCTAGACACTAATAAATTTTTCAGCTACGCTTGAAAAAATATAATTCATTGAGGGGAAAAATGACGGATCTAGAAAAGCATGTAAACCGACCAGGTAGAGACAAACAAGTTAAAAAAGTAAGAGAAAAAATTAACGAATTAGGAATTACTTATATCTATTATCAATTTATTTCTGTAACAGGGAGAGTTGTAGGTAAAGGAATACCTGCAGATCATTGGGAAAGAACAGCAGAAAAAGGTTTTCAATTAGTATACGGAGCTACAGCAAACTTATTTTTAGATCGTCATAATAATTATATAGGTTATGGACCTGAAGCAATGGAATTAGTTGGTATCCCTGATCCAGAAACTTTTTGTCAATTACCATGGGACAAAAGAGTAGGAAGAGTTTTTGTAACATGTTTCAGAAACAGAGAAGAGAGAAATAATCCTGGTGGACATTTAACTTCTGACTGTAGAGGAAATTTAAGAATTTTCATGGAAGAATTTGAGAAGAAACATGGACTTGAGTTAAGAGTTGGAACAGAGCCTGAAATGATGTGGCTTACAAAAAACGAGGATGGAACGCCTACTGGAAAAGGTTTTTCTAAACCATTCTGTTATCATATTGATCAATTTGAATCTTTAAGACCTGTTTTTATGAAGGTTATTGAGTATTCAAAAGCTATGGGTTTAGATATGATTCAAGGTGACCATGAAGATGCTCCAGGTCAATTAGAATTAAATTGGACTTACGACAATGTACTTCGAAATGCAGACAGACTTTCAACTTATAGACAAATATGTGCTCAAGTTGCAAGAGAACATAACTTAATTGCATGTTTCATGACTAAGCCTTTTATGGGTGTGTCAGCTAGTGGTTGTCATACTAATATGTCTTTATGGAAGGGTGGAAAAGTAAAAACTAACAAACTTGGACATAAAACTTTACCGGCTGTTGAAGAGGTATTTGGTTATGTTGAAGGTGGAACTAATACTTTTATGCCTGATACAAAAGATATGCAGTTACCAGGTAAAATTGGTTTACAATCAATTGCTGGTATAATGGAACACTTGCCAGCTTTAACTGCGTTAGGATCTTCAACGGTAAATTCTTATAGAAGATTATGGGATCAAGGTTTTTGGGCACCTGTTTATGCTGACTGGGGATACCAGAACAGAACTTGTGGATTAAGAGTTTCTGCTCCTGGAAGATTTGAATATAGATCAGTAGACTCTATGCATAATCCTTACTTATTAGGTGCTGCATTATTAAAAGCTTGTGATCATGGAATAAGTAATAAAATGAAACCAGCTGATCCTGAATCTAGAAATATTTATGAAGCTCAAAAAGCTGGTAAGGATGTAAAAAAACTTCCTTTAAGTTTAGGAGAAGCTTTGGAAAGATTATCAGAAGATGAGGTAATTAAATCAGCTATGCCTGATGAAATGTATAAAGTTTTTCATTGGTATAAAAATGATGAATGGGAAAGATTTTTAGGAGCAACAACTCAATGGGATCTAGATACTTATCTAGATTGTTTACCATAAAAAATACGGAAAGAGGAAAAGTATATGTGCGGAATTGCGGGATTAATTCATAGAGGAAAATCTTCAAAAGTTGGTCATGAGCTTCAAGGTATGTTGCAAGCGCTGAAACATAGAGGAGAAGACTCTACGGGTTATGCTTTATATGGAGACACTGATGGAAAAAATTTTATCATGCGTTTCAAAGTTGGAGAAAACGTTGGTGAGGGTAGTACATCAGTTGCTGAGGATGTGTCCGTTTATGATGAAAGAAAAAAGATTGTTGATAGTTATCTTAATGAAATGGGTGCAAAAATTATCAAAGAAGAAAGGATACTTCCTTACTCTTTAAGATACGAAATAGAATATAATAAAAAAGATTTATTAGAATTTTCACAAAAAATAGAAAGTATTCCAGGAGTAGAGATACTTTCAATGGGTAAATCTTTAGAAGTTATTAAGGATCTTGGGAATGCCAAAATGGTTTGTGACAGATATAATCTAGACAAACTGGTTGGTACTCATGCGATTGGTCACGCTAGAATGGCTACTGAGTCAGGGGTAGATATTAAATCTGCTCACCCATTTTGGGGTTATCCGTTTAGCGATGTATCAGTTGTTCATAATGGTCAGCTTACAAATTACTGGAATAATAGAAGAGCTTTAGAAAATAAAGGAATGAGATTTATGTCTGAGTGTGACTCAGAACTTATCGCAGTTTATTTAGCTGAAAAAATGAGAGAAGGAGCATCTCTTGAAGAGGGTATGAAAGAGTCTCTTACTGGATTAGATGGTGTTTTTACTTATTTTGTAGCTACAAAAGATTCTTTAGGAATGGCAAAAGATACTATGGCGGCAAAGCCTTTAGTTTTATATGAGTCAGACGATTTAGTAGCGATGGGTTCAGAAGAAATAGCAATAAGATCAATTTTACCACAAGAAATTGATACTTATGATCCATTCGATGGAGAGGTAAAAGTATGGCAAATATAAAAAGTGTTTCAAAGAAAACTAAAGCCCAAGCAATGGGTATGCACACTGAGGTTTTAACAGGAAGAACTCAACAAAAATTTTTCAATCCCGATGAGGCAGAAAACTTTTATTATTTTGGAACTCATGATGTTGATTTTAATAAAAGAACTGATCTTGATGTAAAAGACATGACTGCAGCGGAAGCAAATAAAGAAATAGATAATTTAATGAGCCAAGGATATGGAACAATCGTTATTAAAAACCCACAAGGTAAACATAGTTTAGGAGTTGGGATATTAAATAAATTAAATTTAATTTTTGAGGGAAGTTTAGGATATTTTGGAATGGGTTCATGTGATGGTCCAATCGTTCGAATCAATGGAAGAGTTGGATGGTCTTGTGCAGAAAACTTAATGGCAGGTAAAGTTGTAATTGAGAAAAATGCTGGATCTTGTTTTGGAGCTGCCATTAGAGGTGGAGATTTAATCTGTAAAGGCAGTGTTGGTGCAAGAACAGGTATTGATATGAAAGGTGGTACAATAATTATTGGTGGTGATGCTGGTGCATTTACTGGCTTTATGATGCAAAGAGGTAGAATCATCATATTAGGTGATGTCGGAATAAATCTAGGAGATTCGATGTATGATGGGACAATTTTCGTAGGTGGAGAAATTGGTTCTTATGGTAGTGATGCAGTAGATGCTGATTTAACTAAAAGTGATCAAGATTGGCTTAAGAGAAAGCTTAAGGTTGCTGAGATTGGTGAAAATTTTGATGTAAGTAAAATGAAAAAAATTGTAGCAGGTAAAAAACTCTGGAATTACGACAACTTAGAACCTACTGAGAAAAAAGGAGCAATTTAATGGCTAAGAAGAAAAAGAAAAAAAATGGTAAATTAAAAACTAATGGTAACGTTGGAGGAAAAGCAGACGTTCACTTAAGTTCAAACGGTGGGAGAAATAAAAGCTTATTAGGTCATAACGCAATTTTCACTCCTGAAGTAATTGATGATATTCATATAAAATCTCAGTTGGGTAGATACAGAATGCGTGGAATGGCATTAATGAAAAAAATTCCAACATTTGATGATTTAGTTTTCTTGCCAGGAACTCTTACTAGATTTGTTATTGAAGGTTACAGAGAAAAGTGTGAAACAAAAACTGTTATTGGACCAAGATGTGAAAATCCAATTGAATTAGATATTCCAGTTTATATTACAGGTATGAGTTTCGGTGCTTTATCTTATGAAGCAAAAACCGCATTAGCAAGAGGAGCTACAATGGCAGGTAGCGCAACATGTTCTGGTGAAGGTGGAATGATACCAGATGAAAGAAGATATTCTGAAAAATGGTTTTATCAATGTATTCAATCCAGATATGGATTTAACCCACATCACGCACAATTAGCTGACGGTATAGAAGTTTTTATTGGACAAGGACAAAAAGTTGGTATGGGTGGTCACTTGATGGGTCAAAAAGTAACCGACCAAGTTGCTGAAATGAGATCACTTCCATCAGGTATTGATCAGAGATCTCCTGCAAGACATCCTGACTGGTTAGGTCCAGACGATTTAGCATTAAAAGTAGAGGAACTTAGACAGCTAACAAAAAATAAAGTTCCAATTCAATTAAAATTAGGTGCATCAAAAGTTTATGATGATGTTCGTATGGCTGCAAAATGTGATCCAGATTCTATTTATCTAGATGGTATGGAAGGATCTACAGGAGCAGGTCCACACATCGCTGCAGCAAACACTGGAATTCCTGGTATCGCAGCTATTAGAGAAGCAAGAAGAGCTTTGGATGATGTAGGAAAAACTGGAAAAGTAACTTTGATTTATGCTGGTGGAGTTAGAGACGGTGCTGATATGGCAAAAGCATTAGCTTTAGGTGCAGATGCAATAGCTATTGGTACTGGGTCTATGATTGCACTAAACTGTAACAAAGATATTCCAGAAGCAAATTTTGAAAAAGAAATGGGAGTAAAAGCAGGTGAATGTTATCACTGTCATACTGGAAGATGTCCTGTAGGAGTTGCTACTCAAGATCCAAAATTAAGAGCAAGATTAAATCCTGATGATGCAGCATTGAGAGTTTATAATTATTTACATTCTATGACTCTTGAAGCTCAGTTGTTAGCTAGAGCTTGTGGTAAAACAAATATACATTCTTTAGAACCTGAGGATTTAGCAGCACTTACTTCTGAAGCATCAGCTTTAGCAAAAGTTCCGCTAGCAGGTACTAATTATACTGTTGGAGTAGATAACTTTCATAAAATTTAGAGGTAAAAATGGCTAAGAAAAAAAATAAAAAAAAAGTTTCTAAATCAGTAGTTATTAAAGACCAACAGCTAGGAAAGAAAAAAGAAACAGCTAGAGAAAAGATGATTGGTCAATCTATTGGCTATAGATATGACGTTAATCTTCTGCCAGATTATAAAAAAATGACACCATTCCTTAAAAAGTATGTAGAGGCAATGGGCTGGGATGATTTGAATTGGTTAGAAGATGTTCATATGGGTTATGAAGAAGGAAGACCTGCTGTATTTTGTAGAAATGCTAATGGTTGGGTTACAATCCCATCATCAATCAAATTACCAGATAACCAACAAGACAGAGACATGATCGCAAGAGAACTTTTAGTAAAATTTCAAATGTCTCCAAAACATCCTCTTGTTGATTTGAAAAAAGCTTACCTAAAATTTTAATTACACAATCTTAAGTTGATTCTTTTTTAAAACCTATTGTAAATATTAGGTTTTATTGAACTGTTTCATTTGTAACAACTTTCCAAATTTTATAGGCTTTCAAAAACTAATATGGAGAGAGAATATGACTGATCAGTTAGGTGCTCTTACTACTATATTTACAGAATTTTACTACTGGGTAACAGTGGTACTGATGTTCTTAATTCACGTCGGGTTCTGTATGTATGAAGTTGGAGCTTCTCGTTATAAACACCATCAACATACTCTTATGAAAAACACGATGCTGATACCTTTGGTAACAGTAACTTGGTTTTTATTTGGTTGGTGGATTTACTGGGCTTTCCCAACAGGACCAGGGTTAGCACCTTCAATTATGAATGAAAGTACCGCTCTAATTACAGATGACTCTGCATTTAGTGCTACGTGGTACACTGCTACAAGTGAGTTGATGGCAATCAATTTAGGAGATCACATTTCTGGTGTCTTTTGGGCTGCTTTCCTACTCTTCTCATGGACAGCTGCTTCCATTGTTTCAGGAGCAATTATTGAAAGAATTACAACTTTTGCATTTGGTATTTTAGCAATTGCAATTGGTTCTGTATTCTGGACAATTGATGCTGCTTGGGGATGGCACTTTGATGGTTGGATGTTAAAACTTTTAGGATATCATGATGCTTATGCGTCAGGAGTAATTCACGCAATTGCTGGTGGATTTGCTTTAGGAGTTCTAATGGTTTTAGGACCAAGAATTGGAAAATTCTCATCAAGTGGTGAGCCAAGAAATATTGGACCAAGAAATCCTTGGCTAGTAACGATTGGATTATTTCTAATTTATACTGGTTTCTGGGGATTCTATGCGGCATGTAATATACCAATATTTGATCTTGGGCCTGAATACGGTATGGAAGGCATAAGTTATTGGACGGCAACAAACATATATGTAACCCCTACTACACTTAGTGGTATTACTTTTAACTTCTTGATGTCATTATCAGGAGGATTATTAGCCGGTTATTGGATTGCAAAAGGTGATCCTTTCTGGACATACTCTAGTGGACTAGCAGGTATCATATGTGCTTCAGCTGGAAATGATTTATATCATCCAATTCAAGCAATGATCATTGGTATGATCGGTGTTGTGATTTCGTACAAACTACATTATTGGGTTGAGCGTAAGTTCAAAATTGATGATGCAGTTGGTGCAGTTGCAGTTCACGGTTATGCTGGATTTATTGGTCTAGTAATATGCGGTTTCGTTCTAAATGGTTATCCTTCATCTGGTTATAGTGTTGGAGCTATGTGGGATGGGACTACTTATGCAACAATCAATCCATTAGGACAGTTCATAGGAGCACTAATAATGTTCGTAGTTCTTGGACTAATACCAGGCTATGTTATTGCAAAAGTTCTCGCGGGTATGGGTAAATTAAGAATCCCACGAGAGGTAGAAATAGCAGGTCTAGATTATGAAATGATGGAGGCTGCTAAATCAGATGAAAAAGCAGTTTCATCTGCAACCAGGTAAAGGAGAAATATATGGCGACTGTTACAAACTGGATAGATCACCTAAATAAACCAGCAGAAGAAGTTGTTGGTGCTGTTTATCCTGGTGCTGGATCTAGTGAAGGTATACTTGTTATACTAGCTATAATTTTATGGGTTGGTTGGACTGTTTTGACTGCCAAATCTGAAAGTGATGAGCTTGAAAGATTGGGTAGAAAAAGACATGGCCCAAATGACCATAAAAGCAATATTACCGATTGGTAATTTAAACTAAAAATTTGGGCACTGTTAATCACAGTGCCCATTTTTATTTCTTAACTAATAATGCCTGAAGAAGATAATAATAACGAAGAATTAAGACCAACTAAAATGCGTGGTGTTGTTTTTCCTAAAGCAAAGTATGGTGTAATTATAGCAGTTATAATAATTATCTGTGTAAATTTAATTCTATATAAGGAAACAATTTTTTCCTTTTTCAAATAACTATGTTAACCTAATTTGTGTCAAAAAATTTATTTAAAATTGCTAAAGAAAAAAAAATCAAATATTTTTTAATAAGTTTTGTTGATCTATTTGGAGTTCTCAGATCAAAATTAGTGCCAGCACATGCAATTAAAGAAATGCAAGAAACTGGTGCGGGATTCGCAGGATTTGCTGCATGGTTGGATATGACACCTGCGGACTCTGATATGTTTGGAATTCCTGATCCTGATAGTTTAATTCAATTACCTTGGAATAAGGAAGTAGGATGGCTTGCCTCGGATCTTTGGATGAATGGCAAACCAGTAGATGCCTCACCAAGAGTGATGTTAAAGAAACAAATCAAAAAACTCTCAAAACAAGGATTGACTATGAAATCTGGTGTGGAGTGTGAATATTTTTTGATATCTCCAGATGGAAGCTCCATTGCTGATCCAAGAGATACTCAATCAAAACCATGTTATGACCAATCAGCATTAATGAGAAGATATGATTTAATTAAAGAAATTTGTGATTGTATGATTGAAATGGGATGGGGTCCTTATCAAAATGATCATGAAGATGCTAATGGCCAATTTGAGATGAATTGGGATTATTCAGATTGTTTAAAGACTGCAGATAGACATACATTTTTTAAATACATGGTAAAAACTATTGCTGAAAAGCATAGTCTGAGAGCAACGTTTATGCCTAAACCATTTGAAAATTTAACTGGAAACGGTTGTCATGCTCATATTTCTGTTTGGGATGGAAAGAAAAATAAATTTCTGGATAAATCTAATGAATTAGGTCTAACTAAAATGGCATATAATTTTTTAGGTGGTGTAATAAAACATGCTTCATCTCTATCTGCATTTTTCAATCCAACAATCAATAGCTACAGAAGAATTAATGCACCTCCAACAAAATCAGGAGCATCATGGTCACCAAGTAGTATATCTTATACCGGTAATAATAGAACACATATGATAAGAATTCCTGATCCGGGAAGATTTGAATTAAGATTAATGGATGGATCGGCTAATCCTTATTTGCTTCAAGCAAGTGTTCTCGCAGCGGGAATAAATGGTATTAAAAATAAAATTGACCCTGGTAAACCACTTCATTGTAATATGTACGAGGACTTTGCAAAATATCCAGATCTTCCAAAACTTCCTGATGAATTAGATCAATCATTAAAAAAATTGAAACAAAATAAAGAGATGAATGAGGCTTTTGGTACTGATGTAATTGATAGTTATATAAAGCTAAGGAGCACAGAAATTAAAGAATTTAATAATGTAGAGAAATTTGATAAGTCGAAACCTATAACCAAATGGGAAAGACAAAATACTCTAGATTGCTAAAGTGAAAAGCTTAAAAAATCTTAAAAGCTGGAAATATAAAAAATTATTAAAAAATAATCATTATAGTTTTAAAAGAAACTATGTTTTAAAACAACTTCCCGCTTCACTAATCACCAATGCTTTTAAAGCTATATCAGGTTGGAAAAATTATAAACCAACTCCTCTTTTATCACTCGATAAATTAAGGAAAAATTTAAGCTTTAATAATATATTTTATAAAGATGAGTCTAGGAGATTTCACTTAAAGTCCTTTAAGGCTTTAGGAGGGGCCTACGCAGTAGAAAAAATATCTAAAGGGAAAAAGAATATGGTAATTTCGTCAGCAACAGCTGGTAATCATGGTAGATCTGTCGCCTGGGGTGCAAAAAGATTAAATTTGAAGTGTAAAATTTTTGTAAGTCAATATGTAAGCCAAACAAGAGTTCGTGAAATAGAGAAGTTTGGAGCTGAGGTAATAAGGGTTAAAGGAAATTATGAGAATTCGTTAGAGGAATGCAAAAAACTCTCGAAAAAAAATAATTGGCAAATTGTTCAAGACGTCTCTACTAAAAACTATAAGTACATTCCCCAGCTTACAATGGCTGGATATTCTATTATGATAAAAGAAATCTCTAAACAAACAAATCATTACATAACACATATATTTGTTCAAGCTGGTGTTGGAGGATTAGCAGCAGGTGTAGTTGCAGGTGTAGCAAAATATTTTAAAAGAATTCCAAAAATAATTGTTGTTGAACCTGACAGAGCAGATTGTGTTCTTCAGAGTGTAAAAGCAAATAAACTAAAAAAAATAAGAATAAAAAAAGAAAGTATTATGGGTGGGATGTCATGTAATGAAATGTCACTTGTTCCATGGCAAATATTAAAAAAAACTTCTAACTATTGCGTATCTGTTGCTGACAAAAATGTTGCCAAAACAACAGCGATGCTAAAGGATAGAAAATTAAGTAAAGGTTCAATTGTAGGAGGTGAATGTGCAACTCCTGGGATTATTGCACTGATAGGTTTAGCTAACAATTCTAAAGCGAAAAAATTATTAGATTTGAACAAAGATTCCAACATTCTTGTCATTGGATGCGAAGGAAATGCAGATGTTAAACTTTACAAACAACTGCTATCTAAAGGTAGAAAATAACATTTATATGACAAAAAATGCAATAGCTTGGATAAGGGAAGACTTTAGAATTGATCACAATCCTGCCCTTTCATATGCTACACAAAATCATGAAAATGTAATTGCATTATATATTTATAATAAAACTGATTTTGACAATAAGAGAGAAGCACAAAAATGGTGGCTATTTAAATCTTTGGAAACATTTAAATCAGAATTATCTAAATACAAAATTAATCTTCAAATATTAGCAGGTGATGAAGTAGATATATTTTCAAAAATAAAAAAAAAAGATGAAGTTACAATATATTGGAACAAGATTTATGAGCCAGACGTAATTGCAAAAGGAAAAAAAATTAGAGATATTTTCTTAAAAAATGAAATTGAATTTAAATATTTTAAAGGAAATATACTTAATGAATTTCAAGAAGTTACTAAGAATGATGGAACCCCATTTAAAGTATTTACCCCTTTCTGGAGAAATGCTGAGCAAAAATATTTGGGTTTACCACCAAGTAAAAATTATATTGTAAAAAAAAAAACGAAAATAATATCTTTTTTTAAAAATTGTGTTGAACCTAAAAGTATTTTACCAAAAAAAAATTGGTATAAAAAATTTGAGAATTATTGGAAAGTCTCAGAGAATGAGTCAAAAAAAGTTCTTAACAATTTAATTAATGATAAAATTAAAGAATATGGCACAACAAGAGATTATCCTTCTATAGAAGGTACATCCAAACTATCTCCATATATAAAACATGGACAAATACATGTAAGCACAATTTGGAAAAAATGTAACGAAATCAAATCCAAAGGCATTGGTTACAGAAAATATATTAATGAACTAGGTTGGCGTGAGTTTTCTCATAGTTTGATTAATTATTTTCCTGAGTTCTTAAAAGGAAATTACAGAAAAGAATTTGATAAATTTCCTTGGGTAAAAAACGAAAAATTTTTGAAAGCATGGAAATCTGGAATGACTGGTTATCCGATTGTTGATGCTGGTATGAGAGAATTATATGAAACTGGTTGGATGCATAACAGAATAAGAATGGTTGTTGGTTCTTTTCTAGTCAAACATCTAAGAATTAATTGGACCGAAGGTGAAAAACATTTTAGAAATTGTTTACTTGATTTTAACAAAGCCAATAATGTGGCTCAATGGCAATGGGTTGCGGGTTGTGGAGCAGATGCAGCTCCTTATTTTAGAATTTTTAATCCTATTCTTCAGGGTGAAAAGTTTGATAAAGAGGGAAAATATGTAAAAAAATGGATTCCAGAACTAAGCAAAGTCCCACAAAAATTTATCCACAAACCTTGGGAAATGGAAATGAAATATCAACAAGCAATTAATACAATTGTTGGAAAAGATTATCCAAGCCCAATAGTGATACATGAAGAGGCAAGAGCTTCTGCATTAAAGGCTTTTCAAAGTTTAAAAAAAAATTAATCTTCTCCTAAAAAATGATGAATTATAGTTCTTGTCTGTGGGTTTAACCTGTGCTCAAATAAATAGATACCTTGCCAGGTTCCGAGTAATAATTTGCCATTTTCAACACTTAGAGAAATTTGATTATTGGTTAAACTGGATTTTATATGTGCAGGCATATCGTCTTTACCTTCAGTAGTATGAATATATAACTTGTTATCCATTGGAGCTAATTTATTAAAATAATTAATCAAATCAGTTTGAACATCTGGATCTGCATTTTCTTGAATGATTAAAGAAGCACTGGTGTGTTGAATGCTAAGATTAAGAATACCATTTTTAAATTTATTTTTTTTAATCCAATCAATAGTTTGATCAGTGAATTCGTATAATTTTTGTCCATTAGTGCTGATTTTAAAGTTATTAAATTTTTGTATCATAAATTAAAGTTTGAAGATGTTAATTCATATAAACGACTAATTGTACGTTTAAATGGCTCTTTTAATGATTTAGATGATGTCAATTCATCTAGACTCTTTTCTATTGTGACAGCAAGTGGTACTTTTTTATCATAAACTATATCAATTAAGGTTATGAAACGGTGTTGTTGATTAGAATTAATGTCATCAAACTTGGGTATTTGATCAATTACAATAAATTTAGAAACTTTAACTATTTCAAGATAATCTTCAGCGCCTAGATTTTTGTCACATAACTCATTAAATGTAAACCTAACAACCCCCTCATAGAATTCTTTAATTAGAAATTCTCTTCCTTTAATATCAAGACTTTGTGTAGTTTTTTTTTTATCCTTTGAAATAATCCTAAAAAATTTATTCATTTTAAAATTACTTTCTTTGTTTAGTGGAAAGAAGTATCTATCATTTTGATTTTCTTTTGATTTTCTGTAATCATCTTCAATAACTAGCTCATGCTCGACTGTCTTTTTTTTCATAATCTCAATAAAAGGTTTGAATTGATCCCGTTGTAGACCATCCTTATATAAATCAGAAATTTGAATATTAGAGGTGACAATTATTTTAATATTCTCACTAAATATTTTATCAAATAATTTACCTAGTATCATGGCATCTACTATGTTGGTAACTTGAAACTCATCAAAATAAATTAACAAAGCTTTTGATTTCAAATCTTTAACAAATAAATTAATAATATTTTCATCTCCCTTATTCTTATTTTCATGAACAAAATCATGAAAATTTAACATAAACTCATTAAAGTGAAGTCTCAATTTTTTTTTAAAAATAAGATCATAAAAAAAATCTAATATCATCGTTTTTCCAACACCAACACCCCCGTGAAGATAAAAACCTTTTTTATAATTTTCTTTTTTAAAAAAATTCAAGATCGAAGAATGAAAATTTTTATTATAAAAATCTTGTAGTAATTTAATTGTAGTTATTTGATTTTGATTAATCTCTAAATTTTTTGAACTACAAAATGATCTAAATTTTTCCTCAAGATTTTTTGACATCAATTTTTTTTTGATTTAAAATCAATGCCATATTCTGATCTTGGACCCTTTCTCAAACCAAATGGACCAGAAATAAAAATAGTCATTGGTTTAGTTCCAGGCTCTAAATCAACTCTGTGATATGTATTGGCAGATCTAAATCCAATATAACCCGGTCTTCTCCAAAATTTTCCTTCCTTAGTTGTTTCCCAATAACCACCCCTAATCACAATTGTAATGTAAGGAAAAAGATGATTGTGTATTCCGTCACCATGATCGTCAGCTAACATTTCATGAATAAGTATATTAAATGGAAACCATTTTGGTCTATGTCTGAAAATTAGATAATATCTATTCATCCAAGGTTTTGCTAAATCAAATCTTGGGTGTGAAGGTCCCCTATCTAAGACAACTTTTTTTCTACCTAACTTATCTAATAATTTTAAAAACATTAATTTAATCTAATTATAGCATTATCTTTCACTAAATATAGATTTTGGTTTGAAACAAAAGGACGTGAAATATTATCTTTATCAATTTTTAATGTTGAAATAGTTTTTCCAGATTTTATATCAATCACTAATAACCTTCCTATATTTGTAGACAAATATATATTTTTTAAACCAACAATAAATCCTGTGGGTAAAATATCTTTTCTTTTTTTGGGTTTAAAATTATTAAATATGTCAGTAACTTTTATAATATTTCCTGTAATTTTATCTATCACAATTAAATAGCCCTCTAAAGAAACTGTGATTATAAAATTATCAATAACAGTAGGTCTTAAATTTGAATTTACATTATTTTCCCAATTAAAGGTGCCAGATTTGACATCAATAGAAAAAAATTGATTTTTATTGTTTGAAAAAAATAAGTCTTTCTTATCTGTAATTATATCTGATGTTTCTAATGAAAAAGCAGATTCATATAACAAATCACTTTGGGTAGGTAATTGCCAAAGAAGTTCACCATCATCTATTTTTACTGCACTTATGTCTCCTAGAGAATTATTAAAGTAAATCACATCTTCCACAATCACCATTGATAACTTTTTTTGAGATCGTATTAATGCTGACTCTGTTTGAAAATTCCAAAGTTCTTGTCCATTTTTTAACGAATAACATCTAAGGGTATTGGTAAAATCAATCAGAAAAAAACGATCTTTATAAATTTTAATTTGAGAATTAAATGGTGCTGAATTGTTTTTAGACCATATTAGATCTCCAGTCTCTAGATTTAACATGTAATATTTTGATAAATTATCTGCTACTATTAAAAATTTGTTATTGTTTGCAAACTGTAAAATTGGATTAGATTTTTTCTCAGATTTTGTATAATAATTTTTTTTCCAAATTAATCTTGATTGATTATTAAATTGTAAAACTGTACCTTTGTCGTCAAAAAAAATTACGTTGTCTTTATTAAATGCAATGATTGGTTCAAATTGATAAAAGTTCTCAATTTTAGAAAATTTATATTTTGAAGATTTTTTTAGAGATCCATCAAAATTAACTCTTCCATCATTATTGGTAAATTTTACTGATAACTTATTTTTAGTGAAATTTTTGCTAAGATTTAAATTTATATTTGTATTTAATTCTTGACTTAAAGCTTTTGGATCATCAAAAATTTTTTCAAACTTTTGTTCCTCTATTTCTTTAATAGTTTCTGAAGTCCAAAACTTTGAATTTTTATTAAAAGAGCAACCAGAAAAAAAAATGATTATTAATAATAATTGAAAAATATTACTCACTTAAATCTCTATTAAGTCTTTTTTGAGCCTCTAATTGAATTTCTTGATTAGCATTTTCTAAATTTAAGATTTGATTAAAAAATTCTTTTGATTTTTGCTTTTCATTTTTTGAATAAAAGAATTCTGCCATTAGGTATAAGGCATGAGATTTCCAAACACTCTCTGATTTAATTAAAGGATTTAAAATATTCAAAAGGTCATTTTCATTGCTGTCATCTGCATTATAAAGCGCTTTTTTATAGATATTTAAATTCTTTATTTCTTTATCTAATGGGGTTTCATCAATAATAATGTCAAATAATTCATTGATTGTGTTTTTTTGGTTAATCAATTCATTGTCAATTATGAAATATAAAGATAAAGGTGAATAAGTTGAATTTTTTTCATAAACTAATTGTATTAAATCTTTAGCTGTTTTTTCCTTATTACTCTCAGAATAATTAAGAGTTATTGAATTAAAAGAGTTTGAGATCTTTATTTTTTTACTATCCTGATATTCACCAAATGCAAAATAGCTGATTAAAAGTATCGTAATAACAACTAGTCCTGTAATTATTTTTTTTTTATTTTGAATAAAAAAATTTTTTATTTTTTCATTTCTTGTGTTGGTATTTATTATTGATATATCCTCATCCATATCTAAATCATATTTCTTAAAACATATTGAAGTATCCCACCATTTTTATAATACTCCAATTCATTTTTTGTATCAATTCTACATAGGGTATCTATTATTTTAACATCCCCCGATGCATATTTGATCTCAACTTTAACTTTATCAGATGGATTAATTCCTTTTTCAATATCTATTACACTTATTAACTCAGAACCTAATAAGTTCAGATTTTTTCTATTCATATTTTCTGTAAATTGTAGTGGCAATATCCCCATCCCTATTAAATTAGATCTATGTATTCTCTCAAAACTCTCTGCGATAACTACCTTAACTCCAAGCAATTTAGTTCCTTTTGCGGCCCAATCACGAGAAGAGCCTGTTCCATATTCTTTACCACCAACTACAACTAAATCAGTTCCTCTTTTTTTATATTCCACTACCGCATCATAAACTGACATAACTTTTTCTTCAGGATATAATGTTGTGAAACCACCTTCAGTTCCTGGAGCCATTTCATTTTTAATTCTTATATTTGCAAACGTACCTCTCATCATTACTTCGTGATTTCCACGTCTAGAGCCATATGAGTTATAATCCTTTGGAAGAATTTGGTAATTCATAAAATACTCTCCTGTTGGACTATCTTTTTGAATATTACCAGCTGGAGAAATATGATCGGTTGTAACCATGTCTCCCAATATCAATAAAGGTCTTGCATTTTTAATCTCTTTAAAACCCTCTGGTTCATCACTAAGATTTTCAAAAAATGGTGGTTTTTTTACATAAGTAGAATTTTCATCCCAATTATAGATACTACTCTTTTCTGTTTTGATTTCTTGCCATTGTTTTGGTCCTTCTAAAACATTTGAATATCGTTTAACAAACATATCTGCATTCAAAGAATTCTTTAAAGTATTCTCTATTTCTTTATTTGAAGGCCAGATATCTTTTAAAAATACATCTTTACCATTTTTATCTTTTCCAAATGAATCTTTAATCAAGTCAAATTCCATGTGACCTGCAAGAGCATAAGCTACAACAAGTGGAGGAGAGGCTAGATAATTTGCCTTAATATGTGGTGAAATTCTTCCTTCAAAGTTTCTGTTGCCTGACAAAACAGAGACAGCATATAAATTTTCTTTTTGAATAGCGTCAACTATATTTTCTGCTAATGGACCTGAATTACCAATACAAGTTGTACAACCATAACCGACCAAATTAAATCCTAATTGATCTAAGTAAGTATTTAAACCTGCTTTCTCTAAATAATCAGTTACTACTTGAGAGCCAGGAGCTAAAGATGTTTTAACCCATGGTTTAACATTCAATCCTAACTCAACAGCTTTTTTTGCAAGTAGTCCTGCTCCAATTAGAACATTTGGATTTGAAGTGTTAGTGCATGATGTAATTGCTGCAATTAATATTGAGCCATCCTTAATTTCATAATCAGTATCTTTTACTTTGGAAATTTTATAATCCTTTTTATCTGTAGCTTCTTTAAATACTTTTTTAAAATTATTTGATGCATCAGTTAAAAGGACTTTGTCTTGTGGTCTTTTAGGACCTGAAATAGTAGGAACTACAGTGGACATATCTAAAGAGATTTTATCAGTAAACTCAATTTCATCACTTGACCACAAACCTTGTTCCTTCGCATACTTTTCAACAATTGCTACTGTTTCTTTATCTCTTCCTGAGAACTCTAAATATTTTAAAGTTTCTTCATCTATTGGAAAGAAGCCACATGTAGCACCATACTCTGGAGCCATGTTAGCAATTGTTGCTCTATCTGCTAAAGTTAAATTTTTTAATCCTTCACCGTAAAATTCAACAAATTTTCCTACTACACCTTTGTCTCTAAGCATTTTAACAACTGTTAAAACTAGGTCTGTAGCAGTTGTGCCCTCTGGCATTTTTTTTGTAACTTCAAATCCAACAACTTCAGGAATCAACATTGAAATAGGTTGTCCAAGCATACCTGCTTCTGCTTCAATTCCACCAACACCCCATCCTAAAACTGATAAACCATTTACCATTGTAGTATGACTATCAGTTCCAACAAGTGTATCAGGGAATAAATATTTTTCTCCTTTGTATTCTTCCGACCAAACTACTTTTGATAAATATTCTAAATTAACCTGGTGGCAAATACCAGTTCCCGGAGGAACAATCCTAAAGTTATTAAAAGCACTTTGACCCCATTTTAAAAAAGAATATCTTTCACCATTTCTCTTAAATTCAATATCTACATTTTTTTCAAATGAATCTTTTTTAGCTGATTGATCAACTTGAACTGAGTGATCAATAACCAAATCAACTGCAGATAAAGGATTAATTGTATTTGGGTCTTTATTTTTTTCTTTCACAGCTTCTCTCATAGCAGCTAAATCAGCTACTGCTGGTATTCCAGTGTAATCTTGGAGTAAAACTCTAGCTGGCCTATAAGCTATTTCAGTTTTTGATTTCTTTGTATCCAGCCAATTTTTGACTGCCTCTATTTGGTTTTTATTAACAGATACATCATCCTCATATCTAAGAAGATTTTCCAATAAAACTTTTAATGACTTAGGTAATTTTGAAACACCTTGTAAGCCATTTAACTCAGCTTTTTTTAATGAGTAATATTTAAATTTTTTACCATTAACCTCTAGGTCGGATAATGATTTGTAAGAATTTTTATTTCCTGGTTTCATATTTTATATATAAAATGTAATTATGCTCAAAAGAAGAAGCACTGACATAACATAATTAAAGTATTTAATATATTTCTCATTTGTCGCAAATTTCCTTAGATATTTGCCAACAAAAGTCCAAAAGGTGATGCTTGATAAAGAAACTACAAAGGCAAATAAAACAACTTGAGTCGCATAATTAAGGTAATTTTCTCCGTATTCAACATATGTTGAAACAATAATAATTCCTATCAAAACTCCTTTAGGATTTAAAAATTGGAAAATGAAAGTATCTAAAAAAGAAATTGGATTCTCATTTTTTTTTTCGTTAGATGCTTTTGAAAAACTTATCTTATAGGCTAGATATATTAAGAATAAACTTCCTAAATATTTTAAAATAGTTTGTATAATTGGAAATAATTTAAAAACATTAACTAATCCGATTGTTAAAGCAAATACAACTGCAGTAAATCCAAAAGTAACTCCAAAAATGTGTGGGATTGTTTTTTTTATTCCAAAATTAAAACCAGAATAAGAAGCAACTACGTTATTAGGTCCAGGTGTATAGGCGGCTACAATCCAAAAAAGTGCCATCGATAAAAATTCTGGATGCATATTTATGCTATAGGTAAACCATTTTCTGCTTTTTGTGAGGGATGTACCAGTGTAACTTTTCCCTCAGAGTCTATTGAACCTAAGAGTAAAAATTGAGATTTCACACCTGCAATATTTTTTTCTGGAAAATTACAAACACCAATCACTTGTTTGCCAACTAAATTTTCCTCATTATAAAAATGAGTAATTTGTGCCGATGATGTTTTAACACCTATCTCGTTTCCAAAATCCACTTCAACAACTAAAGATGGTTTTCTAGCTTTTTCATTTTTTTTGACCGAAAGTACTGTTCCAAGTCTAATGTCTATTTTTTCAAATATGTCGTAAGTAATTTGTTCTTTCATAAATGTGATATTTATATTAATTATTAGTAATGAGTACAGAAGTAAATTTAGAAAAATTATACGAGAATTCTATCAAAATTTTATCCGATTTAATTGGATTTAAAACTATTTCAGGAGAAGATAACAATGATTTAATTAATTATTGTGAAAAATATCTCAGTGATTTAGGTGCTACCTCATTTAAAACTTATGATGATGAAAAAAAAAGAGTAAACCTTTTTGCAACAATCAAAGCAAAAAAATCAAATGGTGTTAAACCAATAATTTTATCTGGTCATACTGACACTGTCCCTGTTTCAAAAAGTTGGAGTACTGACCCTTTTAAAGCAACAATTAAAGAAGACAAACTCTATGGAAGAGGTTCCTGTGATATGAAAGGATTTATTGCATGTACATTAGCGTTTGCTCCAATTTTTTCTAAAGTTGATCTTAATAGAGATATTCATTTTTCTTTCACTTTTGATGAGGAGACTGCATGCTTGGGTGCACCAATATTAATAAAAGAACTTAAAAAAAGAAAAATTCAAGATGGAATTTGTATTGTGGGAGAACCTACAAAAATGAAAATCATAGATGCACACAAAGGATGTTACGAATATACTACTTATTTTGAAGGATTAGCTGGACACAGCTCAATGCCACACAAAGGTGTAAGTGCTGTTGAATTTGCATCAAAATATGCAAATAAATTAGTAGAGCTTAGAGAAGAATTAAAAAAAAGAGCTCCCAAAGACTCAATATTTGATCCTCCTTTTTCAACATTACAAGTTGGAGGTATATTTGGTGGTATTGCGCATAATGTAATAGCTGACAAATGTCGTGTTGAGTGGGAGACAAGACCAGTTGTCAAAGAAGATGGTATTTTTCTAAATCAACAAATAGATAAATATGCCAATGAGGTTTTATTACCAGAGATGAAGAAAGTTTTTCCTAATTCAAAGATAACAAAGAAAATAATAGGTGAAGTTACGGGTTTTGATCGTGTAGATAATTCAGAAGCATGTGAATTAGTCTCAAGTTTAACCGGTGATAATTCCAGAGAAGTTGTATCTTTTGGAACTGAAGCAGGATTATTTCAAGAAATTGGTATTAGCACAGTTGTTTGTGGCCCAGGTTCTATTGAACAAGCTCACAAAGTTGATGAGTTCATCGAACTCAATGAGCTTAAAAAAATGTTTAAAATTTCTTGAGGGGATTAAGAAAAATTCTACTTTAAATTAACTCCATCCACCAACAGATTTCACCTCTAGAAACTCCTCAAGACCATGTTCCCCGGCTTCTCTACCAATGCCAGAATGTTTGAAACCACCGAAGGGTGCATCAACTGCAATACCAGCTCCATTGACATCCACCATTCCTGATCTAAGTTTTCTAGCAACTCTTTTTACTTTTTCTTTATCTGTAGTTTGAATATAATTTGTTAATCCATAAGGAGTATCATTTGCAATCTCAATAGCTTCTTCCTCTGTTTCAAAAGGCATTACTGATAAGACTGGTCCAAATATTTCTGTTCTAGCTATTTCCATATTGTTATTAACATCTGCAAATACTGTAGGTTTTACAAAATAACCCTTTTCTAATCCCTCTGGTTTACCTGGACCACCTGCTACTAGTTTAGCTCCTTCATCAATACCTTTCATAATCAAAGTTTGTATTTTGTTGTACTGAGTTTCAGAAATAACCGGACCTATATGTTCTCCCTCTTTTTTTGGATCACCAACCTCAAATTTTTCTGTATACTTTTTCAATCTTTCAACAGCATCATTATACATTGATTTTTCTACTAGCATTCTTGTAGGTGCATTACATGATTGACCTGAATTTCTGAAACATCTGAGCGCTCCTCTTTCAATAGCTTCTGGGTCAGCATCTTTAAAGATAATATTTGCTCCCTTACCACCTAATTCTAAACTAACTCTTTTAAAATCTTTAGCAGCATTTTGTGAAATTAGTGCTCCTGCTCTAGTCGATCCAGTAAATGAAATCATATTTATGTCAGGGTGACTTGTTAATGCGTCACCAGTTGTTGCTCCATCACCGTTTACTAAATTAAATACGCCTGGAGGAAATTTTGTTTCATCAATCAACTCAGCTAAAATCATTGATGATAATGGAGCTAATTCAGATGGTTTTAAAACCATGGTGCAACCAGATGCTATTGCAGGCATTACTTTTAAACAAACCTGATTCATTGGCCAATTCCATGGTGTGATTAACGCACATACACCTTTAGGTTCGTAAATTAATCTTTGATTAGGCGCGTGTTCTCCTAATGGTTTTTCAAATTCAAAACTTTTTAAATATCTTATAAATGATTTTAAATGAGCCGCACCTGTACCAGCTTGGAGTTTGGTTGCAAAATCTTTTGGTGCTCCCATTTCAGTTGTAATTGCACTTGCAATGTCGGCCCATCTTTTTTTATAATTTTCGTAAAGCTTTTCTAATAATCTTATTCTCTCATCTTTTGATGAAAATGCCCAAGAACTGTAAGCTTTTTTTGCAGCATTCACAGCGTCGTTAACATCATCTTTGTTGCCCAATGTTATAACAGCACAATTTTCTTCAGTTGCAGGATCAATTACTTTGATTTCTTCTTTACTTTTTGGTGTTACCCATTTGCCATTGATATAAAAATTTTTTTTATTTTCCATCAGAGATTCCTAACCTTTCTTTATTTTTTTGCAAATAAATTTGTTAACTCATAAACTATAGTAGCAGCCGCGAGTGATGTAACCTCTGCATGATCATACGCAGGTGATACCTCAACTACATCTGCAGAGATTAAATTCATACCAGACAAGCCTCTAATTACATTAACCATTTCTCTAGTTGTCATTCCAGCTATTTCAGGTGTACCAGTACCAGGTGCAAAAGCAGGATCTAGAACATCAATATCAATTGATAGGTACAATGGATTATCTCCTACTCTTTTTTTTATTCTTTCAGCAATTTTATCAGTGCCTTCAGTTTGAAACTCATCACAATGAATTATCTTAAATCCAAAGCTTTCATCATTTTTTAGATCCTCCCGACTATATAGGGGACCTCTAATACCAACATGCATTGAAGCATCATCCATAAATAAATTTTCCTCTCGGGCTCTTCTAAAAGGAGTCCCATGTGTGTAAGGTGCACCAAAATAAGTGTCCCAAGTATCCAAATGTGCATCAAAATGAACTAGAGCCACTGGACCATTGTTAATTTTATTTACCGCTTTTAGTAAAGGAAAAGCAATCGTATGATCTCCTCCTAAACTAATTATACCACCAGTTTTTTTAAGTAGATCCAAAGCTCCTTCCTCGATTTGCTTAATTGCTTCATCTATATTGAATGGATTGCAAGTAATATCTCCCGCATCAGCAACCTGTTGAACTTTAAAGGGCTCAACATCATAACTTGGATGATAATTTGTTCTTAAATGTCTTGAAGCTTGCCTAATACTTTGTGGACCAAATCTTGCCCCAGGTCTATAACTTGTGCCTGCATCGAATGGTATTCCAACTATTGCAACATCACAATACTCAACATCTCTTAATTCTGGTAATCTTGCAAAAGTTGATGGACCCGCAAATCTTGGAACCTTTGTGCCGCTTACTGGTTGAATGGGTTCTTTGCTTCTTTTTTTTTTCATCACAAAAACTCTATCACATTCTAACAAATTGGAATATCTTCAATAATACTAATTATGAAATTATTTAAGTTCATTTTATTGTGTTTATTTTTAATTTCTCCCGCAAAAGCGGATACGATTTATGAATTAATAAAGATTCCAAATTTGGAGATCTATAATATTAAAACTGAAAATAAATTAAGATATCTGAATGCTAAACAGGCATTTACAATAGGTATCGATAATAATATCAACTGTTTTAAATCCTCAAAACAAGATCTAGATAAGAAATATAAGATTATTGAAAAAAATCTTAATAAATATTCTCAAAACTTTTTAAAAAAAATAAATTTAAAATACATTGTTATGTGTGAGGACTTATCAATCTCAGGTATCAACACTGCAGGAATACCTGACAATGTAATGAAAACTTTGATTGTAGATATAAAGTTTAATGACAAATATTTTGAAAGAGTATTACATCACGAAGTGTTTCACATAATAAATGATAGTTACAAAGATATATTTAATGAAAAAATTTGGTCCAGTTTTAATCCTAAAGAGTTTGATTACGCAGAATGTTCAACCTGCACAAAAAAAATTGGTTTAGATACATATTCTAAACCAGAGGGGTTTATTACTGAATACTCGCGATCAACAGCATCTGAGGATATGGCTGAAGTATTTTCTCATTTAATGTATGGAAATTTACCTGAAATGGTTGATCCTATTCTTAAAAAAAAGATAGAATTCATCAAAAAAGGGCTCCTAAAAATTGATGAAAATTTTATTTTATGATTGAAAAGATAAAGGCATCAAAATCTGAAAAAATAATATTTATATTTGTTATAATTTTAGGTTTATTTTCAATTACTTCTTTTTTTTTACTAAAAGATAAATGTTTATTTGTTAAGAATTATAACCCAAATAAAATTAATTTTGAAAATCCAAATAACATAGCAATTCTAAACGTTGAGTGTGGAAATGTAATTATAGAATTATATCCAGACATATCTCCTAATGGAGTAGAAAGATTTAAAACATTAGTCAAATCGAATGCCTATGATGATGTAGCATTTCATAGAGTCATTAAAGGTAAACTCGTACAAGCAGGAGATTTAGAATTTGGAAAGAAAGGAAACATTGATTATGGAAAAATTGGAACTGGAAAATCTGGTTTAGGTACAATCAAATCTGAAGTTGATAAAGATTTTAGCTATACTAAGGGGAGTGTAGGATTAGCTCGATCTTTAGAATATGATACCGAAGACAGTCAATTTTTTATAATTCTTCAGGATGAACCTTTATATGAGGGTGAATACACACCCATTGGCAAAGTAATATTTGGCTTAGAAGCTCTAGAAAAAATTAAATACTTAAATAAATCTGAATATGTTTTAAGGCCTGACTTTATAAATACTCTTAGATTGTTTAATTAACCAAAGGTTTTCCCGTAGCAAGAGTATGTTTAATTCTATCTTGAGTTTGTTTAGTTTCGATTAATCTCATAAAAGCATCGAGTTCCAATTTAAACAAATCATCCTCTGTAAGAGTTTTATCTTTGGTAGTATCACCACCACTTAATACATGAGCTAATTCTTTTGCTACAGTCAAACCATGATCCAATATAACTTTATCATTATAAAGTTTTTCTAAAATTTTGTTCATATCATCAATAACTGCTTTGCCAGGTAAATTAAATGTAAGCTCATTTGGTGCTTTAAAGTTTTTGTTTTCATTTAAAATTCTTTTGGATACTTCAAGCAAACTATTTCTATTCATAATTCTTTTATTTTCAGGTAGTAAGTATTTCAAAGGTTCTGCCTCAACTGGAGACGTAGCTGTTCTACCATAGCCAATTATATCAAATACTTTCAAAGGTGCATATTTTGGATCTTTCTTAGCCTCTTCAGTATTTAACCATCTAGCCAGCATTTCTTTACATCCACCTCCAGCTGGAATTAATCCAACAATAGTCTCTACTAATCCGATTACAATATTTGTGTGTGAGGCTACAAAATTACTTTGTACTAAAACTTCAAAACCTCCACCCAAGGTTAAACCTGATGGAGCAGATATAACTGGGTATTTAGAGTACTTAAGATGTTTGCAAGTTTCTTGAAAATATTTAATAAATTTTTCTATCGATTTAAAATCATTTTTATTTGCAAATTCCATTGTATAAGTCAGGTTAACACCAGCAGAAAATTGCATACTTTCATTAATTATTATCAAAGGTTTATCAGTTGCTTTCTTAAGTGCATCCATGGAGTCATAATCAAGTGCATTAGCTTTAGTCGTAAACTCAACAATATTAAAATCATTAAATCTATAAATTGAAGCTGAACTGTTGCCATCAACATTTGAGGCAGTTTTCTTAATCTTACCTAAAGTTTCAATCGATGTGTACTTTTGCCTTTCACCATAAAAATTTTCATCTTTAGAATTAGATAAATTTTCTAAAAATTTATTACCTTTATATTCATCAACTTTGTCAAAGAAATTTTTGACACCAATTTCTTCTAACATCTCAAAAGGTCCTTTCGCCCAATTAAATCCAAGTCTCATTGCCTCGTCTATGTCATTAAATTCTTTGGTAATCCCAGGAACTAGTGATGATGCATATTTTATTATCTTGGATAGCACTGACCAAGCATACTCTCCATACTTATCTTTTCTATTAATTAGAGCCTTTAAATCTACTTTATCGGACTTAATATCTATTTTTTGACTTGTTGAATACTCTCCAGTTTCAAGATTAATAGCTTCCATAATTTTTCCACTATCTGTCTTTTTCATTCTGTAGAAACCGCCTTTGCCTTTTCTGCCTGTATATCCAGTTTCAATCAATTTTTTTACTAATGGAATTTCTTTAGCAACTTCATGGAACTCATCAGACTCAGGCAGTTCTTTAATAAAACTTTTTAATACATCTGCCATTAAATCTATTCCAATCAAATCATATAATCCAAAAACTCCTGTTTTAGGTATACCCATAGGTCTTCCAAAGATTGCATCTGCTTCTTCGACAGAAAGTTTCATTTTAAATGCTTCAGTCATTGCAATTTGCATGGCATACACACCTACCCTATTTCCTAAAAAACCAGGGGTATCATTACAAACGATTGCTCCTTTACCTAATTCAACTTCACAAAATTCTTTTAATTGATTTATCTTATTTAAATCATTGTCCTCATTCTTAACTATTTCAAGAAGACCCATGTATCTAACAGGATTAAAAAAATG
>CACDZR010000009.1 GCA_902557235.1 uncultured Pelagibacteraceae bacterium | reverse complement strand
CAACTAGGATGGCTTACTTAATATCAATTGGTAGCACTGTTTGTGGCACTACAGCCATTATGGCAACTGCACCAGTGATAAGAGCTAACAAAAGTGAAATTTCTTATGCGATTGCTAATATCACTCTATTCGGAATATTGTCGATGTTATTATACCCTTATTTTGCAAATTTTTATTTTGAGGGAAACTCATTATTTGCTGGTCTTTTTTTAGGTACTGCTATTCATGAAACTTCTCAGGTTGCAGCAGCTGGATTAATATATGATCAACAATTCAATAGTCCTGAAACATTAAATGTTGCAACTGTTACAAAACTTTTAAGAAACACTTTTTTGATAGTTATGATCCCTCTTTTCGCTTTTCTTTATAATAGAGGAAAAATTAAGGAAAATAGTTACTCTATTTTAAATATATTTCCTTATTTTGTTCTAGGTTTTATTGGAATGATAATCTTAAGAAATACGGGTGATGAATTTTTCTCAACAAACAATAATAATTGGATTGAAATTATAGGTTTAATTAAAGCTAGTTCTAAAATTTTTTTAACTATGGCTATGGCAGCGATAGGTTTATCGACAAATTTAAAAGATATTAAAAATATGGGTTATAAGCCTTTTGTTGTTGGATTTGTAGCAATGTTGACCGTAGGGATAGTAAGTATTCTTACGATTGAAGTGTATCTAAAATTTATTTAGTTTGTTTTGCTGGTTTGTTAAAATACTTTTTTCTAAACTTTGAAATTAATCTTCTTATAAATGCAGCAGAAATTCCTAAGATAACAGCAAATAAAATCGAAAATAATCCGTAAAAGAATGGCATATCTTCAGAAAACTCTTTAATAAATTTTGAAAAAAAATTTAATTCTTTTAATTCTGTAGATGATACTTCACGTTGTATCTCTTCAGCAAAAAAAGTATCATAAGCTATTACTATCCCAACAATTAATAATAAAATTGCTAATAAGGCCTTTAATCCCGAACTGTCAATCTGTTCTCCGAGTTTCTGGCCCACTTGAACTCCTACTATTGATCCTACAACTAACATTAAAACCAACATTAGATCTATTGAACCATAGTTAATTGAATGAAGAAAAGTAACTATCACACTAACAAAAATTGTTACAAATAACGAAGTTCCAGGCACTAACCTTGTTGGCATCTTAATTATATAAATCATTGCGGGTACTAGAATAAATGCACCACCAATCCCCATTATAGCTGCAATAAAACCAACAGCTAATCCTATTATGATAGGTGTAAATATACTTTCATATAATTTAGATTTTGGAAATCTCATTCTAAAAGGAAGTCCATGAATCCAATAATGAACATGCAACTTTTTCTTCTCAACAATATTTTTTTTGGCTTTATCAATCTCACCCAAGCTTTCCACAAGCATCAAAGTCCCAATAATTGCGAGAATATACATATAAGCCAAAGAAATAACCGTATCTATTTTTCCAATATCTTTAAAATAAGTGAAAGTAAAAATACCAATTATAGTTCCTGCTGTTCCACCAACTACAATCATTAATCCCATTTTATAATCTAAAGTATTTTTTAACCAATGAGTGGTAGATCCAGATACAGAAGTTGCCAAAATATTATTTGCTTCATTAGCTACAGCATAAGCTGGGGGAACACCCATAAAGATTAAAAATGGTGTCATTAAAAATCCACCTCCTACTCCAAACAAACCTGAAAGAACACCTACAATGGCACTTATCAAAAGTATTTCTACTGGGTTAATAAAAACTTGGGCTATAGGTAAAAAAACGTCCATCTAATAATAAAAACTTAAAATATTACTTATTTAAAAGTAATAAAAGTTCCAACTAAGATAACACCCCAACATGCAGCTATAGCTGAAAAAATTCCAGTTTTAATAAAAGTTGTTTTTTTATTTGCTATGTTATTTAGAATTTTTAAATTTGAAAGGTGCATCTAAATCCCTGAATACACCCAGTAAAAAAATTGTCAAACTTTAATTAATAAATTGTAGCTCCAAAAATCTTGATCTCACCATCCTCAACCCCTAAGACCAATCTTCCTAAAAACTCCCCAGGTATCTCTTTATTAGTCTGTTTGATTAATACTGTAATGTGGTCGCCTCGTCTTAAAGTCCCAAAGGGTTCATAAGTTTCATTTAAATTTGTGATTATTTTATTGTTCGCCCATTGTTTACCAAGCTCTACTTCATTGGCTCCAAACAACATTTGAGTAGAAAAATCTTTAGTAAAACCGCCATAATCCTTCATATTTGAAGCTCGGACTAAATTTTCCCAAAAAGGTTTGCCAATCTTAAAAATCTCTTCATCTGACTTTGATAAAAGATCCATATATTTGCTTAAAAAAAATTATGAGGCTTTCTTTTTTTCTTTTTCATCAACTATGTGATAAACTGGAACTTTCTCCAATGAAAATTTACCAGTTTTAGGATCTCTTCTTGAAACTGTTAAACAATGCCAATTTTCATCATCTAACTTCATATGATCTCCTCTATAATAATAACCTGGCCAACGAGTTTCTTCTCTAAATAGAGTATGTTCGGTGACACATTGTGAGGTTAAAGCTCTATGTTTTAACTCCCAAGCCCTCATTAATTGATGATAATCTTCTGCACCAACGTGCTCTAAATCTTCTTGTAGCCAATTTAAAAGTTCTAAGGCTTTTTTAAGTAAATTTCCGTTGGTCATATAATTTGATGTAATACCCCCGACGTATTCATCCATAATTTTTTGAAGTCTTTGCAATCCCTGAATTGGAGAAATATAACTTGGTGAAACAGTTCCTCCAGTGATCTCATTTTGAGCAACTGTGTAATTATCAAGAGGTTTGTAAACAGTCTTTTTAAAATCATCACATTGTTTATCTGTAACATTAATTCCTTCAGCCTTTTTGTCTTCAATATACTTAACTGCTGCTTTTGCTGCTAATCTACCCTCGGTAAAAGAACCTGATGAAAATTTATGCGCACTACCACCTACTGTATCTCCTGCACCAAAAAGTCCATCAATAGTTAACATTCTATTATAACCCCAGAAGTATTCTGGAGGAGACAAATCCTCTGGCCCACTTACCCATGCTCCAGAACATGTTGCATGAGATCCCATTACATAAGGTTCAGATGTTGTTAACTCAGGATTTGTATACTTAGGATCAATATTTTGTGATGCCCAAACAACAGCTTGACCTACTGTCATTCCTAAAAAGTTTTCCCATCCAACAGTTTCTAAATGTGGATCTTGAAAAGCTTCTGTTGTTACCATGTGAATTGGTCCATTACCCGATGCAACTTCTTGAATAAATGCATGATTTCTTAAGCAGGTAGGAGTTGGGTGATGATCAATATATTCTCCAACTAATTCTTTAGTTTGATCATACCATTTTTTTTCATAATTTTCGCCATTAGCATTTTGTGTATATGTTTTTAAGTGTAAAAAATATGCTCCGACAGGTCCGTAACCATCTTTAAATCTACACAACACAATTCTGTTTTCCATTTGTGTCATCTTAGCACCTGCAGCTATAGGTAATGCGTAAGCTGATCCATTGCTCCATGGTGCATACCAAGTTCTTCCCATGCCTTCACCAACAGCTCTTGGTTTGAAAATATGTGATGCTCCACCAGCAGCTACTATTACTGTTTTAGATCTAAATACATGAAAGTCACCTGTTCTCATATTAAATCCAACTGCACCACCAATTCTATTTTCTTGGGACTCATCCATTAATAAATGAGTAACCATTATTCTATTATAAATTTTATCTGCTGATTTTTTTGCAGCCTCTGCAACAATCGGTTTATAGCTTTCACCATGAATCATAATCTGCCATTTACCCTCTCTAAGGTATCTTCCAGTCTTTTCATTTTTCATCATTGGAAGACCCCACTCATCAAACATGTGAACTGTTGAATCTACATGACGAGCCATGTCATAACCTAAATCCTCTCTGACCATTCCCATCAAATCATTTCTAGCGTATCTTACATGGTCCTCAGGTTGATTCTCATCCCATTGCATTCCCATATAACAATTAATTGCATATAAACCTTGTGCAACTGCACCGCTTCGATCAATGTTTGCTTTTTCAACACAAACTATTTTTAAATCTCTTCCCCAATGTCTGGCTTCAAAAGTTGCTCCTGTACCAGCCATTCCACCACCAACGACTAATACATCACATTCTTCATAATGTGTTTTGTGTTTAGCCATTAATAATAAACTCCTTTTTTGAAAGATTCTTTAGGAACTGATGGTAACTCTTTATTAGTGTTTAAACCCTCAGGTTCACTATATAATCTTTGAGAATTAATTTCTCCTTGATTAGGCGTGTCACCTTCAGCAAGTTTAGGAATGAATTTACCCCAAGGCTTTGTTGTTATTGGAGATACAAAATTTTTTTCAGTTCCATTTCTAAATTTAATTTTCCAAGATATGGTTCCTTTTTCCTCTTCCCTTCTAACTCTTACACTATGTCCCATAGGAGCAAAATCAGCATACCCTCTTACATCGATTGCATGATTGGGACATGCTTTTACGCATGAATAACATTCCCAACAAAAATTTGGTTCAATGTTCTTTGCTCTTCTAATATTTTCATCTATATGCATGATATCTGAAGGACATATATCTACGCAATGTCCACAACCATCACATCTTGTCATGTATACAAAAGTTGACATAATTTATTTTTCTCCTTTTTTTAATAACATATTAATAGTGTTTTGGCTCTTCTCTTTTTATTCCTAAGCCAAATTGCTCAGGAGCATCAGCTGGTGGAGGTAAGTTATCTCTTGAACCATCAGCTTCAGCAAGATTTTTTTGTATTGCTGCTCCTGGTTTGTAGAACATATGGGCAAATTTAGACCAGTAAACCCCACCAAATAAAATTAAATTAGACACAACAAATAAAGTAAAAAATAAATAAGACAAACCTGTTTGACCATTAAACTGAGTATAAGACCAAGCTAACCCAAAAGTTGAACATGCAAGTAAAGCTAAGACAAAAAGATCGGCTTTAATAATTCTATACCAAGGATGAGCCTCAGCAGATACGTCAACCCTTAAAAAAAACCAAAACCAATATCCACCTAAGCAAGTTAAAATAGCTCCAACATGCCAAAGCATTGACCATGTTTGAGAATTTGATTTACCAGCGCCCGTGTAACAAAATACTAACATAGCCGATGAAACCCAGAACAAAATTGTTCCATACATTCCAAGAACATGTGCAAGTCTTCTTTTACCAAAACCTAATTCAGAAGTTGTTCCAATATCAACAACGGTTGTTTTAGCAATAACAGAAACCTTTTCACCTACACCTAGTTCTTTCGTTGCTGAAAGTTTTGCCTTTTTAGCATTATTAAAAAAATAAGTCAGATTCTTATGATGCATCATTTGGATGATTGTTCCAATTGCAATCAACAAAATCATTGCAATGATAAAAGATTGCATTGCAACAGGTGATATTATTTCTGATAAAATTGAAAATGGATTGTTACTTAACATTTCCGTCATTTGTTAAATTTTGAATTAGTTTTAGGTTTTATATATAGTTGAATTTATAGTGCAACCTCAAACTAGGGTCAATTTGTCATTAATAACAGGCTATTTATTTCTTTTATAGTGTTGTTTATTTGGGATCACAGACCTTACTCCTCCTTGAGGATTGTCAACATCTCCCTGTCTACGGGGAATCAGATGAAGATGGCAATGTAAAATTGATTGACCAGAAACTTTTCCAATATTAGTTCCCAAATTAAATCCTTTAACTAACGGATCTTTTTTAATTATTTCTTTTTTTACAATTTGAACAAGATCATTACATGCAAGCAATTCTTCATTAGATAAATCAAAATAATCTTTTATGTGCCTCTTGGGAATAATTAAACAATGGTGTTCTGTAACTGGATAAGAATCATAACTTGCATAAGCTAGTTCATTTTCGTAAGCACATCCACTTTTTTCAATATTACAAAATAAGCAAGGGTTATTTGGATCTTTCATTTACTTAAATTTATAAGAGTTACATTTATTCATAACTGCATAATAGTGTTTTGATAAAATATTAAATTTTTCTAAATTTTTTCTTTTCCATTTAATTTCATTTATTGTTCTAACTGAAGCAACACCTTTACCAGAGCCTATTAATAATATTTCATCGTATTTTTTTATCTCTTTGAGCAAAATATCTTTTTTTATTATCTTTCTTATTTTTGTTTTGAAAAATTTATAAGTGTTTCCCTCATAATAACCTTTTTTAGGTGTAAAAAATTTTTGATCTTTAACAAATAATAAATTTGATGTTCCAGTTTCTAATAATCTATTATTAGATACTAACGCAATATCTGATTTTGAGTTATCCATTTTTGATAGATAAGATAAGATTTTTTTATATTTGAGATTTTTATATTCTGGTTTTTCTCTTTTTAATTTTACTAGCTTCAAATTAAAATTTAATTTAGGTTTTACCCTTTTTCTTAAAGAGATTGATATAATATTCTTATTAATAGCAACCCTTAGTAGATGATTATATTTTCTTTTTTTAGATAAGTTTTTATTAATTATTTTTAAAATGTCTGTTTTTAAAGATCTCTTTTTTATTTGATATTTTTTTAAAGACGAAATTAAATTTTTTAAATGATTATTAAAAAATAAAATTTTTGCTGGCTTGCCAAAAATCCACATCGTTGTAAAAATTCCATGATCTCCCCAGAGATCCTGAAATTCAATTTGCTTTAAGTCTTTAAGCTGATAGGATTTTTTTAATAAGTATTTTACCATTGATAGTTAAAAAAGACTCAGGGTGAAATTGAAAACCATATATTTTTTCTTTATTATTTTCAAAAGCCATTGCAACTTTTGAAGTTAAACATCTCATAGTTATCTCAAAATTATTAGATTTGAAAGGCTCTTTTAACTTCAAAGAGTGATACCTGCCAACTTTAAATGTTTTTCCTTTCCGAAATAAAGATTTGTCATTGACTACTTTGACATTTGATTGAAAACCGTGATAAATTTTTTTTTGTTCAATAATTTTTGCTCCTTCACAATATAGTATGTGTTGAAATCCTAAACAAATCCCTATTATTTTTTTCTTACCTTTAAATTTTTTATAAATTTTAGAAGTGGCTGGATAATCTTTGGGATTACCTGGTCCTGGTGAAAAAATTATTGTTGATGCCCGCTTAATCTTATTTTCATCAATTCTATCATAGTTATCACACTCAACTTTATCAAACATAGCAAACTGATGAACTACATTATGAGTAAAAGAGTCATTATGATCAATTACGTAAATCATTTAAACAAATCTATTAATGCCTTTGCTTTGATAAAATTTTCATTAAATTCGTGATTTGCATTACTATCTACAACAACGCCTGAGGCAACTGAAATTTCTGAGATATTTTTAAAATTTAGGATTGATCTTATAATTATATTGAATCTCATATCACCATTAAATTTTATATAACCAAAACTTCCAGTGTAAATATTTCTATTTTCTTTTTCCTGATTGTTTAAAAGATTGAGAGTGTTAATCTTTGGACACCCTATAACTGAGCCACCTGGCATCATTGCTTTAATTATTTCTAAATTACTTATATTTTTTTTTAATTTTCCTTTTATTAAGCTCACATAATGAAAAAGGTCTTTATATTCTTCTACAATTTTTTGTTTAGACAATTTTACAGAGCCTATTTTACATACTCTTGATAAATCATTTCTTTCCATATCTACAATCATATTGTGTTCTTTAGTTTCCTTAAGGTTTTTCCTAAAATAACTTAATGCTTTTTTTTTATTTAAGTGCTTTGTTTTTTTAACTGTCCCAGCAATTGGTTTAGTAGATATATCTATGCCCTTTTTTGTTATTAAATTTTCTGGAGAACAGCTTATTATTGAATAATTATTATCCTTAATCATAAAAGCCTCTGGAGCTAAATTAGTACTGGATAACCTTGAAAAAAAATCTAATGGATTAATCTCTGATTTTGTTTTGTATTTTGTGCAAATCTTAATTTGATATGTTTCACCACTTTTAATTTTTTTCTTAAATTTATTGAATATATTGGTGTAAGTCTTTCTATTTATATTAATTTTAAAGTGTCCAGATTTAAAACTTTTTTTACTATACTTTAATTTGTTACTAAGTTTAATTTTTGTTTCTGGTTTATAAAAGATACCTTTTGGAAAACTTAAATTTGCTTGATTTGGAACCTTTATATCAATCAAGTTATTTAATAACTCATATCCAAAAAAACCAATAAAAAGATCGGTGTCTTTAAAATTTCTTTTGTTTTTTTTATTTAAAAAACTTTTAATATTTTTTTTGTTTAAGATAATTTTTTTAGAAAAATCAGTATAAAGATCAAATCCTTTTTGTGATTTATAAATTATGTAAGGCTTCCCTGATTGATGTATTTCTGTTAATTGATTTATTCTATTCAATTTATTCTGTTTTAAGTCTTAAGACTGGTTCCTCTTTAATTGGTAAATGAATTATTGCTGCAAAAATAGATAATGCAATTGCTAAATACCACGCATAATCATATGAACCATATGTATCATGAAATAAGCCTCCTAAATAAGCACCAAAAAATGAACCAATTTGATGACTTAAAAAAACAATTCCATATAGCAAGCCCAGATATTTAGTTCCAAAAAGATGGGCTACTATTCCGCTGGTAGCTGGCACTGTAGATAACCATAGAAAACCAAAGCTTGCTCCAAATATAAATGCTGAAATATTGCTTGCTGGAGTAAATATAAAAAACACTATTGAAATCCCTCTCAAAAAGTAGATTGCACTTAAAATTATTTTTTTACTCATTTTTGCAGAAAGATATCCACTTAACAAAGAGCCAAAAATGTTAAATAAACCAATTAAAGATAAAATAGCTGCTGCAGTCCAATCTTCTAGACCTCTATCTATTACATACTTGGGAACATGAGTTCCAACTAAAGTAATATGAAATCCACAAACGAAAAAACCTGATACAAGAAGAATATAACTTTTTGTTTTAAAAGCTTCAGTAAGTGCTTCAGAAAATGATTGGTCAGATATTTTTTCTAAATTTTCATTTACAGATGGAGATCTTACAAAATACGCAGCTACTAAACCACCAACTAAAAATATTCCAAAAACAAATAAAGTATAATTCCATCCAAATTCATTAAGTGAATAACTTGTAAAAATTGGAGATAAAAAATAGCCAAATGATCCAACAGCAGTAACAAAACTCATTGCAATAGTTCTTGTGGATAAAGGGAAATGTTTTCCAACTATTGACATTGGTATGCTTATAGCTGTACCTCCTAAACCTATCCCAATTAACAATCCCATATGGATTTGAAAAAAAATTCCTGTGTTAGGTCCTGTATATAAAAAGAATATTCCTGCTGTGTAAAAAATAAATGCTGAAATAATTGCTACATGACCACCATATTTATCTGCGATAGCTCCAAAAATAGGTCCAGTCAAACCCCACATTAACATCTGCACTCCTATAGCAAAACCAAATGCAGTATTGCTGATTTTTAAACTTTCGTTGAAATCCATAAAAAACAAACCAAAAGTCTGCCTTACACCAAGTGAAATTAGAACAACAAGGCAAGCGGCAAATAATGTAACTATTGCTGTTCTTGATTGAAAAAATTTTTCAGAACTCATTTCAAATGCCTTAACGCTTGCTTAATATCAGCGATTAAGTCATTTGGATCTTCAAGCCCAATGTGAAGTCTTACTAAATGTTCATCTTTTGATAAATTCATAAATCTTCTTTTTCCTGTTTCTCTAAATTCTTGGTGTAATGCTAAACTCTCAAAACCACCCCAGCTATAACCATAACCAAACAATTTAAGTGAGTTAACAAATTTTCTTACAGAATTTATATTTTTTGATTTAATTTTAAGACCCATTAATCCTGAAGCACCAGAGTAATACTTTTTCCACATTCTAAAATTTAAGGAATTTTTCTTAAATGGATAGAGAAGTTTGATTTTTTTATTTTTAGATAAGAAAGCTGCAATTTTTTTTGCATTTTCTCTATGTCTGTCTAATCTGACATCTAAGGTTCTTAAACCTCTTGTAATCAAATATGCATCATCAGGGCCTAATCTTAAACCTGTAATTTTTTCTGCTTCTTTAACTTTTTGAAAAACTTTTTTATTTACTGCAAGACTGCCACCCATAACGTCAGAATGACCAGAATAATATTTTGTTGCTGAGACGATAGACATATCAAAGCCAAGTTTTATTGGCTTAAGATAGTAAGGTGTGCCCCAAGTATTATCTATAGCAGTTAAAATTTTATTTTTTTTTGCGATTGAAATAATTTTTCCAAGATCTTGGAAATCGAAAGTATTACTTCCTGGATTTTCAACGAAAATTAACTTAGTCTTTTTAGTTATACTTTGCTCCAAAGTTTTTAAATCATGTGGATTATAAAAAATCGTTTTAATTTTAAATTCTTTTAAAAAATCTTGAGTTAATAATCTGGTGGGACTGTAAACTGGATCTGCAGCAATTATTTCATCTCCTGGTCTAACAACACTAAAAATAGCTAAAAAAACTGAACCAAAACCTGTAGGTGTTGTAAATACATGATAACTGTCTTCTAGTTTAGTTAAAATCTTTTGTAAAATATAAGTGGTTGACGTTCCTTGCCTTCCATAATCGTAATGACCACCAATTGGATTTTTTTGGGCTTTTTTTTGAGTATTTCTTATATGCCTCATTGATTTAAATATTATGGTTGAAGCTCTAACTACTGGTGGATTTACTGACTGATTATGAAAATCTTTTGCAGTATGTTTTAAAAATGTTTTAAATGATTTGACCATAAAAAAATTGATAACTTTATGGGACAATGCTATATCCCTCAAATAATTTCAATTAAATTATAACAGAAGGAAATAATGGGGTATCCAAAAAAACATAGAGGCCGAAGAAAAATGGGCTCAAAAAAAAGAAGAGCTAGAAAAAAGAATAAAAAGAAATAGTCCTCAATGAATTCAATTGAAAAGGCTAGATCCATTAGTATATGGATCTTTATAGTCCCATTTGTTGCAGTAAATACCTGTTTACTATTAATTACTCAATTTCATAGTTTGTTTCATCAGCCAGATATTTTGCATAATACCTTTCCATATTTTGACGGAGGTGCATCTATAAGTAGAACAGCTAGACCTTACCCTTCATGGTTAGTATTTAAACCTGCAATGTTTTTAACATCTTATTTGTTAATAAAATATTGGTTATTCAATAAAGATATCATTAAATATTTTAAGGTAGACCATAAAAATATAAAGAAAATTGTTTTTTTTGGTATTGCCTCAGCGTTTGCACTAACTGTGCATTCAATTTTTTTAGGTATCAAATTTGATAATGACCTATACAAACTTTTTAGAAGAGTAATAATGCTATCTTTTATTATTTTTGAAATCGTTGCTCAGGCTTATTTGGTTGCAACTTTTTGGTCTTTCAAAGAAAAATTAAAAGGCTATATAAACCCAACAGTTTTAAATCTTAAGATAGTATTAGTTTCAATATTAATCGTAGTAGCAGTTATAAGTATACCTATAATTAGTCTACCAGGTGACGATTTTTTTGGAATTCAATTAAAGTTTTTAAAACATGCGTTGGAATGGGATTACTTTATTGGTGTAATCACTTTCTATTTATTAACATTTTTTATGTGGAAAAAAACAAATTAACTTTTAATCCACCCGCCACCTAAAACTTTATAACCAAATTTGTCTTTATTATAAAAAACGCAAGCCTGCCCTGGCGATATTCCATCTTCAAATTCTTCTAAATTTACCAAAGCCGTTCTATCTTTATTGAAATTAACTTTTCCTTTAAGAAGTTTGCCTGTTGATCTTACTTTAACAAAAATATCATTTTTAAATTCTTCTTCATTAACAAGGAGATTCAGATCATTAAGTTTAATATCTTTTTTTCCAAGCTTTTCTCTTGGACCAACAATAATTTCATTTTTTTCTGCATCAATCTTTATTACATATAATGCATCTTTATCAGAAACTTTTATTCCTTTCCTTTGACCTATTGTAAAATTAATAATTCCATCGTGAACTCCAATTACTTTTCCCTCTAAATTTTTAATATTTCCCTTTTTAAATGAGTCTGGTCTAAATTTTTGAATTACGGAAGCATAATCACCATTGGGTACAAAACAGATATCTTGACTATCTGGTTTATCTGCCACATTAAGATTTAGTTTTTTTGCTATAGATCTTGTTTCATCTTTAAGCATACCTCCTAACGGAAATCTTAAATAATTTAATTGTTCTCTAGAAGTATTAAATAAAAAATAACTTTGATCTCTATTTTCGTCAATCGCTCGATACATATTTGTTTCATTGTCAGTTGTAATACTTTTTACATAATGACCAGTAATTAATGCGTCTGCTTTTAGATCTTTAGCAACTTCAAATAAATCTTTAAATTTTACAGTTTGATTGCACTGAACACATGGAATAGGTGTTTCACCTTTTAAATAACTATCAACAAAGTTATCAATTACACCTTGCTTAAACTTATTTTGATAATAAAGAATTTTATGCTCAATATCTAATTTTTGGGCAACTCTTTTTGCATCCATTATATCCTGTCCTGAACAACATTGTTTAGACTCGGCAACCTCTTTGCCATCATCGTAGAGTTTTAAAGTTATGCCTATAACTTTATAGCCTTCTTTTTTCATCATTCCAGCAACAGTTGATGAATCTACACCACCTGACATTGCAACGACTACAGTTGTATCAGTAGGACTTTTTTTAAAACCGATAGAGTTAAAATTATTATTCATTTGATGGTATTTATACTTATTTCTATTATAAATTAAATTAAATGATTTTTGATTTTGAACCAGGTGACAAAGTTTTCAATCCAGCAAATAAAGATTGGGGAATAGGACAAGTTCAATCAATAATTAAAGGTAAAGTGACAGTAAATTTTCAAAATGCTGGCAAAAAAGTAATCAACTCTGAAAATATAGAATTAAAAAAAATAAATGATTCAAAGTGATATAAAAAAAATTGTTGAAGATTTAATTGAAACTTTTTTAGATGCAGGAAAGATTTCTTTAGATCTTAGGAAAAAAGGTCTAACTAAAGAAATAAAATCTGATAATACTCCTGTTAGCAATGGTGATTTAGAGGTTAACAAAATTTTAACCAAAAGAATATCGGAATTAACACCAAATATTCCAATCGTATCTGAGGAAACATCAGAAAATAAATCACGAGACAATTTAGAAAATTTTTGGTTGATAGATCCAATCGATGGGACTTATGATTATATTAACAATCTTGATGAATTTACAATTAATGCAGGATTAATAATTCAAAAAAAACCTGCTGCTGGTTTAATTTATGCTCCAGCAAAGAATAGAATGTTTTATTCTTATGGAGATGATTTATCTTTTGAATTAATAAGAGGAAAGCCAAATAAATTAGATAACTCAAAAAATTTTAATAAAGATGAAATTAAATTCGTATCCTACTCTAATAAAATCAAACCAGAAATAAATGAAATATATAAAAAACTTAATGTAAAAAAATATGTAAGAATGAAAAGTTCTTTAAAATTTTGTGTAATTGCAGCTGGAGAGTATGATGGTTATGTTGCAGAGCCAAGAGCTTCAGAATGGGATATAGCTGCAGGTCATGCAATTTTAAAACATTCTGGTGGAAGCGTGACTGATTTTAATGGACAAGAAATTTGTTATGGAAAAAAAGATTTTAAAAATCCAAGCTTAATCTTAAAAAGTAAAAATATTCAATAATGGACGAACAGCTAAGAATTATTTTAATCATAATTGTTTCGGTTTCAATTTTTGGTTTACTTGTATTTGTTTTTGTAAAAAATTATATAAAAAATAAAATTGATTTTTTAGTGAAAGAAAATAAAAAAAATAAATTAAAGTAATTTTACAATTTTAATAAAATCATCTTTTTCAATTTCCATTACTTTTTTTGAAGTTTCAAAATCAAATCCATTTCTTGCTAATAAGGATATGTCTTTTTTGTAAAATAATGATCTATTGTCCTCTATCCTTGCGGGGCCAATTCTTTTTTTTTTACATAATTTAATTGCCGAAAAAAAATCTTGATCCGAATTATCATTATGTATTTTGTTCACGGTTTCTTTAATATATTCACTATTAATACCCTTACTTATTAAGTAATTTCTAATTTTATTTATTGAGCTTCCTCTTTTAATCATACTTTTGGCTTTGCTTTCTGAGTAAAATTTATCATTAATAAACCTATTTTTTTCTAAGTCTGAAAGGACAATGTCTATCAAATCAGTAACATTTTGTTTTTTGACATTTGGCACAGATGTTTTTAAGTATTTCTTAAGCAAGTAAGTTTTAAGCTGTTGTTTAGACGGTGCATATTTTTCTACATATGCAAATGCAAAATTTCTCATCTCCTCAACAGTTACTTTTAAATTTTTTCTTTTATTTCTTATAGGAATCATAGACAGATTTAATATAATATATTTTAAAATGATCGAACAAATTTATAATTATTTTACAATAGATATGCTCTACTATTGGGTGAATTTAGGTGTTCTTCCATTCTGGTTAATTTTAATTTTTTTTCCAACATCTAATCTTTGCCGATATTTTGTAACTTCAATATTTCCTTTTTTTATATTGAGCGGTGCATATATATTTTTATTATACAAATCTTACTTAAGCTCATACGATTTTGATGTTAATTTTAGTCTATACCTGGGTATTGATGACACAACAGACCTGTTTTCCAACAAAAATTTTCTTATGATGTTCTGGATACATTTTATATCCATTAATCTATTTGCTGGGGGTTGGGTTGTGAAAGACTCACAAAAATTTATGATAAATAAATTTTTATTATCAATACCTCTAATCATTATATATTTAATTGGACCCTTTGGTTTATTAGTTTATTGGTTGATAAGAATTTTCTATACCAAAAACATAAGTTTATATGACTAAAAAAATCGATTTTTATTTTGATTTTATTAGTCCTTATTCATTTTTAGCACATAAAAAAATAATTAATTCCAATGATAGAAATAAGTTTAACTACAAAGCAATTCTGCTTGGTGGACTTCATAATTTAGGCGGCATTACCGCCCCTGCTTTTAATGAAAGAAAAATGAAAAATATGAAAAATGACTGCAATTTAATTGCTAAAAAAAATAAAATTGACTTTGTCTGGAATGAAAAATTCCCAATTAATTCTCTTTATCTCATGAGAGGCTATCTTTTTATTAATAATGAAAAGAAAGATGAATATTTTGATCTCTGTTTTGATGCTTATTGGAAAAATAATGAAGACATTTCAAAAGAGGAAACTATAAAGAATATATTATCGAAATGTGAGATAAAGCCTAATGAATTTGAAACTGGTATTAAAGACCAGAAGATTAAAGATGAACTTAAAAATTTGACGAATAATGCTTTTCAGAATGATATCTTTGGTGCTCCGACTTTTGTTATAAATGATAATTTATTTTGGGGCCAAGATAGACTTGAGTACGCTTTAGATGAATTAAATAATTAAGTAATTTTAAATTTACTTTGTTTTAATGCGCCAAAACCACCATCGATATGCGAAACCTTTTTAAATCCCATATCTTTTAAAGATTTTGCTGCTAGAGCTGATCTCATTCCACCAGCACAAAATAAAACCATTTCTTTATTTAGATCTAGTTTACCTTCTTTAAAATATACGCTATCTGGATCAAGCCAAAACTCTAACATCCCTCGAGGAATATGATTTGAATCTTGAATTCTACCTTCTCGTTCCAATTCTCTTACATCTCTTATATCAATTAGGTTACACTCATTTTTATTACATTTCTCATATGCTTCATCGGAAGATATGGTGTTTATCTCCTTTAGAGCTTCAGCTACAAGAGTTTGGGATGATTTAATTGTCATTATATTGTAAATATTTATATCATAAATAAAAACATATGAAAAAGTTTTTCATTAAAATTTGTAAACTTTTTGGCTTTGAGATAATTGATCAAAACGAATTTATTTCGCCTACATTAAATAAAGAATTAAATAAAGATCTTTCAATTTTAAATAAAAAATCAATAGTCTTGCCCTTAGGAGAGGTAAAGATTACAAGAAAAGTAACTTCAATACTAATAATTGTAAGGGTTAATACAGAAATTGAGGTTTGGGATCAAAATAAAAGAAGATTATTCGAAAAACCAAAAATAGATTATTCAATTCGATCAATAAAATCATTAATAAACTCTATCAATCTTTGTCAAAAAAAATACTCAGATTTAAAAATAAAAACAATTGTTCTAGATGACTCATCAAAAAACGAAAATCTTGAAAAAATTAAACAAATAATAAAAGATGTGGATAGCGAAATTATTTCCCTAGACACGAAAAAGTTTGAAACCAAAATAAAAAAACAAAAATCACAAGAGACTTTTTCTAATTTAGCTAGTTTATTTCAAAGTTTTGAGATTGGAAAAAAAATTGGGGAAGACCTAATTTTCTTTATTGAGGATGATTATCTTCATTTTGAAACTATGTTAGACGAGATGATTTCCACATATGAAAGAGTATCATCTCAAGTGGGCAAAGATATTTTTATGTGTCCTGCAGATTATCCATATCTTTATATGAATAATGAAAAAACGAATATTCTAATAGGAAATAAAAGACACTGGAGAACAATAAACAAGACTTTATGCACTTTTTTGACTAGCAAAAAATTATTGGATTTATATTGGGAAAATTTTTCAAAAAATTGTGAAGATCGTCATGATCCTTTTGAAAAATATATCAATGAGATTTATAAAAATGAGTTTTGTATATCTCCTCTAAAAAGTTTATCTATTCATTTGACGAATGTTAATTCAAGTTACGGTTTATCACCTTTTATAAATTACAAAGATTTGTGGGATCAAAATGAATAAGCCCCTTGAGGGAGGGGCTTATTATTTAACTAACTAAGAGAAAGTTTAGGGACCCTTCAATGAGTATTCGCTGAGAATATACAGAGAGCGAAGGGTCCCTTTGTTGTTAACAACTAGTCACGAATTGCATACGCAATTACACCAGTTTCAGTTACATCAGTACCTTTGGTTTCACCTTCTTTACTCAACCTTAGGCCAATAGTTGCTTTAATAGCGCTAAACACAATGTAAGCCACTATAAATACAAATACGTTAACTGATAACACACCAATTAACTGTGAACTGAACGCTGCATCAGAATTTGTAGCTGGAACTATTAATGTTCCCCAAATTCCTGCAAACAAGTGTGCTGGTATCGCACCTACTACATCATCAATCTTTAATGAGAATAATAGTTTAGTACCATAAACTACAATTAATCCACCAACAGCACCAATTAGGATAGCTGCAAAAGGTGATGGAGCTAATGGTTCAGCTGTTACTGCAACTAATCCACCAATACATCCATTTAACATTTGGACTACATCTGTTTTTCCAAAATGTAGTCTAGTAATTATAGCGGCACCTATTACTCCACCTGCACCTGCTAAGAAAGTATTCATGAAAATTGTTGATACAGCAATCGCATCAACAGCAGTTCCCATAGCTAACTGCGAACCACCATTAAAGCCAAACCAACCTAACCATAAAATAAATACACCAATTGTTACTAATGGAATTGATGAAGCTGCAAATGGTTTTAGAGGCGCTGGAGCACCAGACTTTGTAAATCTTCCAAGTCTAGGACCAATAATCATTGCACCAGCTAAAGCCGCTGCTCCACCAGTTGAGTGTACAAGAGTCGAACCAGCAAAATCAGAAAAGCCTGCTTCCGCTAACCAGCCTCCACCCCACTGCCAACCCATTACGATTGGATAAATAATTCCCGAAAGAACTGCAGCAAATACGAAGAATGGCCATAATTTAATTCTCTCTGCCATCGTACCAGAAACTATTGAAACTGTAGTTGCGCAGAAGACCATTTGGAAATACCAATCTGATCCATCTGAATAACCAGTATCAACAGCACTAGCGTCTGACCAAGGAATAAATTTACCAATATAACCACCCTCTGGAATACCGTAAGCTAAATTATAACCCACTAACCAGAACATAATTCCTGCAATTGAAAATAAACCTATATTTTTTGCACAGATTACGGATACACTTTTTGATGTAACCATACCTGATTCTAACATTGCGAACCCAGCTGCCATAAACATTACTAGAAAACCGCAAATCAAGAATAATAGAGTATTAAAAATAAACCCTACTTCGGCAGAAACAGTTGTATCTGCCATACCAGCACTACTCATGTTTAATAAAAAAATTAAACTAATAAGTGGCGCACTTATTATTTTTATTAATTTAGTCATAAGACCTCCCTGTTAAAGAAAGTTCTTTTATTTTATTAAATGTTAAAAACTAACGCTGATTACGAAAATTGGGTATGCAGTATTTGCATATAGAAACAGCCTTAACGAGAATTTCGTTAAGGCTGTAAAAAGACGTTATTTATTGAATACTTCTTTTAAAGCTTTTGCAGGTAAGAACTTAACTTTTTGTGATGCAGCTATTTGAATCTGCTCACCAGTCCTTGGATTTCTTCCAACTCTAGCTTTTCTTTTAGCTACTTTATAAGTACCAAAACCAGCAATTTTTACTGAATCATCAGCTTTTAAAGCATCTAAAATTGTGTTGGTAATTGTATCAAAAGTTCTTTCGGCATCAGCTTTGCTTAAATTTAGTGCCCCTGAAATTTTGACAACTAGTTGTTTTTTATTCATTTTAGCTCCGGTTTTATTAGGTTATTTTCATTGTTGTCAAAAGTGTTGATAAATCAAGACTTTTTTTAGTATATTATAAAAAGTTATACACAACATATTGTGTAAATCAAAAAATGTTGATTTTATTGGGTTTTTTAACTTTTCAAGAAAATGTTAATTAAATAATCCAAGGTCCTTAAGGTCGTTAAAAGTCGTAAAAAACATTAAAGATATTAATAAAAACAATCCGATTCGAAAAAAACCCTCTTGTGTTTTTTGAGATAATGGTCGACCTAAAACTTTTTCAAATGCATAAAACATCAAATGTCCCCCATCAAGCATCGGGATTGGAAACAAGTTAACCAAACCAAGACTGATTGAGATATAAGCCATCATACTAATAAATGCCAAAACCCCAAACTCTGCAACCTGCCCTGAAATTTTTGCTATTCTTATAGGGCCTCCAAGCTGAGAGGTATCAGCTTTACCAAAAATCATTGCTCCAATATATTTTAAAGAGGAAACACCCACATAATAAACTTCGTGAGCAGCATGATATATTGCTTGTGCAGGTCCTAGTTTAACGTGATTAATCTCATTATTATAGGCCCCCAATTTTATTCCAACTATTCTTTTATTAAGTTTATTGCCTAAATTGTCCTCGCCTGGAACAATGTTTGGTTTTATCTTCAAAATTAATTCATCATACGATCGTTTTACTTTAAAATCTATTATTTCATCAGTGGACATTGTAATGAATTTAGAGACATCCATTATGCTTTCAACTTTGTTACCATCTATTTCTAAAATTACATCATTTTGCTTTAAACCACCTGTCATAGCAGGGCTATCTTTTTGAACTTCATTTATAACTGCTGGTGTAAAGTCTTTACCAACAAAAGTATAAATTGAAAAAAAAATTACTAATGCCAGTAAAAAGTTAGCAAGAGGGCCTCCAAATACAATTAAAGTTCGCTGATATAAAGGTTTTAATATAAATAATTTTTTTTGCTCTTCCTCATTATATTTTTCTAAAATTTCTTTATGATCTGCTTGAGAATATACGTTTCTATCTCCAAAAAACTTTACATATCCGCCCAAAGGTATCCAGCATATTTTCCATCTTGTTCCTGATTTATCGTTCCAACCAAAAATTTCTTGGCCAAAACCTATGGAAAAATCTGTAACACCTACTCCGTATTTTTTAGCAAAATAATAATGTCCATACTCATGAATAAAAACAACAATTAAAATTAGAACAACAAAAGGTAAAATATAACTTAACATTTCAAATCAAATTTATATTATCTAACCAGTTTTTTAACTCAATCATTCTTTGTGTCTTATTTGACACAGTAATTTCTTTTTTGATAAACATTATATGATTTTTAATCTCTTCCTCATCTCTAAATGCTTTTCTCGTTTGGATTAATCTGTCTTTCCTAAACTCAATTAAACTTATCATTTTTTCGTAAGTTATTTCAGGATGATATTGTAATCCATAAATTTTGGATTTACCTACCTCAAAATATAAACTTTGAACTTTGTTAATTCTATTTGATGCTAAACAAATTCCATTTGTTGGTAACTTAATTACCTCATCAAAATTAAACGCTGGAGAATTGAAATTATTATTCTTATCTTTATAAATAGGATATTTTAATCCTACATTATTAATCATAATATCATTTGCAATTCCAATATGAGATTTTTCTGCTTTTTTTACCTCTCCTCCAGCAGCGGTCACCGCAACTTGCATTCCCCAACAAATCGCTAAAATATTTTTAACTTGTTTTTGACATTCTCTCATAAATTCAATTTGTCTTTTTATCTCTGGTGTATTGTTGTAGATGTTCAAACTACTTCCGCCCCAAATTAATCCGTCATATTTTGGAAGTTTATTTTTTACCTCGTCTAAATTTAAATCAGATGATGGATTAATAACATCAAAATTGTACTGATTGTTAAATCCGTTGAGACTATCTTTTAAACTTTCAGTGTGTGTTTGAATACCTACTTCCAAAAAATTTTGATTTTCCTCTTTTAAATTTCCTTCAACAATTAAGATATTAAAGTTTTTCATTTAAAACAAATTACCAGACATGCTGTGCTGATACATATTTTTCATATCTTCAATCTTCAGTTTTTTTGGATTACCGTTTGTTGATGGATCATCTAAAGCCATTTCTGATAAACGATCAATTTGTAAATCTTTCTCATTTATAACACTAGATAATTTATGTGGAATTTCAAATTCTTCTCTTAAATCTAAAATCCATTTCAAAAAACCATCAAAAGATTTATCTTTAAGCTCTAGATACTCTGCAATCTTTACGACTTTGCTCTCAATCACATCTCTGTTGAAAGTTAAAACATATGGCATGAAAATCGCATTTGATAAGCCATGATGAAGGTTATTTAAAGCATTTACTGGATGACTCAAGGAATGAATTGCACCTAAGCCTTTTTGAAATGCAGTAGATCCCATGCTAGCAGCTGTAAGCATGTTCATTCTAGCTTCAAGGTTTGATCCATTTTTATATGCCTCTGGTAACCATTTAGAAATTAATTTCATACCCTCTAAAGCTATTCCGTCAGCCATTGGATGATAACCTGGAGCACAAAAAGCCTCTAAATTATGTGCTAGTGCATCCATACCTGTTGCGGCTGTCATTTTTTTGGGTAAATCTTTTGTTAAAACTGGGTCTAAAATAACTATGGATGGTAAAAACTTTGGATGAAATATAATTTTCTTTACTCCTAGTTCTTCATTCAAAATAACAGATGCTCTTCCCGTTTCAGAACCTGTTCCAGCTGTAGTAGGCACAGCTATAATAGGAGCGATATTATTTGGATTAGCTTTAGTCCAGTTATCGCCAACATCCTCAAAATCCCACAATGATAAAGTTTGACCTGTCATGAATGCAATTGCTTTTCCCACATCAAGACCACTTCCACCACCAAAAGCAATCACACCATCACAATTTTTTTCTTTATAATGTTTTACTCCGTCGCTTACATTTTTACCTGTTGGATTACCAATCACATCGTAAAATATTTCAGTAGATAAATTATTACTTTTTAAATTTGACAAAGCATCTTTAACAATAGTTGATTGTGCAAGTCCTTTGTCAGTAACCAATAGAGGTTTTTTTACATTTAAATTTTTACAAGCTATGCTTAAATCTTTAATTCTATTTTCACCCACCCACATTGAAGTAGGATAATTCCAATTAAATTTTTCCATAAATTTTTAGTTGATAATATCTGATATTTTTGAAATTTGGCCAATCTTAAAAATAAGTGCATCCTCTTTATTAAATCCATATTTTTCAGCATTATCTTTAAATCTTTTCGGTGGTTCCATTATCGGTTCTAAAGATAAAACAAAAGTCCCCCAATGTGTTCCTAAAACTTTTCTGCTTTTTAAATCTTGTGCAACATTTAAAGCCTCTTCAGGGGTGGTATGATAAATTGATTTTTCAAACATAGGTCTAAAATCATATGCTCCAATGTTAATCATTGTTAAATCAATTGGACCATATTTTTCCCCAAGTTCTTTATATATATTTCCATACCCTGTATCACATGCAAAAAATATTTTTTTATTTTTATATTCAATTAAAAAATTCCCCCATAGTGTTTTATTAGTGTCAGTCAAACTTCTTTTTGACCAATGGACTGCGGGTAATAATGTAATTTTTAAATCATTATTAACTTGTATTTCGTCATACCAGTCCATTTCATTAACATCTTTGTATCTTTTGAAATATTTACCAAGTTTAAGAGGAAGTAAAACCTTTGCATTTTTATAAGGAAATCCTCTAATAGTTGACATATCCTGATGGTCATAATGATTATGGGTAAGTAAAAATACATTTGTTTTTGGAATTTCTTTTAATTGAATAGCTGGCTCAACATATCTTTTTGGACCAAATATTAAAGGTCCTGCATTTTTTGAAAAAACTGGATCTGTAATAATTGTTGTTTCACCTAATTTAATTAAGAATGTGGCATGTCCTATCCAGGCAATATAATCGTCATTTTTTAATTTCTCTAAATTTTCTTTAACAATTTTTTTATCAATGACATGATCTTTTGGTACAGTAATATCAATTTTTTTTTTTTCTTTAGTAAATGTTTTGTAGGAAAATTTTACATCTTTTGATCTAACTGGAGATCCTTCAGGATTTCTAAAAGTACCGTCAGAGAGATGATGATAAGGTTTTTTTTCCATAGCAAATATTAAATTATTCAAACCTATAACTAAAATAAGAAAATATAAAAAATTCATCATATATCTTTTTTATATGAATTTTAAATTTTTTACTCTTTAATTATCTCATACTCAAAATTTTGAGTAGTTTCATTAACCTGTAAAAGCTTTGCTCCATTTTTACTGTGAAATTTAGTAGCCATTTCAGTAAGAGGAGAAAGTGTAACCAATCTATTTAAATGGTTAGATTCTTTTATCTTTTTGTAAACTTCCTTAACAATCAATTTTCCACCACCTTTTTTTTTAGACCAAACTGTGTAAGCAATAGCAATCTGACCAACATTTTGACCTCTGTGAGTACTTTGTAAATGAGCATCTTGGCTAAATTTATCCAATTCCTCTACATCTTTTGGCACTTTATTTGTGAAAGCAAAGCACATCACAGCATGAATTTCTTTTTTATATTTAACGCCATAAATTTTCCTTCCAAAGCTTTTTCTAAAAGACACACTTAACTCTGGTCTAACTGGGTCCTCAGATATATTACAATCTTTAAGCTCAACTAATTCTGCTCCTTTAACCCAAGCAAAAAAGTCATCTATATTTTTATTGATTAATTGTTTGTTTTTTCGGATTCTAGCTTTAATTCTAGGTTTAAATTTTTTTGGAGTTTTGAGGCTACTATTATCTAAATATTTTTCAGTGAGCTTATTTTTTACGTTTTTAAAAATTTCTTTCATTTTCTAATTTTTAATCAATTTTAAATCAAAAATATAATAAAGCAAAAATTACACCTAAAATTAATATTGAAATCGTAGCTACAATATAATTTATCTTAATATTAAATTTTTTATAAATTGTTTCATTTATCTTTTCCCAGAAGAGAACTATCAAAAAAACAATAATTGCAGGTATGATAAATTTAATCATCGCCTATGTGTTTTTGTCTCCAACATATACGGAAACACCTCTTGAGTTAATATCGACATCGAATTTTTTATGTAAAGGAGGAAAAGCTCTTTGTGAACAGTCTAATCTATCACACGTTCTACATGACACACCTATTGGTATTTCTGTAGATTTATCATTAATGTTCAAATTTTCGGAATATATAAATTCTTTTGCGTATTTAGCTTCACATCCTAATCCAATTGACAAAATACTTTTCGCTTGTCCAAATCTTCCAATTCCTTTTTCAACTGTTCTAGCAATACATACATACTTTTCACCATTAGACATTTTGCTTACAGCAGCTTGAATAATACCAGGTCGTGTCAAAGCTGAATAAACGTTCCAACGTGGACAAGCTCCACCATATCTTGGAATTTCTATTCCTGATAATGAAAATCTTTTTGATATATTCCCAGCCATGTCTACTCTTAAAAAATGAAATGGTATCCCTGGTAGTTTCGGATCTTGTAAACATGTAACTCTATGAGCCACCTGTTCAAAAGATGTGGCAAAAGTATTTTGTAATAACTCCAAATCATATTTAAGCTTTTTACATTCTGTGTGAAAAAGTTTGTAAGGCATTAAAATTGCTGCACCACAATAATTTAACAATGCAATTTTTGTTAATTTTTTAGACTCATCAGATGGAAAAGTAAATTTAGACAAATATTCCTCAATTTCTTTATCAGCACCTTCTTGGGCTATTTGAGCGGCTGCGTGTAGTTTTTTTGTTTCTAGAGAACTGTAATCACTTAATAATAGTTCATTTTTATTTTTCCTGTATAGTTTTGAAAAAGGTTTATTCTCCTCAGGAATAACATCTTTTACTGTGATGTCGTATTCTGATTTTAAATAATCACAAAGAGCAATATATCTAGTTCTATTATTTTTTTGAACTTTATCGAAAACTTTATTTGCAAAATTTTCTAATTTTGGAAAATAGTTTTTATTCTCTTGTAAAAAGTCAGAAATAACCTCACCTGGAAATGAATTCTTTCTATTATCAACTATCTTACCTGATATTGTCTCAATTTTATTGATCATTTCATGATCTTTCTTTTTTAAGATATCACCTAGTCTTACAATTGCTCTCCCAATCTTAGGATTGGTGCCAACTAAATCTTTTACTTCTGGACCTAGAATATCTAAATCTTCAAACAATTTATCATCGAGTATTTCTGATAAAGTATTTTCTAAATTGATGTCCGATTTTGCGGTTAATTGCGAAAGTTCAATGTTTAATTTTTCACAAATTTTTAAAAGTAAATCTCCATCTATTTTTCTTTTTCCTCCCTCAATTAGGTTTAAATAACTTGGAGATATGTTTAATTCTTCAGCTAATTTATTAGCTTGAAGCCCTAATTGTCTCCTAAAAGCCTTGATTTTTGGTCCTATTTTCAAATCTAATTGACTCATATTTTCTAATAGTAAATTTTGTAAATTTATTTTTACAAAATTTTTCCTTAGTTTACAAGTGTTTTGTACATTTTAGTGGATTTTGTAAATTCTGTAAATTATAAAATTTACATGGACGAAAAATTAAAAAATAACGAAAATGAGGCTCAAATCATAAAACATGAGGACCTTGCTAGACATAATAGTAGAGGTATTTACATGAGAGATGACCATTGTGATTGGGGTTCAAGTGGAATGAAAGATCTAGTTGAGACCCTTAACGACTCAAACTAATTTTTCTACCTCTTAATATTCATTTTCAACAACTAAACCTAACAGGGAGTAATAATGAGTGCAGAAAATATTTCTTATGAACTAAAAAGATTTGCAGGAATTAAAAGAGATTATACTCCTGAAGAAGTTGAGAGACTAAGAGGCTCAATTAAAATTGAATATTCAGTTTGTAAACAACAATCTACAAAACTTTGGAAATTATTAAATACTGAAAATTACGTTAATACTTTAGGATCATTGTCAGGAAACCATGCGGTTCAACACGCAAAAGCAGGATTAAAAGCAATTTACTTAAGTGGTTGGCAAGTAGCTGCTGATGCAAATAGTGCTGGAGAAATGTATCCTGATCAGTCTTTATATCCTTATGATAGTGCACCTAAATTAGTAGAATCTATGAATAATGCTTTAATAAGAGCTGATCAAATCCAACATATGGAATTGAAAGATGGTGACATGAAAAAAGAAAAAAGAGTTGATTATATGTTACCAATTATTGCTGATGGAGAGGCTGGCTTTGGTGGACCTTTGAACGTATTCGAGCTTGCTAAAAAATTTATTAAAGCTGGTGCAGCTGGTGTTCATTTTGAGGATCAATTAGCAAGTGAAAAAAAATGTGGTCATATGGGTGGTAAAGTTTTGGTTCCAACTGGTACCATGATCAAAAATTTAAAAGCTGCCAGGTTAGCTGCTGATATTGCTGATGTGCCTTTAATAATTTTAGCAAGAACTGACGCTAATGCTGCAAAATTAATTACAAATGATTATGATGAAAACGATAAACCTTTTTTAACAGGTGAAAGATCACCGGAGGGTTTCTATTATGTTAAAGCTGGGATTGAACAAGCAATATCCAGAGGTCTTGCGTATGCACCCTACTCTGATTTAATTTGGTGCGAAACTGCTACACCAAATTTAGAGGAAGCAAAGAAATTTGCAGATGCAATTCACGAGAAATTTCCTGGAAAACTTTTAGCATATAATTGTTCTCCATCATTTAATTGGAAAAAACATCTATCAGATGATGAGATAGCATCGTTTCAACAAAAAATTAGTCAAATGGGTTATAAATTTCAATTTATTACTTTAGCAGGATTTCATACACAAAATATTGCAATTTTTGAGCTAGCTGAAAAATATAAGAAAGAAGGTATGACAGCATACTCAAGAATTCAACAACAAGAATTTGCTCGTGAAAAAGATGGATATACTAGTGTTAAACATCAACGTGAAGTTGGTACATCTTATTTTGATGCTGTATCCAATACAATAAGTAGTGGACAAAGTTCTACCACGGCAATGGCAGGCTCAACTGAGTCCGAACAATTCTAATAAAACTATTCCTCTTATATATTAGTAGTTATTAACTGGCCCACATGGGTCAGTTAATAATACATTTGTAATCACTCCAGTGTATGTTAATAGCTTCTATGGTTAATAAAAATTTTGGTTTCGGAACACAGATAAGAAAATCCCCTTACTTTGATTCAACTGTCAAATGGGGTGCCACAGGTTTTTCTGTATATAATCATATGTATATTCCAAGAGATTTTGGAAATCCTGAAAAAAACTTTTGGAATTTAATTGAAAAATCAATTCTGTGTGATGTTGCAGTTGAGAGACAAGTGGAGATTACTGGACCGGATGCTTACAAATTTATACAATTATTAACTCCAAGAGATCTTTCAAATTTAGCAGTTGGTCAGTGCAAATATGTATTAATCACAAATAATGAAGGTGGAATTTTAAATGACCCAGTTCTCTTAAGACTTGCTGAAAATCATTTTTGGCTATCTTTAGCTGATAGTGATATCTTATTATGGGCTCAGGGTGTTGCAGTAAACTCAAAATTAAATGTTAAGATCACTGAACCAGATGTTTCGCCATTACAATTACAAGGACCAACCTCGGGTAAAATAATGGTTAAATTATTTGGTGAAAGTGTAAAAAATTTAAAATATTACTGGTTAAAAGAGTATAATTTAGACGGAATCCCCCTAATAGTATCTAGAACAGGTTGGTCAAGTGAACTTGGATACGAAATTTATCTAAGAGACGGTTCTAGAGGAAATGAACTATATGAAAAAATAATGGAAACTGGAAAAGAACATGGGCTTCAACCTGGTCACACATCATCAATAAGAAGAATTGAAGGCGGAATGCTTTCTTATCATGCAGATGCAGATATTAATACAAATCCATTTGAATTAGGTTTAGATCGTTTGGTGAATTTGGATAGTGAAATTGATTTTGTTGGCAAAGAGGCTTTAAAAAAAATAAAAAAAGATGGTATTAAAAGAAAGCAAGTTGGACTGGAGTTAGATTGCAAACCTTTAGAAGGACCTAATACAACTTTTTGGACAGCTTATAAAGATGATAAAAAAATTGGTAAAGTGACTTCGGCAGTTTATTCACCTAGATTAAAAAAAAATATAGGACTTGCTATGATAGCCATAGAGCATTCTGAAATAGGTGGCAAATTTAAGGTTGATACAAATGATAATAAAATTAATTGTACTGTTGTAGAAAAACCTTTTTATGATCCTAAAAAAAAAATAGCCTCTACTTAGGATTTAATTTTATAACCTTTTTTAAGAAGAACAGTAACAACTGTGATACAAATGGATAAGAATAAAAACATGGTACCAATACTTATCCAAATATTAAAATCAGAAACTCCATAAAAAGAAAATCTTAAGCCATTTATTAAGTAAACAACTGGATTAAAATAAGTCACAGTTTGCCAAAATGATGGCAACATATCTAATGAATACAAACTTCCACCTAAAAATACCATTGGTGTCACAAACAAAGTTGGAATTATAGACATTTGCTCGAAATCTGAGCTTATTAAACCTATTAAGAAACCAAACAACGCAAAAGTAAATGCTACCAAAATTAGTAAAAATATCATTAATAATGGGTATTTGACTTGGACATCAACAAAAAATAATGAAGTGATAAATATAATTATACTTACTATTAGTGTTTTTGTTGCACCAGCGCCCACAAAAGCAAGCACGACCTCTAGTGTTGAAATTGGAGCAGCTAAAATCTCATAAATTGTTCCATTAAACTTTGGAAAGAAAATTCCAAAAGAAGTATTACTAATTGATTGAGTTAATAATGTTAACATCAATAGACCAGGCACGATGTATGATCCGTAGCTTATTCCATCGATTTTTTCCACATACCCTCCAATTACTGAACCAAAAACTATAAAATATAGTGAAGTCGTTAATACTGGAGATAATACAGATTGAGTTAAAGTTCTTCTAAAACGATCCATCTCATGTAGATAAATTGCTCGCAATGCATAAAGATTAATTTTCATTTTTTTCCCTAACTAAATTTACAAAAATTTTTTCTAAAGTACTTTGTTCGGTTTTTAAATCTTTTAATTTTAAGCCTGCATCTTTTAAATCTTGAAGTAAATTTGTAATTCCTGTCTGTTTTGCCTGAACATTATAAGTATAATTCAAACTCATCAAGTCTGGTGTAAAAGATAAATTATATTTTTGAAGTGTTGTAGGTATTTGATTTATTTTTTCTTGTAGATCTATTGTAAGTTTTTTGTGGCCCATTTTTTTTAATAGTTCCTTAGTTTCATCAACAACTACGATCTCTCCCTGGTTTATAACACCAACTCGATCAGCTATTGCTTCTGCTTCTTCTATATAATGAGTAGTCAAAATAATTGTTACACCGGTTTTTCTTAAGTTTTCAACAACTTGCCACATTTCTTTTCTTAGCTCTACATCAACACCAGCTGTAGGTTCATCTAAAAATAAAATTGAAGGTTCATGAGATAATGCTTTGGCAATTAAAACTCTTCTTTTCATTCCACCAGACAACTGTCGAAGTTTAAGATCTTTTTTGTCCCATAAACTTAATTGTTTTAAAACTTTCTCAATATGATTTGGGTCAGCTTTTTTTCCATAAAGACCTCTAGAATAAGAAACATTATTAAAAACTGTTTCAAATTGTTCTAAAGTTAATTCTTGAGGTACTAACCCGATTCTAGACCTGGTTTCTCTGTAATCTTTTATGATATCAAAATCATCCACACTAACATTTCCTGAAGTTGGATTTACAATTCCACAAATAATGCTTATTAAGGTAGTTTTACCTGCACCATTTGGACCAAGCATTGCAAAAATTTCACCTCTATTTATTTTTAAATTTATATTCTTTAAAGCATTAAAACCGTTGTCATAAACTTTTGATAAATTATTTATTGAAATCTGATTATTTGACATGGAAGCATCTATATAACTATTAATTACTTTAATACAATCTACTTAAATAAGCTTTTTAGCTTTTATAATGAATAAAGGTAGAAAGGTCGCTATAATGAAAGATAAAAAAAGTAAAGATTGTGCTACAAAAGATGGGAATAAATCTTTTGATACTATAATTCCCACTAATAAACTTTTAGAGAAATCAGGTGATGGGTAAAATAAAAATCCACCAATAAGTCCAATTAAAATAGAAAAATATGCTAAATTTTCATTAATTGATTTATCATAAAAACTCATAAAAACAG
>CACDZR010000008.1 GCA_902557235.1 uncultured Pelagibacteraceae bacterium | reverse complement strand
CTCCCCACTTGAATGCCATTTCACAACCAGCAAGATAAAACTCCCACATTCTAAAAAATTTTTCATCAAACATTTGGATAATTTTATCTTTATTTTTTAAGCAATTTTCTTTCCAATGTCTCAACGTGTGTGCGTAATGAAGCCTTAAAACCTCAATATCTGTTACTATTAAGCCAGCTTTTTCAATAGGGTTGGTTACTTCACTTAAACTTGGAGTATAACCACCAGGAAAAATATATTTCGTTATCCATGGATGAGGATCTCTTGGAGGATTTACAGATCCAATAGTGTGTATCAGTGAAACCCCGTCTTCTTTCAACATTTTTTCGATTTGTTTGAAAAATTTTTTATAAAATTTCCTTCCAACATGTTCGAACATCCCAACACTTACAATTCTGTCAAATTTTTCATTTAACTCTCTATAATCCATTAGTTTAAACTTAACTTGGTTTTCTAAATTCAATTCTTTAGCTTTTTGGGTACAATAATTAAGTTGGTTCTTTGATAAAGTAATACCAGTTACTTCACATTGAGCACTTTTGGCTATATCGATGGCAAGTGAACCCCAGCCACATCCAATATCTAAAACTTTTTGATTGGGTTTTATATTTAACTTTTTAATTATGTGTTGAATTTTATTATTTTGAGCTGTTTCCAAACTGTCATTCTCATTTTTAAAATATGCACAAGAATACTGTCTTTTTGGATCTAAAAATAAGTCATACAAGTCGTCCTTAATATCATAATGGTGAGATACATTCATTTTGGATTTTTTAATAAAATTAAAATTAGTTAAATATCTATATGATCCCCTTAATTTATTAATTAAATAACTGAAAAAGTTTAATTCTCCCCTTCCGAAATTCATTAAGGCAAGATCTAAAAAATCTGTAAGTGTGCCGTTTTCAATTACAATTTCACCGTTGGTATATGCTTCGCCAAAATATAAATCAGGATGAAATAACAATTTATAATGAAGATTTTTATTTAAAATTTTTAGTCTAATAGGGTTATTGTCTGGTTCTCCAATAATATAGTCTTTAGAATTAGCATCAGTTAATACAAAACCACCTTTTTTAAAAACTTTGTTAAGAAATCTTGCTAACTGCATTTTATGCTGCCAGGGTTGGTTTGTTATAAAATTTTAAATCTTTTAATCTATTCATTAATTCCTCTTCATCATTTTTATTTAAGAGACTTAGTGGTGGTAAAATATTTTTGTACATATTGTCGTTTTGTGAACAGAAAGTATGTAAACCAGAAATTAGATTATATTTATCAAAGGTGCTTCTCACATCGCATAACTTATCATTATATGATTGTTTTTTTCCTGCAAAAAAATCATCATAAACTTGCCTAGATAATTCTGCTGTAACGTTGCATGTTGCAGTTATTATACCAGAACATCCTAATTCTAATCCTTTTAACAATTTAATTTCTGAACCAGGCAAAATTGAAAAATTTTTAAGTTTTAAATTTTCATATAAATTGTAAGAGCTATCTTTTACCCCAACTATTTGTTTTGGAAATTTATTAACAAGTGTCTCTACACACTTCAAACTAAATTTATAACCACTAAGTTTTTCAAAATTATAAAGAATAATTTTACAATTTGGCACTGAATCAATTATTCTAGAATAAAAATCCAAAACCTCTTTATCACCATAACTATAATAAGCGGGAGGCATAATTAAAAATTTATTTATATTCAATGAAATTGCTATCCTCATAAAATTTATTGTTTCACCTAAAGAGTTAAGACCTGTGCCAATTATATGTTTATCTTGATATTTGCTTTTTGAGAGATTATTGAGTAAGTCAATTTTTTCTGAAATAGGTATTAATTGGGACTGACCTGTGCTGCCAAAGATTACAGTGCCATGACAACCTTGATCGATAAGCTTCTCAGCATGTATTATTGTTTTTTCAACATTCAGGCTTAAATCATTGTTAAGCACTGACATTGAAGCAGCAAAAATTCCACTTATTTTTGTCATAATAAAAATTTATATAAAAATATACTCAGTAAAGTTTATAAATACTATATGAAAATATTAGCAGTTCAGGGCAGAATGGGTATTGGAGATACTGTAATTTTCTTACCATTTATAAAGGCTTTGTCCAAAAAATTTAATTCACCTATTAGTATATTGGTAAAAGAAAACTCTAAAGCCAATCAATATTTACACCAGACAAAATATATAGATAAAATTCTTACCCTAGAAAGAGATAATAAAACAAATAATAGACATGGTGGTTTTTTTGGTATTTTTAAATTAGCAAACGATTTAAAAAAATATAAATTTGATAAAATTTTTATTTTTAATTCATCTCTAAGATTTAACTTAGTTGCTAAGATATCTGGTATTCCACAAATTTACCAATATCCATTGTTCGCAAAAAACAAACAACATATAATTGAGGCTCCTAAAAAATTTTTAAAAAAAAATTTAGATTTAGACATTAATGAGGATCCTGAAATACAAATCGATAGTGATTTAATTTCTAAAGCAGCGCAAAAATTTCAAATAGATAAAAATACTAAAAATATTCTCTTAGGCATAGGTGGTTCTGGACCTACAAAAAGAATTCCTGCAAAAACTTTCTTAAGCGTAATTGATAAGATATCAAATATGAAAAATTGCAGATTTTTTCTTGCAACAGGTAAGGCAAATGAAGAACAGGAAGTATTAAACGAAATTTTGCAATCTAAATTTAAGAATTTTTGTACTCGTTTAGATAATCTAACCATTAAAGAAATTTTACCGTTAATTAAGAATTGTAATGTATCCATTTGTAATGATTCGAGCTTTAGTCATTTATCCTCAGCTTTAGGTATTAAAACGATTACTTTAATGGCTGATACTCCATTAATTTATGGAAATTATAGCTCAAAAATGTTTCCAGTAATTCCAGACGGAGAAAACACAGTAACACATAATACTTTAGGTAAAGATAAAATTGATCCACAAAAAATTTTTGAGAGATTTTTAGAAATTATTGCTTAAGAAATATCGTTTAGTACAATGTCTTTAGCCTCGTTAACAATTGAGGATAATCTTGAAGTTTCAGGAGAAATGTCAGGATGAATCTTTTTTTGGATTTTTATATATGCTTTATTAACATCCTCTTTGGTAACTTTTTTATTCATATCTAAATTTAAAATTTTGTATGCCTCTGAAACTGATATAGACGATACGTTATTGGTACTTGTTTGGTTAAAAGAAAAGCGACCAGATCTTCTTAATGTTTGAATAAGTCTAAAAAGAGAGATTAATTGAAAAATAGACAAACCTTTTAATTTTAATAAAGCTAAACTTGCCAAAGTAAGAGGTAGGGTTAATAAAAATTTTCCACCAATAGCAAACAATACTGCTAAAGCAATTAATCCTAATATAATTAAAAATCTTAGGCCTTTTGAAATTTTCCTAGATGAAATGTTAGTTATAAAACGTAGTAAAAAATAAAAAATGGTTAATATAACCACTGTATAAATTATTATATTCATATATTTTTGATCTAATGAAAATACCACAACTTAAAAAAAAAACCAGAGCTTAAATCTTGTCACAATACCACTTGGGAAGATAATTATAGTTGGATCCATCAAGATAATATTCTTGAGGTTTTAAAAGATAGTTCAAAGCTACTTCCAGATGTTAGGAAATATCTTGAAGAAGAAAATGATTTTACAGAACATAATTTAAAAGACACAAAAAAATATCAGAAAATCTTATTTGATGAAATTAAAGGTAGAATAAAGTTAGATGATGAATCATTAAAATTTAAAGACAAAGAATATGAATATTGGACTAAAACAACTGCAGTAGGAAATTATTCAATAAAACTAAGAAAGAAAATTGGGAGTGATAAAGTTGAAGAATTTTGGAACGGTGATGAAGAAAAAAAGAAATTAAAAACTGAATATTTCGGGGTTGGTGATTTAGAGGTAAGCTATAATGACAAACTTTTAGGTTATTCTTTAGACTTAAAAGGATCAGAATATTATACAATTTACATAAGAAATATTGCCTCAGAAAAATTAGTCACTGAAAAAATAGAAGAAACAAGTGGAAGTATTACTTTTAGTTTGGACGACCAATACTTTTTTTATTCAAAGCTTGATGAATTTCATAGACCAAGAAAAATATTTAGACACAAAATTGGATCATCAGTCAAAGATGATGAGCTTATTTTTGAGGAGAAGAGTGAAGCATTTACTGTGGGCATAAGTTTGAGTTCAGATGAAAAATATTTTTTTATAACAACATCAGATCATAATACTTCCGAACAATACTACTTTGAGGTAACAGAAAAAAATCCAAAGCCAAAATTAATTATAAAAAGAAAAAAAGGTGTAATTTATTCAGTCAATTCTTGGGATGGATATTTTTATTGTCATACTAATGATGGTGCAGAGGATTTCAAAATCGAAAGATGTGATGATTTATCAAATCAAAACTGGGAAATTTATATAGCTGCTAAAGAAGAGGTTTTAATCGGAGGATTAATATTTTTAAATGATTGGATTATCAGAGGAGAAAAATCAAATGCATTAGGAAAATTATTTGTAAGAAATAAACAAACAGGAATTGAGGAAGAATTAAAATTTACCGACGAGTCTGTGATTGTGCCCAGTGTTTCGTTGATACAAAGAAATAAAAATACTGACTTAGTTTACTTGTCATATTCGTCCCCGAAAACACCAGGTAAAACTTATTTATACAATTTAAAAACAAAAGAAAAAAAATTAGTAAAAGAACAAGAAATACCATCTGGTCATAATCCAGATGATTATATAGTTGAAAGACTAGAGTGCCCTTCTCATGATGGAAGATTAGTCCCACTTACAATTACTAGACACAAAAAAACAAAAATTAATGGTTCAGCAAATATACTTTTATATGGCTATGGGTCATATGGAAGTTCAATGACTCCAGATTTTTCCTCAACTAGATTGAGTTTAATTAACAGAGATATTATTTGGGTAACTGCACATATTAGGGGGGGAATGGAAAAAGGAATGAAATGGTGGAAAGAAGGAAAGCTTCTTAATAAAAAAAATACATTTGAAGATTATATTCATGTTGCAAAGTTTTTGATTAAAAAAGGATATTCATCGAAAGGAAAAATTATTGGTATGGGTGGATCAGCTGGTGGTTTATTAATGGGAGCAGTAGTTAATCAATCCCCAGAATTATTTCTTGGAATTGTTATGGCTGTGCCGTTTGTTGACTCGTTAACAACTAACTTGGATCATTCTTTGCCTCTTACTGTTGGAGAGTTTGATGAATTCGGAAATGCAAAAGATAAAAAAGACCATTTTGATTATATTTATTCTTACGCTCCATATAACAACATTAAAAAAATGGATTATCCTCACATGTTAATCACAACCAGCTTAAGTGATAATAGAGTATTATTTGATGAACCAGCAAAATTTACAGCCAAACTTAGAGATCTAAAAACAGATAATAACTTGCTTTTGTTAAAAACCGAGATGAATGCGGGCCACGGAGGGAAGTCAGGAAGGGATGGTGCCATAGAAGAAATAGCTTTTGACTATGCATTTATTTTAAAGATCTCCAAAAAAATTTAAATTTAATATCTTGAAAAAAATAAAATAACTCCCATATAAACATTGTTGGTCGCCTAATGGGGCTGACAATAAATAAACTTGCTTAACAAAGGAGGATATTATGACAAGTAAGGATTTATCTATATTCAACTCACTAAGACCTTTTTCAATTGGTTTTGACGACATGTTTGACCAATTCGAAAATATGCTTGGTAATGGTTCTTTGACTATGCAGTCAAACTACCCACCTTATAACATCAGAAAAACTGGTAAGGATAATTATGCAATCGAAGTTGCTTTAGCTGGTTTTAATAAAAACGATGTTGAAGTTGAGTTTGAAGATAATTTATTAACTGTAAGAACTAAACAAGTTAATAAATCTGAAAATAATAATGCTGATGGAGAAATAATTCACAAAGGTATTTCTCAAAGACAATTTGCTAGATCATTTACTATAGCTGACGATGTGAAAGTTAATGGTGCTGAGCTAAAAGATGGTCTTTTAACAATTTCTTGTGAAAGGATTGTTCCTGAGCATAAAAAAAGAAAGCTTATTGAAATTAAATAAGTATACCTTGCTTGCGGAGATAAATTCTCCGCAGGTAATCAAAAGCAACCGTTAGAAACAAATCCAATAACAATCAATTTTGCGTTTACCTCAAATCTTCTTTCGCAAGGTATTCCGTATTTTTTTGTATTATAAACTAAAACTAAATTTCCTTTTTCATTTTTAAAATCTTCATCTGGGCTGCCCAAGCTGCTTTTTAAATCCTGAGAGGACTTGCCTATAAATGCACTTAGTTTTTTATTTTCCTTCTCAACAATAGCGTCAGTTTTTTGCTTGATTGTCTGACAGCCCAGTAAAGAAAAAATTATGAATACACTTAGAATCGAGATTTTGATTTTTTTCATAATTTTATAATAACAGCCTAAATATGGCATAAATATAAACTTGTGAGTTGAAAATTGTTAATAAGAATTAGTTTTGACGGGTAATACAGAAAAGAATCAAATATTTTGCAATTTATAGGAGGATAAATGCTTGAAAAATATTTTGAATATAAAAAACATAAAACAGATTTTAAAACAGAAGTAATTGCGGGAACAACTACGTTCTTAACAATGGCTTACATAATGTTTTTAAATCCATTCATCTTATCAGGAGAATTCGCCGGCCCTGAAAAAGGTTTCTTTGATTTCGGCGCAGTATACACTGCAACAATTTTAGCAACTGCACTAGCTTGTTTTATAATGGCTTTTTATGGAAAAACTTGGCCAATTGGACTAGCCCCAGGAATGGGTATTAATGCATTCGTTGCTTTTGGCGTTTGTGCTGGTATGGGTTATTCCCCACAAGAAGCTCTTGGTGCAGTTTTAGTTGCAGGAGTATTGTTCCTAATTATATCACTTACACCTATTAGAGCCTGGTTAATTAATTCAATTCCAAAAAGTTTAAAACTAGGAATTGGCGCAGGTATTGGATTGTTTCTTGCAATTATTGGATTACAAATTATGGAAGTTGTAGTTGATAATCCTGTAACGCTAGTACAACTTGGAAATTTAAGCGACCCATTAGTTCTTCTTGGATGCGCAACATTTATTGCGATCATTGTGCTTGAAAAAATGAATGTAAAAGGAAATATCATTATAGGTATTTTATTTTTTAGTGTTATTGCTTGGGCTACTGGTCTAGCAAAGTTTAATGGTTTAGCAAGTTCACCACCACCAATGACATACCTTTTTGAATTTGACTTATCCGCTGCAATGACTGCTGGAATGTCTACAGTAATATTTACTTTATTATTTATAGATTTTTTTGACACAGCTGGAACCTTAACTTCTGTTGCCAATGTTGCAGGTAAAGTTGACAAACAAGGAAAAGTTCAGGACATTAACAAAGCGATGTTGTCCGACAGTGTAGGAACTGTTGCAGGTGCTATGATGGGAACAACAACTGTTACTAGTTATGTTGAGTCAGGTGCTGGTGTAAAAGCTGGTGGTAAAACTGGGATGACTTCTCTTGTGATAGGTATATTGTTTTTATCATGTATATTTTTTGCACCTCTTGCAACTAGTTTGCCTAAACAAATCGATGGTGCCGCTTTACTCTTTGTTTCTGTTTTATTTATTAGAAATATTACTGATATAGAATGGAATGACATCTCTGAGTCTGCTCCAGCAATTTTAGCCATGATTGCTATGCCCTTAACTTATAGTATCAGTAATGGAATTGCTTTGGCATTTGTTTCGTATGCTTTGATAAAAATATTCACTGGAAAATTCTCAAGTACTTCTCCAGCAATATGGGTTGTGGCAATACTTAGTGTTGTAAGTTTTGCTGTAAGCTAAATTAAATTTAACGGGGCTAGTTTTCTAGCTCCGTTAATTAGTTTCTTTTTATAATTTCTTCAATAGAAAGTTCCTCATAATGTTCTGTAGGTTGAACAATCCAAGGATCCGAATCTAATTTAACTGGACAAAAATCTGGCTCAAAAGAAGATGATTTTTTTTTCCATAAACAAGCGGTTTTAATTTCTTTAATAAATTTTTTTGTTGGTTCGTAACCTTTTAGCCATTCAATACTTTTATTTAGTGTTAATCCTGTATCTGATAAATCATCAATTAAAAGGATTTTTTCAAAATCTTCTTCTTTAGCTAATGAGCTTATTTCTCTAGCAAACATTAATTGACCTTGTTGATCTTCTAATCCTTTTCCTGTGTAACTTTGAATAACAATGTAAGCTATTGGGAGTTTTAGTATCCGTGAGAGAATATCAATTATAGGTGCTGCTCCTCTCATTATTCCAACTAAAACTGTAGGTTTGTAGTTATTATGAATTTCAATAGCTAATTTTTCAACTATTTTGATATATTCTTCAAAACTAACTATTAATTTATCTGCCATAGATTTTTTTATCATATAAAAAAAATTAAAAAAGATTAAAAAGTCATTATGAAAATTTTTGATTGTTTTATGTATTTTGATGAGGAATCAGTTTTAGAATTAAGACTGAACATTTTGAATAAATATGTCGATTATTTTATTATAGTCGAGAGTTCATTCACTCACAAAGGAGATAAGAGAGATTTAAAGTTTAATCAACAAAAATTTAAAAAATTTAATGATAAAATAATTTATATTACTTATGACGAAGAACCACCAGAAATAGCAAAAAACCAAGTCAGTGATAAGGATAGTGAAGCTGTCAAATCCTGGAAATATATATCAAATGCACTTTATAGAGAAAATGGTCAAAGGAATTATATCTCAAAAGGATTAGATTTAGCAAAAGATGACGACATGATTTTAATTTCTGATGTCGATGAAATTCCCAATTTAGAAAACTTAGACTTATCAAAAATACGAGAAAAAATCATCCTTTTTAAACAGGACATGTTTTATTATAAGTTTAATCTTAAGTTACCAAATCTTGATTGGACTGGGACTAAAGGATGTAAGAAAAGATTTCTTAAAACACCTCAATGGTTGAGAAATATTAAAGATAGAAAATATTCCTTTTATAGATTAGATACTTTTTTTTCTGATACAAAGTATATTGATATCAAAATCATTTCTAACGGTGGATGGCACTTTTCTAATTTAAAAACTGCTTCTGAAATTGAATTTAAACTTAAATCATATCTACACCATAGAGAGTTTGATGAAAATCCATTGTCTGTAGAGGAAATAAATAATTTAATTAAGAACAAACAAGCTATTTATGACCTAAAGGTTGATAAAAGAGTAAACAAAATTGGTGACGGTAGCAAACTTGAGAAATATCCATTAGACAAGTTGCCAAGGTTTTTGCAAGATAACTTGAACAATTATAAAGAATGGATTGATTAAAATGAAAAAAGGATATTGGGTTAGTTTATATTTCAAAATAGATAATCAAGAAAACATGAAAAAATATTCAGAGTTGGCTACACCAGTTATCAAAAGTTATGGCGGTGCACCCTTGATAAGAGGCGGTAAGCATGACACTTTTGATGGCGATGATTTTAGCAGGACAGTTGTATGGGAATTTCCAAGTTATGCTAAAGCACTAGAATGCCACTCCTCAAAAGAATATCAAGATAGTTGGGCAGTAGCAAAGAACACTACAAAAAGACATATGCAAGTAGTTGAAGGATTTAGTACTGAATAGGCTCAGGATCTATGCTTCTCCATAAATACCATGTCGCAACAGAACAATAAGGACTAAATCTTTTATTTAATAATGTTACAAATTTTTCAGGTGGTAAATATTTTTTTTTATAATTTTTTGAAATAGCTCTTAGAAGGCCAATATCCTGAATTGGCCAAATATTTGATCTGTTATATGTAAATAATAAAATCATTTCAGCTGACCATCTCCCTATTTGTCTCAATTGTGATAAATAATTGATAGCCTCCTCGTCAGACATCTTATCAATCAATTTAGGATTAAAAGTTTTTTCTATTGTTTGCTTCGCTAAACTCTTTATGCCTAATACTTTCTGTCTGCTTAATCCACAGCTTTTCAATTGAGCAAAAGTCAGTTTAGAAACTGTTTTTGCGTTAATTTTATTTTTACATTTTTTTTTAAATTTTAAAAATACAGAATTTGCTGCTGTAACGCTTATTTGTTGTCCAATTATACTTTTGCATAACGAAAAAAAAATATCTCGCCTTGAAGTTAAAATAGTTTCTGAGGGACTTTCATAACTTTTGATTAACTTAGAAAGAGTTTGATCTTTTTTAGATAGATATTTTTTTGCCTTGCCCCAATATTTAGGTACTTTAGTCATTGATTGGCCTGGATGTTATAATTTTTTTCTTATAAATCTCCCTTCTAAAAATTATAAGTGTTGAAACAATTACTAATAACGCCCCTATTAATGTTTTTATTGTAGGTATTTCGTCCCAAATAAAATATCCAAAAATAATAGCAAACACTAAGGTCAGATATTTTAAAGGAGTTACAAGGGATACTTCAGAATATTTATATGATTGACTCAGCCACAAATTTGAAACTCCACCAAAAATTCCTACCAAAGATAGAATTAAAAAGTGATTGAAACTAGGCATTACCCAACCGAACGGTAAAGTCAAAAAACTTAGAAAAGTAATTGCAATAGAAAAGAAAAGAGAGATAAGCCAAACTGGCTCTGTTGTTGAAAGCTGTCTTAATGTTATTGCAACATAAGAAAGTCCTAAACAAAAAATTATTGGAAAAATATAATAGATATTTAAATTACTAATCCCTGGTTCTGTAATGATTAAAATGCCAATAAATCCAACTAACACTGCCAACCATCTGTAAATACCAACTTTTTCACTTAATAAAAATATTGAAAAAATAGTTGTAAATATTGGGGCTGCAAAAGATATACTTACTACTGTTGCTAAAGGTAATTTTCTCAAAGCAATAAAAATTGCAATTATAGCAATCAACCCAGCTATACACCTTAGAGAATGCAATCCTGGTCTTTTTGTTTTATAAAAATCGTGAAGTCTTTCTCTTGGAATAATAAAAAAATAAAAAATAATCCCAAAAAAACCTCTAAAAAATAAGACTTGTCCAACTGGATAATCGACTGACCACTTAACTATAACGTCCATTAACGAAAATCCAATAATGGACAGAAACATGTACAAAAAACCTAATTGATTTTTACTGAGCATATGAATAATTTGTAAATTAAACTAAATCTTTATCAATGGAAATAGCGGTTTTAGCACTTGGATGTTTTTGGGGACCTGAAATTAAATTCAGTAAAATAGACGGCATAATTAAAACAGAAGTTGGCTACTGTGGAGGTAACAGCTCTGTCACGACATATAAAGAAGTTTGCACTGGAAATACAAATCATGCTGAAGTTGTAAAACTAGATTTTGATGAAAAAATTATCACATACGAGAAAATTTTAAAAACATTTTTTCAAATTCATGATCCTACTACTTTAAATTCTCAAGGACCAGATTTTGGAACTCAATATAGAAGTGAAATATTTTATCTAAATGACAATCAAAAAATAATTGCTGAGAAAGTATTAAATGAAGTAAACGAACGTTTATCTGGAAAAGTTGTAACAAAAATATCTTTACTAAAAAACTATTGTCCTGCTGAGGAATACCATCAAAAATATTTAGAAAAACGATAACATGTCTTTAGTTGAAACTGATTGGTTAGAAAAAAACCTTACTAAGGTGAAAATTATTGACTGCTCTTGGCATATGCCTCAAACACAAAGAAGTGGATTTGAAGAATATAAATCTCTTCATATTCCAAGCGCAATTTTTTTTGATATAGATGAAAATTCAAGAAAAGATACTGCTTTACCACATATGTTAGTTGATCAAATGAGTTGGGATAAAATTGTTTCAAATATGGGAATTAAAAAAAATGATGAAATAGTCATCTATGATAATTCAGATGTTATAAGCTCATGTCGTGGTTGGTTTAATTTTATTTATTACGGACATGATCCAAAATTAATAAAAGTTTTAAATGGTGGTTTAAGGAAATGGCTTAAAGAAAAAAAGAAAGTAACTGATGAAATTTCAAATATAGATAGATCAGATTATAAAGGTAGCGAGAGAAAAGATCTTGTTAAGAGTAAACAAGCAATTGATCAAAATATAGACGAAAAAATATTCACATTAATTGATGCTCGAAGTAGAGAAAGATTTGAAGGTAAAATCCCTGAACCCAGAAAAGGTCTTAGAAGCGGATGTATAAAAAACTCTTTTTGTATACCGTTTAATGACTGTCTAAATGACGACAAAACTTTTAAAAATAAAGGTCAGCTTAAAGAAATTTTTAAAACAAGTATTGAAAACTTAGAGCAAAAAAAGATTGTTTTTTCATGTGGTTCAGGTGTTACAGCGTGTGTTTTGGCACTAGCTTATTCTTTAATTAATGATAAATATCTTCCTTGTATATATGATGGCTCTTGGGCCGAATACGGATTAATTTAAATTTAATATGAAAAGATCTACGAAAACAATTTCAATAATATTTGTGTTTTTTTTAATAATTACAATTGTAATTGTTGGAAGATCCATGATTGGCAATCATTTTAAAAAAAAATTCAGTAAGAGACCACCACCAGGAATAATTGTAACTGAGGTAATTGAAAAAGAATTCTCTGAACAAATAGAAACTTACGGCACAGCAATTTCTAAAAAATCAAAAACTTTTAAGATTAAAAAAGATGATCTTTTTGAGGATTTAAAGCTTAAAAATTTTGTTAAAGAAGGAGATGTTTTAATTAAATTAAAAAGCGGGGACATACTGGCTCCATTTAGTGGAGTTCTTGGCTACACAGGTTTAACTGAGGACATTCTTGTTTCAAATAACATATTTATCATTACACTTGATGATAACTCAATAATTTACTCAGATATTAAAATTCCAGAAAGTTACTCTACATTTATTAAAAAAGGTCTTCCAGTCGAAGTTACCTTATCTAGTTTTAAAGATAAAACTTTTTCAGGTGAAATAGATTTTGTTTCAAGTAGAATAAATGCGGACACCAGAAGTTTGTTATCAAGAATAAAAGTAAAAAACGAAAATTTAGAATTAATTTCAGGTTCACTTTTAGAGGTAAGAGTAAAATTTGATTTGAGAAATTCTTTAAGTGTACCTGATACAAGTGTGATGATAGAGGGCGATAAATCATATGTTTATAAAATTAATGCAGAAAATATTGCAAATAAAACTGAGGTAAAAACTGGCCTTAGAGGCGATAGTAACATTGAAATAATTTCAGGCTTAACTGCAGGTGATATAATTGTAGCTGAGGGTCTAAAAAAGGTTAGGCCTCGCGGAAAAATAAAACCTATTAATAAATAATGTTTATTACTGAATTAAGTATTAAAAGACCAACGGTATCTTGGGTTATGTCACTGATACTGATCATATTTGGTTTATTTGTTTTTTGGAAATTGCCCGTTAGAGAATTGCCCGATGGAATTCAACCACCTGTTGTTCAAGTTCAAGTAGACTACAAGTCTGCATCAGCTTCGATAGTAGATCAAGAAGTTACACAAGTTGTTGAGGATGTTATTGGTGGGGCTGAAGGTATAAAAAATATAGACTCAAAATCTGAAAATGGAAGAAGCACAATTAATGTCGAGTTTGATACGAGTATTGATCTAGATAATGCTGCCAACGATATAAGAGAAAGAGTTGCAAGAGTTGTGGATAATTTGCCAAGTGAATCGGATCCACCACAAATACTCAAACGAGCTGCAGGTTTTACAACAACTATGTGGCTGTCTTTATCTTCATCCTCATGGAGCGACCTTGAATTAGGAGATTACGCGGAGAGATATCTTGTAGACCAATTTTCAAGTGTTAAAAATGTTGGAAGAATAAGGGTAGGTGGATTAAGAGAATTAAGCATTAGAGTTTGGATTGATCCTATAAAACTTGCAGCTAATGATTTAACCATCAAAGAAGTTGAATTTGCAATTCGTGGCGAAAACATAAGTTTGCCTGCAGGGACGTTAGAAGCAGATAATATCGACTTAACACTAAATCTAGACAAATCATACAACGATATTGAGACTATAAAACAAATACCCATCAAAAAAACTAGTAATCGTGTAATTCAGTTATCAGACGTTGCAAACGTTGAATTCGGTCCAGTATCAGAGAAAACTCTTTTTAAAGCTCAAACTAAAGATCAAATAAATTTGAAAACTGTAGGAATAGGAATCTATGCAAGAAGTGGAGCTTCAACAGTAGAACTTTCAAATGATATCAAAAAAAAAATTGTTGAAGTAAAAAAAACTTTACCGGAAGAGTTAGATTTAAGGGTTTCATTCAATAGGGCTAACTATGTTGAGGCCGCAATAGAAGAAGTTTATAAAACTTTGGTCATTGCTTTTATTTTAGTAGTGTTGATAATTTATTTGTTTTTAGGGAATTTAAAGGCAGTCATTGTACCTGCTATTGCACTTCCCGTGAGTTTAATAGCATCCTTTCTAGGCTTATACATATTTGGTCTTTCTATTAATATTTTTGTCCTTTTAAGTTTTATTTTAGCGATTGGTATAATCACAGACGACTCAGTAATTATGACAGATGCAATATACAGACGAATAGAGAATGGTGAGACCCCACTGGTTGCAGCTTATAAAGGCTCTAAACAAATTTCTTTTGCTATCGTTGCTACCACACTAATTTTAGTAGCAGTTTTCTTACCATTAATATTTATTGAGGGAATTTCTGGAACATTATTTAGAGAAACAGCGATTGCATTATCTTTTTCAATTGTAGTTTCTTCTTTTGTTGCATTAACTTTGTCACCAATGCTTGCGAGTAAATTTTTATACAAAAAAAAATCAAAAAAAATTTTTATTCAAAAATTTGAAAAAATTTTTTCCAACTTCGCAAAATTTTATGAGGAAACTTTAGTTAATGTTATTAATAAAACTAAAAGTGTAAGTTTTTTTATTGTTTTTATAATAATTGCTTCAGTGCTTTTATTTAGTTTCTCAAAAAAAGAACTTTTGCCTATGGAGGATCGGGGAGCATATCTAATAATTGGCTCAACTGATGAAGGAAGTTCTTTTGAATATACTCAAGAACAAGCCCAAAAAGTAGAGGCAAGACTTATTCCTTTGTTGCAAGCTGAGGATAGTCCATACTCAAGATTTATAATGCGTGTTCCAGGTTTTGGAAATTCAGCTAATTCATATAATAGTTTTATAATTATCGCTCTTCTTGATGATTGGAAAAATCGTAAAAAAGGTCAACAAGTTGTTCTTAGAGAAGCGATTGGGAAAATAGTGAGTTTACCCCAAGCCCTAGCTTTTCCTATATCTCCTCAATCAATTAGAGTATCAAATTACAACAAACCAGTTCAAATGGTCATTTATGGAAATACTTACGAAGAACTTGAAGCAATACAAAAAAAAGTAATACGAAAACTCAGATCTAATAAAAATCTCTCAAGAATTGAGTCTGATTATAATCGAAACAAACCAGAGGTAAAATTAATAATAAATAAAAATAAAGCCAAAGATCTAGGTGTCTCAACTAAATCAATTGGTGAAACACTTGAAACACTTTACGGGGGTAAAAAAATAACGACCTTTAATAAATTAGGCAAAGAATATCCAATAATTGTTCAACAATATTTATCTGATCGGCGAAATAAAGAAGGTGTTTCAAAAATATTTGTTCGCTCTGAAACCAATGGAAAATTAATATCTTTAGCAAATCTTGTTAGTTTTAAGGAAGAAGGTTCAGCAAAAGAACTTGCTAGATATAACAGACAGCGGGCTGTAACAATTTCTGCAAATATTAGTGAGGGGTATACATTAACAGAAGCAATTAAATACTTCGAAAATGTGATGGTTGATTTAGCACCAGAAAACCAAATTACTTGGAAAGGAAAATCAGAGGAAATTAAAGAAACAAGTAATGAATTATTTATAATTTTTGCTTTAGCTTTACTAACTGCTTACTTGGTCATGGCTGCAACATTCAACTCATTCGTTCATCCATTTGTTATAATCTTAACTGTGCCTTTGGCTATTTTTGGAGGATTAGTGTTTATTTTATTTTTAAATAGCTCAGTAAATATTTTTTCTCAAATTGCACTAATTATACTAATAGGTATCTCAACTAAGAATAGTATTTTAATTGTAGATTACGCAAACCAAATTAGATCTAGTGGAAAAACTATTGAATTAGCTGTTAAAGAAGCGTGTGCTGTTCGGTTTAGACCAATTATAATGACATCACTAAGTACGATGATTGCAATGATGCCTTTAGTGATTGGAAATTTTGGCCCTGGTGCAGGAGAAGGTTCAAGATTAGCAGTTGGTTCTACAATATTAGGAGGAATGATTATTTCAACTTTCTTTACTTTATATGTCACTCCTTCAATGTATCTCGCATTGGCAAAAAACACTAAAAGGATTGATATAGTTGACATAGAACTAAAAAAAGAATTGTCTAAAAAATAATATATTTTTTTCTATTTAATTTACTTTTACATTTCAATAATTGATTTTTGTATTTATTAGATTGTCTCTCAACTTTTTTGGCTAGTCCAATTACTTTTTTATTTTTTTTATAGTTTTTATAATTTCCCCATCCTTCGTGATATGCAAGATACTGTTTGAAAGCATCTTTCTTTGATATCTTTAAGATGTTTTCTGATTTATTTGTATACCATCCAATGAAGTCAACACTGTCTTTAAATCTTGCTCTTGTTGCTAATTTATTACCAGTTTCTCTTTTATATTGCTCCCAAGTTCCTTTGACTGCTTGCGAATAACCAAAAGAGCTGGAAGGTCGCTTATAAGGTATCACTTTAAAAACTTTTTGTCTTGCCGGTTTAGCAAGCCAATCAAAATCTGACTCCATTTTAATTATTGCCAATTGAATATAAATAGGTGTACCCCACTTTTGCTCAACTTTTTTTGTATGCTTATACCATAGATATCTTTCACTAAAAATTGAACAACTATTAGAAGTGTTTGAAGGAATTGATGAACAGCCGACCGTAAAAAAATAAATAAAAATTAATAATTTATTTTTTAAATCTCCCATATTTATTTATAAAATTATTAAAAAGAATTACAACAATAACACCCAATAAATTTCCAAATAAATCAGACCATTGAAATGTTCTCTCAGGTATAAATAGGTGAAAAATTTCAAGCGTGATAGACAGAAAAATCAAATATAATACTAATAATATATTTTTCTTAGAATTTGCAAAAGTTAAAAAACCAATAATTGAAATTAATACAAATACATAAAAATGATTTGATGATATAACAAAATCTGGTGTTATTTGAGGTTGTATACTTTTATTGTCATAAATTATCCAGCCTAATAAACTTCCAGGATATAGATATAAAATAATTAAAAGGATATTAATTATATAAAATATTACTTTATATGTAGAAAAAAATTTTGACATTTAGTTAAATGATTTTTTTATAAATTATTTTTAGATATGACAAGATGAGTTTTTTGGTATTAGTCAGACATGGTCAGAGTACTTGGAATCTTGAAAAAAGATTCACTGGTTGGGTTGATGTTGATCTAACAGATCAAGGTAAAATTGAAGCTGAGAAAGCTGGTTTACTTATCAAAAATCAAAATATAAATATAGATTTTTATTATTCCTCATTTCAAGTGAGGGCAAACCATACTCTTAAAATAATACAAAAAGTATTAAAATCAAAAAAAGATTTTGTAAGAGCGTGGCAGCTAAACGAAAGACACTATGGTGAACTTACAGGATTGAATAAGATTGAGACTGCAAATAAAATTGGTGAAGATAAAGTTTTCGAATTTCGAAGATCTTGGGATATCAAACCTGGAAAACTAAGTAGAGAAAGCTCTTATCATCCGCTAAATATTGAGACATATGAAAAAATACCCAGAGAGTTCATTCCTGACACAGAGTCTTTAAAAGATACATACAACAGAGTTTTGGAATATTTCAAAAAAGAAATACAACCTAAATTAATAGATAAAAATATATTAATCACAGCACATGGAAACTCAATAAGAGCTTTATGTAAATATCTGTTCAATTTAGATAACAATCAAATCACAAGTTTAGAAATTCCAACAGGAAATCCCTTAATAATCAATTTCGGTGAAAATTTGAAAATAAATGAATGTAAATATCTAGATAAAGAGAGATCTAAGAACCTTTTAGTTTTTTAAAAATTTCTAAATTCGTTAAATGGTGAAATTTATTGGTGCTCTCAAATCCATTTAACTCTTGTTTCATTAATAATTTATTCCAAATATTTGCAACTGAAAAGTTTTTTACTTCATATTCATTAAACAAGTTTTTATTCAAAATTTGACAACCAGTATATATAAAATTTTTTTCATAACTTTTTTTAATCATATTATCTTCTAAATCAAAATCGCCCTCTAAGTTATTATCAAAACTTAGTTTTTTATTAACCAATAAAAGAATATTATTTAATTTATTTTGGAAATAATATTTTTGCATATCATTAATTTCACTCACATAATTTTCATTCCAAATAGTATCAGGGTTAAAAACAAAAAAATCCTCACAATCTGAATGGTTGATCAAATTCAAAATTCCTCCACCAGTATCTAAAATTTCTTTTCCGTCCTCTATAATTTTTATTTTTACTGAAAAATTTTTATTTTTAAAAAAATCAACAATCTGTTCACTTAAATAAAAAGTGTTTAGGAAAATATTATCTACTTTCAATTTTATTACAGTATTAATACAATCTTCTAAAATTGTTTGATTTTTAATTTGAAGTAATGGTTTAGGTTTTTTAAGTGTTAAAGGATTTAGTCTTTTACCAAATCCAGCGCAGAGAATAAAAGCATTATTAATTTTCATAAATTTTTTTTAAAATTATCATTTAGTAATTTTTTTAAATCTGAGAAAATTTCATTTTCATTGACTCTTAAAGAAATCAATTCCCAAGCATAAGGTATTAATTTTAAATAATCCTTTTTTTTATCTCGGATTGCTAGACGTGTAAATATTCCAATTATTTTCAGATTTCTTAAAATAGATAAAATTTCAAAATCATTTTTTATTTTTTTTTTATCAATTTTTTTTTGAGTACTTATATAAAAATTAAAAATCTTTTTTTTTTGAACTTTTGAGGTTCTAAATCTTACATCATCTACTAAAGAAGCTAAATCATAAGCTCTATTCCCTATTAAAGCATCTTGACTATCAATTACACCTATTCTGTTATTAACAAGCATTAAATTTGATACATGAAAATCCCTATGAACAAATACATTTTTTTTCATCTTTAGACATAAAGATAAAGTTTTAATTATTTTTTTAAATTTTTTATTAAAGTCTTGTCTCTTATTTTTTGACAAATTTTTTTTCACATACCACTCACAAAATAAATTAGCTTCCTGAATTAATATTTCATTTTTATAAACAGGTATTCGATAATATTTATTTCTAAAATTTCTTACTTTTTTATCTTTTATTGACTGTATTTGATTAAGCAATTTTATTATATCTTTAAAATATAATAATTTTTTATTTTTACTTTTCTTTAAAATTTGAAAAATTGTCTTATTTCCAAAATCCTCAACTTCTATATAATTATTCTTATAATTCTCTTGATATAATTTTGGAGCTAGAATTTCGTTTTTATTTAGAATCTTGTTAATTGCATCATAAACCAGAAGATTTTTAAATTTGTCCTTTTTTGCTTGAATTACTATAGAATTACCATAATTGGATTTTTTTCTAAAAAACTTTCTATGTGACGCATCTCCTTTTAATTTTTTAAGATTTTGCATTTATCTATAATTACAAATTTAAACCCTTAATTTTTAAAATTCGTTTCTTGTAATCATTTCCATATTCAAAATTTAATTCTATCAAATTTTTTGGTTTTGGTTTTATTTTTTGTGGCCATTCAATTAATGTAATAGCGTTAGTAATATCGTCAAATAATCCTAGATTGTAAATTTCATCTAAATTATTTATTCTAAATAAATCATAATGATTAATTTTGATTTGTTTAATTTGATACTCATTTAATAAATTGAATGTAGGGCTTGTTACTTCCGTTATTTTAAGTCCATTTTGTTTTTGAAAATTGTTGATGAGATATCTAATAAAAGTAGTTTTTCCGACACCCATCTCACCCACAAAAAAAACTACATGTCCTAATTTCAATTTCTTTGAAATCTTCTTAGCTAATTCCTCTGTTTTTTTTTCTGAAGATAAATTGATAAAATCACTTTTAGTAGCGATAGGCATTAGGCTTGAAAGGTCCCTCTACTCCTACACTAATATAATCTGCTTGATCTTTTGAGAGTTTAGTTAATTTAGCACCAACTTTTTTAAGATGGAGTGTAGCTACTTTCTCATCTAAATGTTTTGGTAAAACATAAACTTTGTTCTTGTAATTTTTATGATTATTCCACAATTCTATCTGAGCAATGACTTGATTTGTAAATGAAGCACTCATTACAAAACTTGGATGCCCTGTGGCACAACCTAAATTTACCAATCTACCTTCTGCTAATAAAATTATTCTTTTTTTGCTAGGTAATTCAATTTCATGTACTTGAGGTTTTACTTCGGTCCACTTGTAATTTTTCAAAGCTTCAACCTGAATTTCATTATCGAAATGTCCGATGTTACATAAAATTGCTCTATCCTTCATGTCTCTCATGTGGTCAGCTGTAACAATATCTTTGTTACCAGTCGCAGTCACAACAATATCTGCTTTACTAATTGCTTCATCCATTAAAACAACCTCATAACCTTCCATTGCGGCTTGCAATGCACATATTGGGTCCGCTTCAGTAACTAATACACGTGCCCCACTTTGTCTTAATGATGCAGCACTTCCTTTCCCAACATCACCAAAACCAGCAACAATTGCAATTTTTCCTGACATCATTACATCAGTTGCTCTTCTAATTCCGTCAACTAAGCTTTCTCTACATCCATATAAATTGTCAAATTTTGATTTTGTAACAGAGTCATTCACGTTAATTGCTGGAACTAATAAAGAATTTTCTTTCTCCATTTTATTTAACGCTTTTATCCCTGTAGTTGTTTCTTCTGAAACTCCTTTCACATCTTTTAATAAATCTTTATATTCATTGTGCATCATTGCTGTTAAGTCACCACCATCATCTAAAAGCATATTAGGTTTCCAACTTTTCTTGCCTTCAATAGTTTGTTTAATGCACCAAACATATTCCTCTTCTGTTTCTCCCTTCCACGCATAAACAGGAATACCTGCTTTTGCAATTGCAGCGGCTGCATGGTCTTGGGTAGAAAAAATATTACATGATGACCATCTTACTTCTGCACCTAAATCCACTAAAGTTTCAATTAAAACTGCTGTTTGTATTGTCATATGCAAACAGCCTATAATCTTTGCGCCCTTTAAAGGAGATTTTCCAGCATACTCCTCTCTCAAAGCCATAAGTCCTGGCATTTCACTCTCAGCAATTGAAATCTCTTTTCGACCAAATTCTGCTTGAGACAGATCTTTTACTTTATAATCTTCCATCGTGGCTCTTCTAACAATTAAAAATTAATTAATCAATAGAACTCTTTAAACTTTTGGAAATTCTATTTCCATGCTCGCACCTTTTTTATCTTGTCTATTAGATGCTTTGATTGTGGCATTATGTAAATCAACTAAATTTTTTACTATATTTAACCCTAGACCAGAATGCTGTCCAAATTTATCTGGTCTGTTACTGTAGAATCTTTTAAATATTTTATTCGTGTCTTTTTCTTTAAAACCCTGCCCCTCATCTAATATTTTTATGTGCACTTTGCTATCCTCTGATTTCGAAACTTGTACAATTACATCTTTATCATCATCACTAAAAGAAATCGCATTATCTAAAAGGTTTGCAATGATTTGTTCAATTCTGTTTTCGATTCCATAAATTAAATATTTATTTTTACCATCATTTTTATAAGAAATATTAATTCCTCTTTTAAGTTTATAAATATTATTAAAATCATCTACTACTGACTTAATTATTGGTTCAATGTCTATTTTTTTTATTTTTTCTTTACTTAATGCAACTTCATCTTTTAACATTTGTGAGTAATCAGTAATCAATCTTTCAATTCTTTGTACATCATGGCTTAAAATATTAATTAATTTAAGTCTCTGTTCAGAGTCTTGTGCGTCATGTAAAATTTCTGATGCGCTTTTTAATGATGCCAATGGATTGCGAATTTCGTGTACAAGATCAGTTGAAAAATTTTCTGCATGTGAAATTCTCTTTTGTAATTCTAAAGTCATATCATCCAAAGAATTAGAGAGCAAACCAAGTTCATCGTTTCTTAATTTTAATGTATCTATATTTGTTTTTTTTGTGTCTTTATTTTTTATGATTTTGGTATAACTGACTAAATTTTTAATTGGTTTTAAAAAATATCGATTTAAGACAAACGAAAAAATCAATATTACGATACCAACTGCAATTGCAGTCCTAATTACAAAAGTTTTTCTTTCATCAATGGCAGCTTTTATATCATTAGCATTTTCTGTTATTGCTAAATATCCTATATTTTCTCCATCCTTCATCACGTTCTTGATAGTAGTCAATTTAAATTTATTAAATTCTTCCTCGGTAAATGTAAAAGGGATTCCAAAATTTTTAGACGTTGCGTAATTTAAAAGAACATCATTTAAAGACACGTTATTTTCATTTCCAATATCTATATTTTTTTCTTCAGTGATTTTTTTTGTTGTTGTTGAGTCCAACACCTCTAACTCAATAGTGTCCAACCTTTGTGAAAATGATCTTGGATCTAAGTCTAATGTATCAGTGTCTCCTATTAAATTAAGTTTATTATCAAAAAATATTACTCTATCCAAGTTCTGAAAAAGAAATCTTGTTGAAAACAAAAATTTTCTAATATCTTTTTCAACAAATTTTACATTTAATCTTGTTAGATTATCGATTGTATTATTGATAACCTCAATATGATTTGAAGATTTTTTTTTAATTAAATTTGGTTGGACATTTTTTAAATAAATGAATGTGAACAAGCCTATTATTGTGAAAAAAATAGAATTTATGAATAAAAATTTTTTTAAAATTGATAAGTTCTTAAGAAAATTGCTGAGCATTAACTAACATTCCATCTATATCCGCTTCCATATCTAGTTTCTATAGCTGAAAATTCAGGATCAACCTTTTTGAATTTTTTTCTGATTCTTTTAACGTGACTATCAATTGTTCTATCCTCAATATCTGTATCTTCTCTATAAGCTATGTCCATTAATTGAGCTCTCTCTTTTATAATTCCTGGTCTTTTGGCTAGCTCTTTTACAAGTAAAAATTCTGTGGTAGTCAATTTATCAGGCAATTGTTTTCCATTCCATTCACACTCTAATTGGGACGGATCAAGTTTTAATTTTCCATGTGATATAATACTTTTATTTTCCTCAAGAGTTTCTTTGGAATCTTTTTTTCTAAGTTGAACTCTAATTCTTTCGATTAAAACTTTAATTGAAAAACCACCTGATTTTTTTACAAAATCATCAGCACCTAATTTTAGTCCTAGTAACTCATCAATTTCATCATCTTTTGAAGTCAGAAATATTACTGGTAATGAAGTTTTTTTTCTCAATTTCTTGAGCAATTCCTCACCGTCCATTTTTGGCATCTTTATATCAACAATAGCTAGATCTGGTGGTGTCCTGGTTAATCCAATTAATGCACTCTCTCCATCAATGTAAGTCTGAACTTTAAACCCCTCCTTTTCAAGAGCAATACTTAAGCTAGTTAAAATATTTCTGTCATCATCTACTAAAGCAATAGTTTGTTTTTGCATACTTAATTATAAAAATACTAAATTGTTCTAATTTGGGCAAATAAATTAATGTAATGCCCCCCCAATTTTCTCCAGTGTTTAAATCTACTGTAAGAGGTATTGAAAAAGAATGTTGATCACTTTCAGCAACGCTAGCCATTTCATCAATTATCACTTTTGATATTTTTTTTACTTCATTTTTTGGACTTTCAAAAATTAGTTCATCATGGATTTGAAGTAACATCTTTGTTTTATTAAGTTTTTGCTCCTTTAATTTTTTGTCAATTCTTATCATTGCCAATCTCATTATTTCAGCTGCAGAGCCTTGTATTGGAGCATTAATTGCTGCACGTTCTTGAAAGTTTCTCACATTATAATTTTTGTCATTTATATTAATAAAATGAGATTTTCTTCCAAAAATATTACTTACATAACCACTTTTTCTACAGAATTTAATTGTTCGATCCATATAAACTTTTATCTCAGGAAACTTTGAAAAATATGAATTTAGAAACTCTTCAGCCTCAAAATTAGAGACATTTATTTGCTTCGCTAATCCATACTGAGAAATTCCATAGATTATTCCAAAGTTTATTGCTTTAGCCTTTCTTCTTTGGTCTTGATTCACCTTGTTAATATCAATATTAAAAATTTGGCTAGCAGTAAGAGAGTGTATATCCTCATTATTTTGAAAAGCTTTTTTTAATTCTTTGACATCAGCCAAATCAGCTAAAATTCTCATTTCAATTTGATTATAGTCTGCAGAAATCAAAATATTATCCTTCTCAGCAACAAAAGCTTTACGAATATCTCTACCATCTTCTGATTTAATTGGGATATTTTGCAAGTTAGGATCACTTGAAGCTAATCGTCCGGTAGTCGTTGCTGCTAATAAAAAAGAAGTATGAACTTTTTTTGTATTAGGATTAATATGCTCAGGTAATGAGTCTGAATAGGTGTTTTTTAGTTTTGAAACTTGCCGCCAGTCTAAAATTAATTGTGGAAATTTATGACCTTTAAAAGCAAGATCTTCTAACACTGTGGCGCTTGTTGCAAAGCTTCCTTTTTTTGTTTTTTTTAAGTCTGCAATCTTAAGATCATTATATAAAATTTCACCTAGCTGTTTTGGAGAAGCAATATTAAATTCTTTCTTGGAAATTTTAAAAACTTCCTTCTGAATTTTTTCAATCTTCTTTTCAAATTTAGTGGATAATGTTTTTAGAAATTTGTTATCAACTTTGATACCATGTATCTCCATATCAGCCAAAATTCTAAGTAATGGCTTTTCAAAAATTTCATAAATATTAATCATTTTTTCCTCTTTCAAACTTTTATAAAATTTTTTATATAGTCTATAAGTTATGTCAGCGTCCTCAGCGGCATAATCTTTTGCTTTTTCTAGATCAACCTCACTAAAATTTATCTGTTTCTTTCCAGAACCAACTAATTCCTTAAATTTTATTGTTTTATGATTCAGGTGAATTTCAGATAAAGTATCCATGTTGTGTCTATTTTTTCCAGCATCAAGAACGTAAGACATTAGCATTGTATCTTCCATCGCTGATACTGTTATCCCATGTTTAAAAAATACAATAAAATCAAATTTTATGTTCTGACCTATTTTTTTTATACTTGGATCTTCAAGCAAAGGTTTTAGCTTTTTAAGCACTATACCTTTATCGATGCACTTTTTTGAATTATGTCCTATTGGTATATAACAAGCTTTTCCAATCTTAGAGCTCAAAGATATTCCTACTAAATCAGCTTGATGAGGATCTAAAGAATTTGTTTCTGTATCAACTGCAACTTCTCCTATTTCTTCAGCCTCCTTAATCCATTCATCAATTTTACTGTGCTCTGTTATTAGAGAATAATTTTTTTTATCAATTTCAACTTTTTTTTCCTTTAACTGAATATCTTTTTTTTCACCACTAAAATCTGGCTCCCCATAAAGAGAAATAGCAGAGCTAAGTAACCTATTAAACTCCATTTCTCGAAGAAATTTATAAAGTTTATCTTTATCAATTCTTTTTAATTCAAAATCATTGAGTTTCATTTCAATTGGAGCATCGTGTTTCAATGTTACTAATCTTTTACTTATTAAGGCTTTATCTTTGTTGTTGAGTAAAGTCTCTCTTCTCTTATTTTGTTTGATTTCACCTGCCGATTTTAAAAGTGTCTCTAAATTACCATACTTATTAATTAATTCAGCTGCAGTTTTTACGCCAATTCCAGGAACACCAGGAACGTTATCGCTGCTATCCCCAGCTAGAGCCTGAACATCTATAACTTTATCTGGATCTACTCCAAATTTGTTTTTTACATCCTCATCAGAGATAAACTTATTTTTCATAGGATCAAAAATACGAACATCTTTTCTATACAATTGCATCAAATCTTTATCTGATGAAACTATTGTTACCTTTGCCCCTTTTTTTAAAATCTGATCAACATAAGTTGCAATTAAGTCGTCTGCTTCATAATTGACTAATTCAACAGAGGGTAAATTAAAGGCTAAAACTGATTTTCTTATATATTCAAATTGTGGTGCTAAGTCATCTGGAGCCTCAGATCGATTGGCTTTGTAATCACTATAAATTTCATTTCTAAAAGTCTTTCTCGCTGAATCAAAAATAACAGCAAAATGAGTTGGTTTCTGTAAATTTTCTTTTGATTTCGAGTCTTCAAGAAGTTTAAACAACATACTGCAGAAACCACTTACTGCTCCAGTTGGTAATCCATCGCTTTTTCGAGTTAATGGTGGTAAAGCATAATACGCTCTAAATATATAACCTGATCCATCAATTAGATAAAAATGATCTGTTTTTTGAATCTTATTCATTGAAATTTAATATAGATTAAAGATATAAATAAGAGTATTATTTTTTATGCAACTTATAAAAGAAAATACTGAAAGCCAGCTTGTAAAATCATTATTGATTATCTTTATAGGTTCAATAATTCTTACAGTTTCTGCTAAAATTAAGATACCTTTCTATCCAGTTCCAATGACTATGCAAACATTCATAGTTTTATTTTTAGGTATTAGCTTTGGTTATAAAATAGCTCTAGCTACTGTAAGTTTATACTTATTAGAGGGTATATTGGGTTTACCAGTATTTTCCAATTCTCCTGAGAGAGGAGTTGGTTTAGCTTATTTCACAGGTCCAACAATGGGTTATTTAATTGGATTTCTATCAGCATGTTTTTTAGCCTCGCTCGTCAAAAAAGATGATAATTATTTTTTAATTTTTTTTAAATTAATATTTTCAGTTTCAACAATTTATATCTTGGGGATTCTGTGGCTAGGCACTTTGATCGGTTGGGATAAACCTATTTTTAAATTAGGTGTAATGCCATTTTTAGTTGCTGAAATTTTCAAAATTTGTCTACTTACATTAATAACAAAAAAAATTATAAAATTTAGAAAATTTATTTAGGCGATCTTTTAGATAATATTCTTTGAAGAGTTCTTCTATGCATTTTAAGCCTCCTTGCGGTCTCGGAAACATTTCTGTTACACAATTCAAATACTCTATGAATATGTTCCCATTTAACCCGATCTGCTGACATTGGATTTTCAGGTGGTGCAGCTTTTTTTGATGGATCTGCTAATAATGCTTTCTCTACATCATCAGCATCAGCTGGTTTAGCCAAATAGTCAATAGCGCCCTCTTTGATTGCAGCTACAGCAGTTGGAATATTTCCATAGCCAGTTAGCATTATGATTCGGCTTAATGAGTTCGATGATTGAATTTCTTTTACAACTTCCAATCCATTTCCATCATTTAACCTAAGATCAACTACTGCAAAACCTGGTTTCTTAACTTTGACCATGTCTTTTCCTTTTTGCACACTCTCAGCTTGTAAAACTTCAAATCCCTTCTTTTCCATAGCCCTAGCTAATCTTTCTCTAAAGGGATTGTCATCATCCACAATTAATAGGGATTTATTGTCAAAATCAGCGAGATTTTGTAATGGAGTTTGACTTTTCATGTGACCTATATGGACATTTTTTTCCACAATTCAATAGGCCATTATTTGCTTTACATTGAATAACTATTGAATTAATTGCTCGATTATTAAAGTTTTTTTTTAATAAAAGACTTTTTTTTTGTTAAATTTTTTTTGGGGGGCATTTAAAATGCAAAAATTTAAGTCAGTTGAAGAATTGGTTAATCAACTGAAACCGGAAAAACCTGTATATTGTATAAGGAAGAATTCTATTCTTTCTGCTTCAAAGTTCTTTCAAAATAAGTTCCCAGGTAAAATACTATACGCTGTTAAAACTAACCCTAATCCAGAGGTAATAAAAACTTTGATTAAAAGTGGAATTAATCAATTTGATGTTGCGTCTATCGAAGAAATCAAAGCAGTAAAGAAATTTAATAATACTGCAAAATGTTCTTTTATGCATACAGTTAAAAGTAGAGAGAGTATTGAAGAAGCATATTTTAATTTTGGAATAAAAACTTTCGCATTAGATACTAAAGATGAATTAATTAAGATTATTGAAACGACAGGTAATGCTAAAGATTTAGAATTATTTATTAGAGTTGCTGTTTCCAATGAACATGCCGAAATAGATTTATCAAAAAAATTTGGTGCATTAAATTCTGAAGCTTCAGGACTGCTAAGGCTTGCAAAACTTCATTCAAAAAAAATTGGTTTAAGTTTTCATGTTGGTTCCCAATGTATGCATCCGATTTCATATTCTAAAGGAATTGAAGAAGTGGGAAGTATAATTAAAAAAACTAAAATAATTCCAGATTACATAAATATCGGTGGTGGCTTCCCGACAATTTATCCTGATCTTGTGCCACAATCTTTAGATAATTATATGGAGGAAATTAAGAAGAGTTTAGAAAATTTAGATTTAAAGAATATGCCTCAAATTATTTGTGAGCCTGGTAGAGCTTTAGTTGCAGAAAGTGGATCAACAATTGTGAGAGTTAATTTAAGAAAAAAAACAAAAACTTTATATTAATGATGGTACTTACGGCACACTTTTTGATGCTGGAACACCTAATATAGTTTTTCCATCAAAATTAATTAAAGAAAATTCAAGTAAGATTATTTCGAAGAAAATGACTGCATTTGATTTTTATGGACCAACATGTGACAGTATGGATTATATGAAAGGTCCTTTCCTACTTCCAAATAATATTAAAGAAAATGATTACATTGAACTTGGTCAATTAGGATCATATGGTTTAACTTTTAGAACTCAATTTAATGGTTATTACTCTGATGAGATTTATGAGGTTGAGGATACACCAATAATGTCTATGTATGATAAGAATTCAGACAAAGCTACTCTAGTTGCTTAATGTCAGAAAATAAAAATCTTGGTCACAATAGTAAAAAAGATTTCTTAAAAAAACCTGTAGAACATATTGATATTACATCTTTTGACTCTAGAAAGATTATTTCTTCCATGGAAAAAATGTCTTTTGTTTCAAGAGAGACGGCAAATGCAGCTAATATTTATAATGAAATGTTGAAAGACAAAGAATGTACAATTTTTTTAACATTAGCAGGTTCAACATCTGCTGCGGGTTGTATGAATATTTATAAAGATTTAGTTAAATATAATATGGTTGATGCAATAGTAGCGACTGGCGCTTCAATAATTGATATGGATTTTTTCGAAGCTCTTGGTTTTAAACACTATCAAGGGTCTCAATTCCAAGATGATACTGAATTAAGAAAAAATTATATAGATAGAATTTACGACACATACATAGATGAAGATGAGTTACAGATTTGTGATAAAAAAATATGTGAAATCGCAGATACCTTGGAGCCTAGAAGCTATACATCAAGAGAATTTATTAAAGAGATGGGAAAATATTTAAAAAAAAATTCTATAAAAAAAGACTCTTTGATTGAAACAGCATACGATAATGATGTTCCAATTTTTTGCCCGGCTTTTACTGACTCTAGCGCAGGATTTGGTTTAGTTATGCATCAAGAAAAAAATCCAAAAAAACATATGACTATCGACTCTGTTAGAGAATTTAGAGAATTAACCGAAATTAAAATACGTTCAAAAGGTTCTGGTTTATTTATGATTGGTGGTGGTGTCCCAAAAAATTTTATTCAAGACACTGTAATTTGTGCTGAATTATTAGGCAAAGAAGTCGACATGCATAAATATGCTGTGCAAATTACAGTTGCCGACTCTCGAGATGGTGCATGTAGTAGTTCAACATTAAAGGAGGCAAGTTCATGGGGTAAAGTTGATGTTACCAAAGAACAGATGGTATTTGCTGAAGCCACTAGTGTACTACCCCTAATAGCTAGCGACGCTTATCACAAAGGTGAGTGGAAAACTAGGCATAAGAAAAAATTCACAAAAATTTTTGAGTAAAAATTGAAATATTTATCAAATAAAAATGGATTTTTAGGAGTCGATAATAAATTTAATTTCAAAGAAAAAGTTGTTGTAGTTCCATTTGGGCTTGAAAAAACTGTTAGTTACGGTGGTGGCACCAGAAACGGACCTAAAGAAATTATAAAAGCCTCTCATCAAGTAGAATTATATGATGAAGAGCTAAATTGTGAACCTTATAAAAAAATTGGGATTAAAACATTAAAGCCCTTTAAGATTGACAGAAACATCAAAAAAGCACTCGAGAAAATGTCAAAAATAAATAAAGAAATTTTAGATAAAAAGCTTTTTCCACTCACGTTTGGAGGAGAACATTCAATTACACCAGGATGTATTGATCCATTTATTAAAAAACACAAAAAAATTTGTCTTTTACATTTTGATGCGCATGCTGATTTAAGAAATAGTTATAATGGAGAAAAATTCTCTCATGCATCAGCAATAAGAAGGTGCTTAGACCATAAAAATATATCATTAATATCTTTTGGAATTAGAAATATATCAGAAAGTGAAATTCCATTCTTAAAAAAAAATAAATCAAGAATAAATATTTTTTGGGCAAAAGATAAGTCAAAGTGGGATTTAAGAAAATTTAAAAAACTTATAAAAAATAAGACAGTTTATTTGACATTTGATGTCGATGGGTTTGATTCAAGTATTATGCCTGCCACAGGAACTCCTGAACCAGGTGGATTATTATGGGATGAGACACTCAATATAATTAAAATAGCTGCAAAAAATTCAAACATTGTTGGTGCTGACATTAATGAATTAGCACCTATAAAAGGTTTTAATTCTTACAACTTTCTTGTTGCAAAACTAGCTTATAAAATATTGTCTTATAAATTTTTAATTTAAGCTTTGATTGGCTTAAAAGTTTTTAAAAGCAATCTGAATGGTATCAGCATGATTAAAGCTACTATTACTTTTACAATCAAATCTCCAACCGAAAGTGTAACCCATGGCACACCAGTTCCATAAAATGATATTGAAAAAAATAAAAATGTATCAATAGTTGAGCCTATCATTGAGGATGTTAATGGTGCAACAAACCATTCTTTTTTTCTTAATCTATCAAATATTTGAACATCTAATAATTGCGCGGTCAAGAATGCAACTCCGGATCCAATTGCTATACGAATAGATATAAAATCTGCAAAATCAGTAGAAAATAAAACTGTAAAACCAATTCCTAAAACAAAACCAAAATATACAATTTTTCTTGCAACTATTTTTCCATAAGATCTATTGGCTAAATCTGTGATTAAAAAAGCGATCGGATAAGAGAAAGCTCCATAGGTTAATATTTCATTTAAGCCGTAGTAATTTATTGGAAACTGAACGAGAAAATTAGATGATAGGACAACAACACCCATCAAAAATGATAGAAGTAAAAACGATTTACTCATTAAGCTGTTTTAGATTGCGCTGTCTTTTTTTGAAACGGAGATTTAATTAATAAGCTTTTTTTTAGTTTTTTTAATCTAGGGGATAAATTTTTATTCTTTACGGATTTTAAAAATTCATCAAAGCTGCCTTTTTTGTCTACTGATCTAACCCCTGCATTACTAACTGTTAATTTTAAACTTCTTTTTAAAAGCTCACTTGTGAATTTTACTTTTTTTAAATTAGGTAAGAATCTTCTTTTTGTCTTATTGTTAGCATGACTAACGTTATGACCTTTCATTGGATTTTTTCCAGTTAATTCACATTTTTTTGTCATAATTTGTTCGACTATATAAAGTGAGATATTGATGCCGTCAAGTTTATAAGATTATTCTAATCCTTTTTTCCTACTATTTCTTTAAAGTTTTTTACACCTTCTTTTAGTAATATTTCCTTCAGCTCTTTTTTAATGAGACTGACAATATTTGGACCTCTAAAAACCATACCTGTATAAAGTTGTAAATAATCAGCTCCAGCTAAAAGTTTTTGATAAGCAGATCTGCCGGAGTCTACACCACCTACACCTATGATTTTGATTCTACCTTTTAAAACTTTATAAAATTTTCCAATCAACTCAGAAGACTTAGACTCTATAGGTTTCCCAGATAGTCCTCCTTTTTGATGACTTTGAGTATTTTGTAAATTTTCTCTTGTTGTATCGGATGTGTTAGAAATAATAGTTGCTTCTATCTTATTATTTAAAAGCACTTCAGAAATTTGCGTAATTTCTTTGTCGTTTATATCTGGTGACACTTTTACTGCTATAGGTGTTTTAGAGTTAAGATCTCTCTTCTCTTTTTCAATTAGTTTTAAAAGATCATCTAATTTTTTTTGATCGTGAAAGTTTCTTAAATCTTCGGTGTTTGGTGAAGAAATATTGATAGTGATGTAATCAGATAACCCGTTAAATGTTTTCAAACACTGTATATAATCATTTGTTCTATCTTCTGAGTTTTTATTGGGTCCAATATTAATTCCGAGTAAGCCAGTTGGATTATTTCTTTTAATTCGATCTACGATATTTTTTGATCCTAGATTATTGAAACCAAGTCTATTAATGAGAGCCTCATCCTCTACCAGTCTAAAAACTCTAGGTTTGGGATTTCCATATTGTTCTAACGGTGTAACGGTTCCTACTTCAACAAAACCAAAACCTAAATTGAACAATGAATTATATACCTCAGCATTTTTATCAAATCCTGCAGCCATACCAATTGGATTTTCTATTTCTTTATTAAATAATCTCGTCTTAAAAAGGGGATTATTTTTTTCTTCATCTAAAATATTTGGAATAAAATTAAATTTTAGTGACTTTATAGCTAAACTATGAGCTGTCTCAGGATCTAATTTAAAAATTAAAGATCTTAAATTTGAAAACATTATTTAATTTTATTTAATATAAGATCTTTTGTTTCTTTCACACCAAAAAAACTTATAAAAAAACCCATCCTTGGTCCATTTTCGTCCCCAAAAACTACTTCGTAAATTAATTTAAACCAATCTCGAAGGTTCTCAGTGTATCCATTTTCTTTACCAGTCGAATATATCATTGTTTGAATATCCTCTGGTTTCATTTTGTCATCACATTTATCTAAAGTTTTTACCAAAGCCTCCAAAGCTTTTTTTTCTTCTTCGTTAGGTTTTTTATAATTTTTTTTTAATTTTATTACATCATTGAAATACTTTATTGCATAGCCTACTAAGTTATCAAAAATAGGATTATCTTTTTCTGAAATATCTTTTTTGTATTTTTTAACAAATTTCCAAAGAAGTTCTTTGCTATCAGCATTACTTGTTTCAACTAAATTCAATAACATTGAAAATGACATAATCATATTTTCTTTTGGTACCAAGCTATTGTGAACATGCCATACAGGATTCATTAGTAGCTGCGACTCATTTTGTTTTTTTGCTTTTTCAATAAGATCTAAATAATCATCAACGGTTTTTGAAACTATTTCTTTGTAGAGTTTTTTCGCTCTTTTTGGGTTTTGATACATATACAGTGACAAACTTTCAGGAGAGGCATACTCTAACCATTGATCAATTGTGATACCGTTTCCTTTTGATTTTGAAATCTTCTCTCCCTTTTCATCCAAGAATAATTCATATGCAAACCCTGAAGGATTTGTCTTCCCAATAAGTTTGATAATTTTTGTTGAAAGTATAGCACTCTCTATAAGATCCTTCCCATACATTTCAAAATCAACATCTAGCGCATACCATCTCATAGCCCAATCAACTTTCCATTGTAATTTACAATTTCCATCATAAATACTTGTTTCCAAATCTTTTCCTTTATTATCAAAAACAATAATAGATTTTTCTTTGTTAATATTTTTTACAGGTATTTCTAAAACATGACCTGTATCTGGACAAATTGGAAGAAATGGACTGTAAGTTTTTTGTCTCTCTTTTCCCAATGTAGGAAGTATTATATTCATTATACCATCATAATTCTCTAAAATAACTTGGAGAGAAGAATTAAAGAAACCTGATTTATAGAGTGATGTTGAACTTTTAAAATTATATTTAAATTTAAAATTGTTCAAAAATTTTTTTAACATTTCATTATTATGCTCACCAAAGCTATCAAATTTTTGAAAGGGATCAGGCACATTAGTAAGCGGTTTGTGTAAATTTTTTTCTAATAATTCTTTTTGTGGAACGTTGTCAGGTACCTTTCTAAGACCGTCCATATCATCTGAAAAAGTAATGATTTCGGTTGGTAAATCAGTCAAATATTTTAAGGCATTCACAATCATTGATGTCCTTGCAACTTCTCCAAAAGTTCCTATATGTGGAAGTCCACTAGGGCCATAACCTGTTTGGAGAATTATTTTGCCTTTTTTTTCTATAAAAGTTTTTCTTTCCCGAAGCATTTTTTTTGCTTCAACGAAAGGCCATGCACTTGTTTTATCAAAATTCTCTTTTTTAATCATGATTAATTCAAATATAATCTTAAATTAACGATTTAACTTATTCTTATAGAGTTGAAATTTATTTACCATAAAATAATGTTCTATCAAAATGTCTAATTATAAAACTGTTTTTTTTACTCTTGGAATTCTTCAAATAATTCTTGGGATTTTTATGTTGATACCAATATTTGTTCAATTTTTTTTCAAAGAAATTGACTCTTCTTTTTTTGGTGCTTCTATTATTACAATTATTTTTGGTACTCTATTTTTTTTATCTAATCTTGATCATGATAAGAAATTAAGTTTACAACAAGCTTTTTTATTAACAGCGTTATCTTGGCTAAGTATTGCAATTTTTGGCTCACTTCCTCTAATATTTTCTGAGATCAATTTTTCATTCACTAATGCTTTTTTCGAGAGTATGTCAGGTATTACAACAACTGGTTCTACAATAATTCCAAATTTAGAGCAGATGCCTAAAGCGATTTTGCTTTGGAGAGCAATTCTTCAATGGTTGGGTGGTATTGGAATAATTGTCATGGCGATCACTTTGATGCCAATAATGAATGTTGGTGGTATGCAATTATTCAAAATTTCTAACAGTGACTCATCTGAAAAAATTCTTCCTAAATCGAAAGAAATTGCATTGAGATTAATTTATATTTATTCAGGTCTTACTACACTTTGTGCAATATCATATAAGATCCTTGGGATGGATACTTTTGATAGTATAACTCATTCTATGACAACAATAGCAACTGGGGGGTTTTCAAACTATAACGATTCCATCGGTTTCTTTAATAGTTTTTCAATAGAAATTTCAGCAATGATTTTTATCATCTTAGGTAGTTTACCTTTTATCGCTTATATTAAATTCTTAAACGGTGACAGAAAAATTTTTTTTTCAGATATTCAAATTAGAACTTTTTTGAAAATAATCTTAATAAGTATTTTGATCTTATCAATTTATTTATTTTTTGATAAATCATCTGAACTAAACCTCAGAACAGTTTTATTTAATGTAATATCAATTTTAACAGGGACTGGATATGTTAATGCACAATTTGATAACTGGGGTGGATTTCCTTTAATTATATTTATAGGCTTAATGTTTATTGGTGGATGTGCTGGCTCAACAACTTGTGGTATAAAGATATTTAGATTTCAAATACTTTATTCATTTGTTTTGAATCAACTTAAAAAAATTATTTATCCTAAGGGAGTTTTTGTTCTAAAATATAACCAAAGTCCTGTTGATGATAAATTTACCGCATCAATCATCTCTTTCATTTATATGTACCTGGTAATTTTTTTTACAATTACAGCATTATTATCTTTGACAGGTCTTGACTTTATTACTTCAATTTCCGGTGCTGCAACATCTATTTCAAATGTAGGCCCTGGCCTAGGCTCAACTATTGGGCCAAACGGAAATTTTTCATCACTACCTGATATCTCTAAGTGGATTTTAAGTTTTGGTATGATCTTGGGTAGATTGGAATTGTTTGCAATCCTTGTATTATTTTTACCATCCTTTTGGAGGAATTAAATTTGATAGAAATTAAAAAAAATTCTTTGTCTGAAATGTTCTCAGTTTATTTTGATAAAAGAATGCTCAAAATTTTATTGCTTGGTGCAATATCTGGTTTTCCATGGGTTTTGATTGGAAGTAGTCTAAGTTTATGGTTAAAAGAAGATGGATTAAGTAGATCTACTGTTGGATGGGCTGGATTAATCTTTGCAGTTTATGCTTTTAATTATTTATGGGCACCCTTAATAGATAGAATACAAATACCATTTTTAACGAAAAAAATAGGTCACAGAAGAGGATGGATTGTTTTGATGCAAATTATCATCTTAATCTCACTTGCTCTTTGGAGTTTACTCGATCCATCTGAAAATTTAGCCTTGGTTGTTTCAGTAGGCTTAATAATTGCTATAGCATCATCAACTCAAGATATAACAGTTGATGCTTTAAGAATTGAACAGATTGGTGAGAATGAGGGAAAATCCATGGCTGCCGGGGCTGCAATGGCGGTTGTTGGTTGGTGGTCAGGATACAAATTAGGTGGAGTACTATCATTATTTGCAGCAGACATTCTACAAAATATTGGTTTTGAAAATTATTGGCAACTAACTTTTCTAATTCTGGGCATTTTAGTAATTTTAATGAACATTGGCTTAATGTTCATTGATGAGTCTGGAAATTTAAATAGACAAAATCAACAAAAAGAAAATGATAAATTGATATCATCTCAATTTAAAAATGAAAATATATTTACAAAATTGATAACATGGGTTGCTGGAACAATAAGTGGCCCAATTATTAGTTTTTTTAAAAAGAATGGCTTTTCGATTGCTCTAGGAATTTTAGGATTTGTTTTTTTATTTAAAGTGGGAGAGGCATTTCTTGGAAGAATGTCTATAATTTTTTATAAAGAAATAGGCTTTAGTAAATCAGATATTGCTATTTACTCTAAAACGTTAGGTTGGATTACTACTGTGACGTTTACTCTTTTAGGTGGGCTTTTTGTAATAAGATCTGGAGTTTTAAAAGCAATGTTTTTTGCTGGAGTAATGATGGCAAGTACAAACCTTTTATTTAGTGTATTGGCTTGGAGTGATAAATCTGAACTTTTATTTGCTATCGCAGTCATTTTTGATGATATAGCTGCTGCATTTGCAACAGTGGCTTTTGTGGCTTTTATATCTATGCTCGTAGACAGAGCCTATACAGCAACTCAATATGCACTATTAGCATCAATTGGAACTGCTGGTAGAACAACTTTAGCCTCTTCATCTGGTGCCCTTGTTGATTGGTTAAATGGTGATTGGGGAATATTTTTTATTTTAACTGCACTAATGGTAATTCCTTCCTTAATAATTTTATGGATTATGAAAAATAAACTTAAACTAAGTGA
>CACDZR010000007.1 GCA_902557235.1 uncultured Pelagibacteraceae bacterium | reverse complement strand
GTTGAGAGATTATGCTCTTCAGTTCTAATGATGAATAAAGGATCTATTATTGATCAAGGAACTCCTGGCGAATTAATTAAAAAACATGGAAGGAGAAACATGGAGGAAGTTTTTTTAAAACTTACAAGAGATTTAATATGAATCTAAATAAAATGTATGGACTTTTTTTGAGACATTTTTATCTCATCAAAAGTTCTTTACCAAGAGTTTTGGATTTAATTTATTGGCCAACAATACAAATTATTCTTTGGGGATTTATTTCTAAATTTTTTTCAATTTATAGTGATTATTACAATAATACACTTGGAATAATTCTTACATGTGCAATTCTTTACGACATTCTTTTTAGATCTAGCATAAGTTTTAATATGCTTTTTTTAGAGGAAATCTGGAGTAGAAATTTTACGAATTTATTTATTGCTCCATTGAAGCTAAAAGAAATAATTATATCTTTAATATTTACTGCTTTGATAAGGACATTAATCGGTCTAGTACCCGCAATTATTTTAACTTCTCCATTGTTTGGGGTTTCAATTTTAAAATTAGGTTTTCCACTCTTTATATTATTTTTAAGTTTATACATATTTGGGATTACACTAGGTTTATTTGTGAGCTCAGGTTTAATGAGATACGGACCATCCTTTGAAAATATAGCTTGGTCATCATTATTTTTACTTGCTCCATTAGGCTGTATCTACTATCCAATAGAAATCCTTCCTGAATTTTTCCAAGTAATCGCAAAGGGACTGCCACTAGTTTACATTTTTGATGAAACTAGAAATATTTTAATAAATGGTCTTGTAGATTACGAAAATATAAAGCAAGCTTATTTATTAAATTTGGTTTATTTAATTTTTGGAATAGGACTGTTTTATCTATCTTTTTTAAGGGCAAGAATAAAAGGAACTTTAATAAATATGGGTGAATAATTGGTGCGCCTGCTAGGAGTCGAACCCAGAACCTCCTGATCCGAAGTCAGGCGCTCTATCCAGTTGAGCTACAAGCGCATATCATATTAATATATCATTTTATGGAAAAAAAAATAAATTTGATAGTTGATAAGACCGAAAATGAACTCCGTGTTGATATTTTCATTAAAAAGAGAGAGAATATTATTAGTCGAACAAGAATAAAAAATCTTATTCTAGATAATAAGTTAAGAATAAATAACAAGGTAATAACTGATCCATCGAAAAAAATTTTTTTTAATGATGAAATAAAATTAGTCATACCTGAACCAAAAAAAGCTTCCTTAAAACCTTACAAGTTTAATTTAGATATAGTATTTGAGGATAAAGATTTAATTGTTTTAAACAAACCCTCTGGAATAGTAATGCATCCTGGTGCAGGTAATTTTGATAATACAATCGTAAATGCACTTATGAATTATAGTAAAAATTCTTTCTCTAATATTGGGGGTGAACTAAGGCCTGGAATAGTACATAGAATTGATAAAAATACATCTGGATTGATTGTAATTGCAAAAAATAATCAGACTCATGAACACCTCTCTAATCAATTTAATAAACACACAATCCAAAGAGTTTACCAATTACTTATCTGGGGCAAGGTAAGACCATCTAAAGGTAAAATAGAAACTTTTATTGCAAGAAGCTCAAAAAATAGACAAATGATGGAGGTTAGTAACAGCAAAGGAAAAAAAGCAATTACAAATTACAAAACTTTAGAAATTTTTGAAAATAAAAATATACCAACTTTTAGTTTGTTAGAGTGTAAATTAGAAACAGGTCGAACTCACCAAATAAGAGTTCATATGAATTATTTGGGAAACAGTATAGTTGGTGATGATAAATATAAGAAAAGATTTAAAAAGTTTAAAGATATAGAGCCATCATTAGAAAAAATTCTAATTAAATTAAATAGGCAATTTTTACATGCCAAAACCTTGGGCTTTATTCATCCAAAAAAAAATAAACAAATGATTTTTAACTCAATTTTACCAAATGAACTTGAAATAATACTAAAAACACTCAGAAATATGGGTAAATAAAACATTGAAAAATTTTTATTATTAATTAGATAAACTGTTTATGAGCACAACTATGAATAGCAATTTACCTATCTTGAGTAATGAAGGTGGTCTGTCTGCATATCTCGAGCAAATAAAAAAATTTCCAATGCTTGATGCAGAAGAGGAGTACATGCTCGCTAAAAATTGGAAAACAACAGGAAATATTAAGTCAGCAGAAAAACTTGTAACAAGTCATTTGAGATTGGTTGCAAAAATTGCGATGGGTTATAAAGGTTATGGACTACCAATTAATGAAATGATCTCTGAAGGTAATATTGGACTTATGCAGGCTGTCAAAAAATTTGAGCCAGAAAAAGGTTTTAGATTAGCAACTTATGCGATGTGGTGGATAAAAGCTTCTATTCAAGAATATATCCTAAAATCTTGGAGCTTAGTAAAAATTGGTACAACAACTGCACAAAAAAAATTATTTTTTAATCTTAAAAAATTGAAAAATCAAATTGCACCACAAGCTGAGGGTGATTTAAGAAATGAACATGTAAACGAAATTGCTGAAAAATTAGATGTGAGTAAAGAAGAGGTTGTCTCAATGAATCGTAGACTCTCTGGAAAAGAATTTTCTCTTAATGCTCAGGTTGGTGAGGATGGTGACGAATGGCAAGACTGGTTAGTAGATAAAGAATTAGACCATGATCTTAAATTTGCTCATCAAGAAGAAATGAAACAAAGAAAAGATTTATTAAAAGACTCAATTAAAGTTTTGAATGATAGAGAAAGGGAAATTCTATATTCAAGAAGATTAAACGACGATCCAACAACTTTAGAAGATTTAAGTAAAAAATATAAGATTAGCCGTGAAAGAGTAAGGCAAATTGAGAACAAAGCATTTGAAAAATTACAAAAGCACATGCTTTTGCTAGCCAAATCAAAAAATCTTTTGCCTGTTAATTAAATCTCAAAAGGATTTTCAACTAAAATTGTATCATCCCTCTCGGGACTAGTCGATATACTTGATATTTTTGCTCCAATAAAGTCCTCAATTGCAAATACATATTTTTTAGCATTCTCAGGGAGGTCATCAATATTTTTGATACCATTAGTTGAAGTTTTCCATCCATCAAATGTTTTATAAATAGGTTTGATTTTGAGTTGGTCTTCAACTGCTGCAGGAAGATAGTCTATTTTTTTCCCATTTAGATCATATTCTACACACATCTTTATTTCATCTAGTTCATCTAAAACATCAAGTTTTGTTAAAGCAATACCATCAATTCCAGAAACTTTTATTGTTTGCCTTACCAAAACACCATCAAACCATCCACATCTTCTTTTTCGGCTTGTAACAGTTCCAAATTCTTTGCCTCTTGTTCCTAATAACTCACCTATACCATCAACTAATTCTGTGGGAAAAGGTCCCTCGCCCACTCTAGTTGTGTAAGCTTTGGTTATCCCTAATACATAATTAATTGAATTTGGTCCACATCCAGTTCCCGTTGCAGCACTTGAAGCCACAGTATTCGACGAAGTGACAAAAGGATATGTTCCGTGATCAACGTCTAACAGAATTCCTTGAGCACCCTCAAATAATATCTTTTTCTTTTGTTTTTTAAATTGATCAATCTTAAGCCATACCGGTGCTGAAAATTTTAAAATATCAGGTGCAATTTTTAAAAGATCTTCTTTAAGTTGATTTTTCTCATATATTTTTTTTCCTAAACCTTTTCTGATCGCGTTATGATGTAATAAAACTGTTTCTAATCGTTGATTTAAATTTTTTTCAGATCTAAGATCCATTACTCTTATTGAACGTCTTCCGACTTTATCCTCATAAGCAGGTCCAATACCTCTCCTAGTAGTTCCTATTTTGCTTTTACCAGCTGCATCCTCTCTTATTTCATCCATTTCTCGGTGAAATGGTAAAATTAGGTTTGCAGCCTCAGAAATCATAAAATTTTCTGAATTTACATCGACACCTTTTTCTCCAATTTCTTTAATCTCATCTAATAATGCCCAAGGGTCTACAACGACACCATTTCCAATAATTGAAATTTTATTTTTTCTAACTATTCCAGAGGGAAGTAATCGAAGTTTGTAAGTTACTCCATCTATAACTAAGGTATGTCCAGCATTATGACCGCCTTGAAATCTAATTACAACATCAGCTTGCTCTGATAGCCAATCTACGATCTTCCCTTTTCCCTCATCTCCCCACTGCGAACCAACTACTGCAACATTTTTCATTATTTATAAATTTTTTTTAACTCAATAGAATTTAAATGATTTATTGGACCATGTCCTATACCAATTTTAGGGTTTGTTAATATTGCAGAATTTACATACTTAACTCCCAACTCACAAGATTTCTTTAGAGTTTTTCCACATGAAAAAAAAGAAGTTATTGCAGTTGATAGTGTACAGCCTGTGCCATGAGTATTTTTAGTATTAAATCTTCTATTTGAAAATACTTTAATCTCTTTTTTGTTAACAAATATATCATGTACTTTTTTTGATTTTAAATGGCCCCCTTTTATTAATACATTTGGTACACCCAGTTTAATAAATTCATTTGCAGCAAGAATCATATCATTTTGGTTTTTTATTTTGATACCAGTCAAAATTTCAGCTTCAGGAATATTAGGTGTAATCAAAGAAACTTTATTTAATAATTTTTTTTTCATCAATTTTACAGCTGAGTTTGTAATAAGCTTAGAGCCACCTTTGGCAATCATCACTGGGTCTAGGATAATCTTTTTAACTTTCATTTTATTCAATGATCTTGATACATTGTCTATTACCCTTGTGGAATGAAGCATTCCAATTTTTATAGCATTGGGCTTTATATCTTTAATTGTATGAATTATTTGATTATAAATTTCATTTGGTGGGACAGGTATTACTGATTTCACACCTTTTGTATTTTGGACTGTGACTGCAGTTACTGCTGTCATAGAATACACACCTAGACTAGTGGCAGTTTTAATGTCTGCTTGAATACCTGCACCACCAGATGAGTCAGATCCTGCTATTATTAAAATTTTTGATTTTATTTTCAAATTATCTAATTTTTTTCAAAATTATATTAACACATTTTTCAAGAAGTCTTTTATTTTCACTTTCTCCCATAATTCTTATTTTTGATTCTGTTCCCGATTTTCTTACAAGAATTCTGCCACTACCTTTTATTAATTTTGAAGCTAGCCTAATAGATTTTTTAATTTCAGGTTTGTTGATTATATTTTTATTTTTTACTTCAATATTTTTAAGTAATTGTGGAGTTTTTTTAAATTTTTCAAAAAATTCACTGGCTCTTTTTCCCTTTCTAAGAGCAAATAAAGACTCCAAAGCAACAAGTAAGCCATCTCCTGTAGTTGCAAATTTACCTAGAATAATATGTCCTGATTGCTCTCCACCTAAATTAAACTTATTTTTTTGCATTACCTCTTTTACATATCTGTCACCAACATTAGCACGTATAAATCTAATACCTTTTTTTTTGAAATATTTTTCAAGGCCATAATTGGACATTAATGTTCCAACAACCCCACCTTTTAACATTTTTTTATTTTGCCATCTTGTTGCTAGTGCAGCAATAATTTGGTCACCATCTATGATATTACTTTTTTCGTCACACATAATTATCCTATCTGCATCACCATCTAGTGAAATACCTATATGGGCCTTATACTTTTTAACTGCAGATTTTATTTTTTCAGGAAATGTAGAACCACAGTTTTTGTTAATATTTAATCCATTAGGATTAACTCCTATTGCAATCACTTTAGCTCCCAAAGATTTTAATAATTCTGGTCCAGCTTTGTACCCTGCTCCATTTGCACAATCAATTACAATTCTAAGACCTCTTAAATTGAATTCTTTGGTGAAATTTTTTTTTAATATTTTGATGTAATCATTTGTACCTGTCTCTAATCTTTTTACTCTACCTAATTTTTCTGGCTTAGAGAGATTTTTGATGATTTTTTTATCAATTAAACTTTCAATTTTTTTTTCTATTTTGTCTGATAATTTCATGCCATCAGGTCCAAATAGTTTTAATCCATTATCATTGTGAGGATTATGAGAAGCTGTAATCATAATTCCCATATTTGCCTTCATAGCTTTTGTGAGCATCGCTAAACCATTAGTGGGTAAAGGTCCTAAGGTATATACATGCATACCTGCTGATGCCAATCCTGATACGAGTGCTGGTTCTAAAGTGTATCCAGATAATCTAGTATCTTTTGCAATTATTGCCGTTTGTTTTCTTTTTTTTTGAGATTTAAAATATGTTCCACTAGCTAAGCCAAATTTAAAAAACATATCCCCATTAATATTTTCACTATTAATAGCTCCCCTAATACCATCAGTACCAAAATATTTTTTTGTCATTAATTATTTATTATATTCTTAAAGATCTTAATGCCTTGTATTGTTTCATTAACATCATGAATTCTTAAAATTTGAACACCTTGCATCATAAGATATATTGATGATGCTATCGTTCCACCATTTCTAAATTTGCTGTCATTTTTTCCAGATAACTCCTTAATAAATCTTTTTCTTGAATTGCCTACAAGTATCGGAAAACCAAGAGAATGGAAAATGGAAATATTGCGAATCAAACTCATATTATGTTTCAAATTTTTTCCAAAACCTATACCGGGGTCTAGAATAATTTTATCATGTTTAATACCTTTCGATCTTAATAGTTTTATTTTTTTTTCAAAAAAATCGTATATATCCAATAATTCATTTTTATATTTAGGATTTTTTTGCATATTTTCTGGAACTCCTTGTGAGTGCTGAATTACAAATGGAATTTTGTATTTTTTTAGTACATTCAAAGTTTCAGAGTCAAAATCTAATCCTGAAACATCATTAATTAATTTTACCCCTAAATTTATTCCTTTACTCATAATTTTTGACTTTCTAGTATCTAAAGATATTGGTATTTTTTTCTTAAGTAATAATTTCAAAATTTTATTAATTCTTTGCCACTCTAAATTTTCTCTAATCATTTTTGATCCTGGACGAGTCGACTCACCACCAACATCAATTAAATTTGCACCACTGTTTATTAAATGTACGGCGTGATTAATTCCTTTTTTTTTTGAATTAAATTTTCCACCATCTGAAAAACTGTCAGGTGTTAAATTTAATACTCCTAAAATATTTGGTATTTTTTTGAAATCTAAATTTGAGAAATTTTTTTTTTTCGATTTAATTTTTTTTAAATCATAATTAATTTTTTTTCTTATTAATTTAGGAAGATATTTTATCTGATTAATAAAAATTTTTTTTTTTGAATTTCTTGTTATTATTTCTATTTGATCAAATGAGATTTCCTTAATCCCATTAAGTGGTATTGATTTCTTTTGGTTAACTAGTTTTTTTGAATGATTACCATAATAGAAATTACACACTCTTGTGTAATATCTAAGCATTAAAATTAATGAACAATCTTAGGTTTGAGTCCCATAGCACCTAAAGCAGAACTCTTGTCATCATCAACTTTTAAGTCTTGTTTATCAGCAGGATATATGTTTTTAGTAATAATATTTTCTATTTCTTCGCCTGTTAAAGTCTCATAAGTCATAAGAGCTTTTGCAATTTTATGTAAATCATCAATTTTTTCAGTTAGGATTTCTTTAGCTTTATTATACCCTTCATCAACTAATTTTCTGATTTCTTTGTCTATTTTTTGAGCAACTTCTTCAGATACTGATTGTGTTTGAGTTACAGATCTTCCTAAAAAAACTTCCTCTTGATTTTCGCCATACTCAACTGGGCCCATCTCTTCGCTCATTCCATATTTTGTTACCATAGCTCTTGCAAGTTGAGTTGCTTGATTTATATCTGAGCCACTTCCCCCACCTGCTCCTGTTGAAATATTATCTTTTCCAAAAATTACTTCCTCTGCAACTCTGCCGCCAAAACAGACTGCTAATCTTGCTTTTAAATATTTAATTGAATGACCATGTTTGTCTCTTTCAGGTAAATTCATAACCATACCTAAAGCCCTACCTCTTGGTATAATTGTTGCTTTATGAATTGGATCGTAACTAGGCATATTAAAAGAGACTAATGCATGTCCACCTTCATGGTACGCCGTTAATTTCTTTTCATCTTCAGTCATAACCATTGACCGTCTCTCAGCTCCCATCATCACTTTATCCTTCGCTTCTTCAAATTCATTTAAAGTAACAATTCTTTTATTTTTCCTAGCAGCTAATAATGCAGACTCATTTACTAAATTAGCTAAATCAGCGCCTGAGAATCCTGGAGTTCCTCTTGCTATAGTTCTCAAATTTACATCAGGTGCCATTTTAATTTTTTTAACATGAACTTTTAAAATTTTTTCTCTTCCAATTATATCCGGATTAGAAACTACAACTTGTCTATCAAATCTACCTGGTCTTAATAATGCGGGGTCAAGAACATCAGGTCTGTTTGTTGCTGCGATTATGATAACCCCTTCGTTTGTATCAAAACCGTCCATCTCAACAAGAAGCTGATTAAGAGTTTGTTCCCTTTCGTCATTTCCACCTCCTAAACCTGCGCCTCGACTTCTTCCTACAGCATCAATTTCATCAATAAATATTATACAAGGCGAATTTTTTTTTCCCTGCTCAAACATGTCTCTCACTCTTGATGCTCCCACACCAACAAACATCTCTACAAAATCTGATCCAGAGATAGTGAAGAAAGGAACACCTGCTTCACCAGCAATTGCCCTAGCTAATAAAGTTTTTCCTGTTCCTGGAGGACCTACAAGAAGTGCACCTCTAGGTATTTTTCCACCTAGCCTACTAAATTTTTTTGGATCTTTTAAGAACTCAACAATCTCTTCGACTTCCTCTTTAGCTTCTTCTACACCTGCAACATCGTTAAAGGTTACTTTACCCTTCATTTCATTCATCATTTTTGCTTTAGATCTTCCAAAGCCCATTGCTCCACCTTTTCCACCTTGCATTTGTCTCATAAAGAAAATCCAAACTGCTATTAATAACAACATCGGGAACCATGAAAGTAGAACTCCAAACAAAGAAGGCATCTTTTCTTCTATAGGTGCTGCAGAAATACTTACACCCTTTTCTGAAAGTTTTTCTATTAAATTAGGATCATTTGGTGAATATGTTTTAAAACTTTTTCCGTTTGCATATACACCATTTATATTATTTCCTTGAATTTCGACTTTTAATACCTCACCTTGTTCCACAGACTCCAAAAATTCTGAAAAAATTACTTCGTTAGAACTTCTGATGTTTGATTGAGGATTCTTGAACATGTTATATAGACCAATCGTTAAAAAAACGATTATTGCCCACATCGCTAAGTTTTTGAAATTCATGTCTATAAGATAAGAATTATTATTAATTAAACAAGTCTATTTTTACTGTTCTTTTGTTAAAATCACAGTGTGATTTACCATCTTAATGACGCATCCACCCAATGTTTCTTTTCTAAGTTTCCTTTCTTTAATTTTATTCAAAATATTCTCAATTTTCTTGCCCCTCACAAAATTTGCCTTTTTTCCCACCAAATGAATTAGATCTGATAAAGACCTAAAAATGACCTCATGTGAATTATCAAAAAAATTTTCTTTTAAAATTAGTTCAACTTTTCTATTGTTAAATGTTGAATTCTCCCTCTTATTCTTTTCAACATAAAATTTTATTGATTGATCCGACCCTTTTAAATTTTCTATAGTTAATTGAAATTTTTTCTTATCAAGTCCAAAATCATTAAATCCCTTAATTAAATTTCTTATTTTAATTCTATTGAATTTAACATCATGATTAGAGGGATCATCTACATGAAAATTGAATATAAATTTAGATATAAATAGTAAATCTTTTTTTTCAAATTTTATCAAAGGTCTAATTAAATTTATACCTTTAATTTGAGTGTTCATACCAAGCGATACAAGTCCTTTTAGGCCACTCCCCCTAGCCATTCTAAGAAAAAAGTTTTCAATTAAATCATCCATATGATGACCTAAAACTAAGTTGCTGATTTTAAGTTTTTTGCATTTAGAAAATAAAAACTCATATCTTTTATTTCTTGCTAAAGATTGAATATTATTAACAGGTTTTTTACCCTTCCAAGTGAGAACATGTGCGTTAATTTTAAAAGATTTAAGAACTCTTTTTACTTTATCAGCCTCATTAGTAGATTCTTTTCTGAGCTTATGATCTACAATAAAATACCTTGGATTTAAGTTTTTTTTTAAAGCATATACTTTTGTTAAAAAAGCTAAAGCCAAACTATCTGATCCTCCTGATACTCCAACAATGAAATTAGAATTTATTTTGAATGACTTTTCAAATTTTTTAAAAATTTTATTTACTCTTTGATTTAAAAGTCTTGATTTATAAATGTTAGGAATTTTGTTTCTTACACTCAAATTTTTGAGACTCATACTTTGCTTTTTGAATAACAGACTGTTTTGCGTTTGGATATTGTTGTGCAACACCACTTATCATTTTACAGCCTTGATCTTTTTCTCCAATCTGTATCATTGATACACCTAGCTTTAATAAATTAATAGGTGCTTTTTCTCCTTTTGGATATTTTTGATAACCCTCCAGATAAGCTGAAGCAGCATCAGTGTATAATTGTCTTATTCTAAAAGTTTCAGCGTACCAATATTGTGCGTTACCAGCCAATTTATGATCAGGGTTTGAAATTACAAATTCTCTAAACGCTCTTTCAGCAGTAGGGTAATCTCCAACTTTTAAAAAACTCGTTGCAAATTCATATTGCTCAGATGCTGAAACATCTGGTAAAATTTTTTCTTCTGCTTGAAATGTTTCGGTAACAATTGTTGCAGTTGTTTCGACTGATTGTATTTTTTGAGTTGTATCACTTGTAGAATTATCTTTATAAGATATTGACCCTAAGTCTTGTGGTTGAGATGAACCTGGTAAAATTTCTGTATCAGATTCTGAAGTTTTTTTTGAAGTCAAATTGATACTTTCACCATTTGATAAAGCAGTCTCTAAATCTTGAAATCTTAATTGATTATCAGATTGAACTTTTGAAAGTCTATTTGATAACTTGTCTAGTTTAAAATTTATTTCTTCAAATTTATTAGTAAGTTCCTGAAATTGATTTTCAATTTCAGATAACTTCAATAAGTGTCTAGTAAGAACATCCTCAGAATTGCTATCAAAGTTTGATGATGCTGAATTTGTATTATTGAATTCACTTGAATTTGAGTAAACTGCTTTTTCTAAAGTTTTTAAATCCTTTTTGATCAACTCCAGTGTATCGTAAATATTATGATTATCAGCGAGAGAGGAAAAACAAACTAAAAAATTAAAAAACAAAAAAATTTTGTATTTAAATAATACTTTAAAGTATTTCATCTAATTAGGTTATGTCTAAAATAATGGCAAAAAAAAGACCTCTTAAATCGTTATAATTTAAGAGGTCTTAAATATTAATTAAATATTTTAATTTGCTTTAACTGTTACAGATCTTCTATTTTTTGACCAAGCTAATGGGTTTGACCCAGAGTCGACAGGTCTTTCTTTACCATAACTTAAAACTGAAATTCTGTCTGAAGATATTCCGTAAGTCATTAAATAATCTTTAGCTGCATTAGCTCTTCTCTCACCTAATGCTAAGTTATATTCTCTTGTTCCTCTTTCATCAGCATGTCCTTCTAAAACAATTGTAATTTTAGAATTTTTTCTTAACCATGCAGCTTGTTTTCTAAGAGTTTCTCTAGAAGCTGTAGTTAATACTGACTCGTTAGTTGCAAAAAATACTCTGTCTGGAACACCTGAAGCTAAATATTCAACTGTATCTGTTCCTGTATAAACATCACCTTGCATCTGCCCAGTAGACTTTTTCGATGTGGCACATGCAGAAAGTGCTAAACACGCAACTACTATTAAAAATCCATTTTTTAGAATTTTGTTTAATTTCATTATTACTCCTTGATCAATATTTCTTTAGTCTTAGTTTTTCACAACTAATTAGATCTTTCAAGGCTAAAAATCAAGCTAATTAATTATTAATTACTTAATAAAGATGACCATGATGGGTCTGATCCGTCAGTTGGAGTAGGAACCTGTCTCTCATTATAGCCTGTTAAATCTATAGACCATAATTTTGCAGAAAAACCCTTTCCTTTAGAGTCCGTTTTAGTCTCCCTATAAAAAATCAATACTCTACCATTAGGAGACCACGATGGAGCCTCTTGATAAAAATTTTCAGTTAATAATCTTTCGCCACTTCCGTCAGTTCTCATTACACCAATATAAAATTTTCCTTTATGTAATTTTGTAAATGCTATTAGATCTCCTCTAGGAGACCAAACTGGAGTGCCGTAAATTCCTTTGCCAAAAGATATTCTTTTAACATTACTCCCATCACTCTTCATCACATATATTTGTTGATAACCACTTCTGTCAGAATTAAAAGAAATAAATTTTCCATCTGGGGAATAAGAAGGCGATGTATCTATAGATGGATGATTTGTAATTTTTTCCACTATTCTATTCTCTAGGTCCATTGTGTAAATTTCAGAATTACCATCCTTAGCAAAACTCATAATTATTTTTTTTCCATCTGGAGAAAATCTTGGTGCAAAAGTCATGCCAGGAAAATCTCCCACAACTTCTTGAGTGCCTGTTTCAATATCTAACAAATAAACTCTCGGTAAATTTCTAAAATATGAGAGATAAGTTACCATTTGACTTGTTGGATTAAATCTTGGAGTTAAAACAAGTTCGTTTCCTAATGTCAAAAATTTATTGTTAGCACCATCTTGGTCCATTATAGCTAATTTTTTTACTCTTTGAGTTTTAGGTCCCTCCTCTGCAACATAAATTATTCTAGTATCAAAATAACCTCTTTCACCAGTCAATCTTTCATAGACTTTATCTGTAATGATATGGCCAACGCGTCTCCAGTTATTTGGAACAGTTGTAAAAGCAAGTGCCATCATTTCTTTTCCTGCAAGCACATCCCACAATCTGAACTCTACTCTTAGTTTTTCTTCTACATAACTAACTTTTCCTGTGATTAAAGCCTGAGCTTTAATTAAGTTCCAATCTTCAAATCTAGGCTTTAAGTTTGCAATGTCTGGTTCTTGCAAAAACGCATCTTTATTTAATGGATTAAATAAACCTGAAACTTTTAAATTATTTTCTACAATTGAGGATATTTCTGAACCGATATTTTTCTTTTTTAGAATTTTCTCAAAATTTTTTCTTGATTCTTCATCAATAGATAATGGAGAGACTGCAACAGGTAATGGGTTTAAATTACCCCTAGTTATATCTACCTCTATTAAACCAAACGATTTAACTGGTATTAAGATTATTATCAAAGTTATTATAAAATTTTTCATTATTTTAAAAGTTATATTAACCTTCTAACATTTCTCTTGCATCAAAATTCAACTGTAATTCTTTCCATCTTTCATAACCAGTGCTAGGAACTCTTAAAGGCTGACACAATTTAATGGCTCTTAAAGCACTTTCTGCCAATACTTTGTAAAAGCCTTGTCCTGGTTTATTCATTCTTGCATGATCTAAAATTTCTGACTTAATTACTGATCCATCAGGTTCCAATTCGAGTTTTATTCTAACAAGTAAATTTTCATTATATGGTAATCCAAGTGGGATACTCCAACAACCAAAAATTTGTGCTTTAAGTGCATCTTCCTCACTTAAGGATAACCCTGTATTCTCAAAATTTTTATTTTGATCTTGACTTAAATCTGGATTTTTCTTTTGGGTTTCCGCTTTACTCTCTTTAGATTTATCAATTAAGGCTGCAATATTATTTGGATCAAATAATTCCTCTTTTTCAAATTCAGATACTTGTTTTACCTCATTGTCAATTTTTTCAGGGTTTTGTTTATCCTCTTTTATTTTTTCAACTTTCTTTACTTTATCCTCTGGCATCGGAACAGCATCAGGCTTAATTTTCTTAACTTTTTTAGGTGGAGCTTGCTCTGATACTAGTTTTTTTTCTTTTTCTTTAACTTTTTCAATTATTTTTTTTGCCTTAGGTGCAAATGGGATATTTGTTTTTTCAGTTATTTGAATTAATTCTACCGAAACAATCGGCGGAAGATCAATTGGTTTTTTTGCTAAAAAAGGAAGGCTCATTGCTGTTAAAAGAATAACAAATAGGTGTAAAACAGAGGAAATTGCAATACTCCTATTCACAAAAAAATTACCTCTCTTTGTACGGTTCTGAAATTAAAGCTACTTTCGTAAATCCTGAACCTGAAAGTAAACCCATAATTTCAAGAACTCTACCATAATTTATAGTTTTATCCCCTCTCACGTATATTCTTGTATCAGTTCGATTTTTTGAGACAGCTAAAACTTTTGCAATAATTTTTTCATACTCAACTTTTGACTCCTGTATAAAAATTTCACCTTTTGAATTTATAGTTAAGGTTAAAGGTTCTTGCTCCTCTGGAAGAGAGTCAGCTGAACTTTCCGGTAAGTCTACTTGAACTCCTACAGTTAACAAAGGTGCTGTCACCATAAAGATAATTAATAAGACTAACATCACATCTACAAATGGTGTCACATTTATTTCACTCATTGGTTCCTTAGATGAACGATTAAACTTAAATGCCATTCTAAATAATTGTTAAGAATCTTTTAGAAAAGTTTTCTAACTTTTGTGAATATTTCAAGGAGTCATTGTTAAATTTGTTGTAAGCAATTACTGCAGGAATAGCTGCCAACAAACCTAATGCTGTAGCGAAAAGAGCTTCTGCAATTCCAGGGGCTACAATCGCTAAACTAGTATTTCTTGAAATTGCAATAGATTGAAAAGAATTCATTATACCCCAAACAGTTCCGAATAGTCCTATAAAAGGTGCCGTTGATCCAACAGTTGCTAAAAAAGTAAATCCTTTTGTAATTTTAGACATTTGTTTCTCTATCCCGGTCTCTAACATTGAAGTCATTCTAGCATTCAAATCTGTCTTAGATCTTCTTTTAAGAAGATTTTGCATAGCATCTTTAAAAATAAGGGCCATTGGATCATTAATATTTCCTGGAAGATTATTATAAAAAGACTCTGCAGATTTCGAGTTCCAAAACTTTGTTTCAAATTCTTCTGAACTTTGATTTATTTTTTTAAATAATTTAAATTTTTCAATGATTATTGCCCATGAATAAACTGAACATGCAATAAGAATGATAATGACTGATTTAACAATTATATCAGCTCTTATGAATAAGTTCATAAGTGAAAAGTCAGCACTTGATGCAAGTCCAACCGCTTGCGATGAAATATCAGCTTCCATAGGGTCTTCTCACACTTAAATGTGTCATGAATTTGACTTTAAAAATCTAGGATTAATCATCTTTTTGGTAAGTTTCATGGTAAAAACTCGCAATTAAAATAGCATCAGCTTTGTTAGAGTCTTTTTTTTTTGAGAGTTGTGTTGAAAAATAAGGAAATATTTCAATTGCTCTTGTCCTACTAGCATCTTTTTGAGAATTAATTAAATTAAAATATTTTTTCCATTTAGCTGGTCTAACAAAAAACATTGGTAATTGCATTGCGGAACATATTCCTTTTAAAATCCCAAAAGATTGACCAAAATTAAACATACTTGTTACGCCCTGCCCCGGCATAGCAGAAACTTGTTCTATCACCACTCTTACTTCATCATCTTTTTTTTTATTAATTCTTTTTAAAAATTCGTTATAAATTTGAGCACCATTAACCTGTTTTTTATTTTTTTTACCTTCAGTCATGACTGGCATTTCAATTACTTCAAGAATTTTTCCATCTTCAAAAAAACAAATCGAGCCTGAAATACCTGGATCTATACCAATTATAAGCATATTTTATATCTATTTTAAAAATTTAACATTTGAATAAATATTTTGTACATCATCATCCTCTTCTAATGTCTCAAAAAAATTAATCAATTCCTCTTTTCTCTCTTTTGGAATTTCAACAGCATTTAAAGGTACCCACTCTATTCCTGTTGAAATAAAATTGCCTATTTTTTTCTCTAACTCTTTTTTAACATTATAGATATCATTCATTGAACATTGTATCTCATGAAATCCTTTATTCGACTTACACTCATTTGCACCTGCATCAATAGCGAGTTCTAATATATCTTCATCTGAAATTTCATTTTTATCAATTTTAATTACACCCAATTGACTGAAGTTATGTGATGCTGAGCCTTGAGTTCCGAGGCTTCCCCCTGATTTTTGAAAAATTGTTCTTATATTGGAAGCGGTTCGGTTTTTGTTATCAGTCAAAGTTTCAATGATGACAGCAACTTTTTCAGGTCCAAAGCCTTCATATCTCAAATTTTCAAAATTTGACTGATTACTTATTGAAGACTTATCGATAGCTCTAGTTATATTATCTTTTGGCATATTTGCTGACCTTGCAGCTTGAATAGCGGAACGTAATCTTGGGTTCATAGCTGGATCTTTATCTCCTAACTTAGCCGCAACTGTAATCTCTTTAGATAGTTTGGAAAAAATTTTTGATCTTTCTTTATCAGCTTTACCTTTTTTGTGTTTTATACCTGCCCAATGAGAATGTCCTGCCATAAAAAATTAAGTATTTTTTAAAAGACCTCCAAATATATAACTTTCAACACTATCTGCTAAGCCTGTTTCTAAATTACAATTTACTATAACTCCACTCAAAGAAGCCTCTCCAACAGCTGGAAAATGTTTAATAGAATCTTTTTTCATAAATCTATTAAGAGAATTATCTTTATTCATTCCTATAACTGAATCGTAATCTCCGCACATACCTGCATCAGTCTGATAAGCAGTGCCATTTTTTAAAACTCTTGCATCATTAGTGGGTATGTGAGTGTGGGTTCCAATAACGAGTGTTGCTTTTCCATCAAAATAATGACCAATTGCATTTTTTTCGCTTGTTATTTCTCCATGGAAATCAACAATTAGAAAATCATAATCTTTTTTCAGATCATATTTTTCTAAAAATTCTTTTGATATTTTAAAAACATCCTCGCACTTTTTCATAAAAACATTTCCCATCAAATTTAAAACTCCTATCTTGTAATTTTTTTTTGTTTTATAAATCTCAAATCCTTTACCAGGAGCAGGTTCAAATAAATTTTTTGGTCTTAATAGTCTGTTTTCATTATCAATAAAATTCATTATTTCTTTTTGATCCCAAACATGGTTTCCAGTTGTAATAACATTAACTCCATTATCAAAAAAATCTTTACAAATTTCTTTGGTCAAACCAACACCAGTATCGTCAGCGTTTTCACCATTTATGATTACAAAATCAATCTTATTTTTTTTAATCTGACTTGATAAATCATTAGTTATCTTTCTACATCCAGATGATCCAACAACATCGCCTAAAAATAAAATTTTCATAAAAAATTATTTATTTGTTATAATAAAATCTAACTTAATATCATAATTATTAGTTGGTATTTTTTTTACTTTTTGAAAAGAGTAAGCAAATCCAATCGTTAAAACCTTTTTTCGTTTTCTAATTTTCTTAATATACCGATCGTAGAACCCTCCACCGTAACCAATCCTATTGAAATTTTTGTCAAAAGCTAAAAGTGGTACTAATAAAACATCTGGGTATTTTACCACTTTAGAAATTGGTTCTGGAATTCCAAATTTATTAATTGATAAAGGATCATTTTTTGACCATTGAAAGAAGTCCATTTGCGAATTTTTCTTTATTTTTGGTAATGTTATAATGAATTTTTTTTGCTCAAACTTTTCTAAGATTTGTAAAATATCTATTTCATAATTATAAGGGTAGTAACCACCAAGAATTCTGCCTGAAACTTTCTTTTTTTTTAAAATATCCAAAATTAAATCAAAATTAAAAACAAATTTTTTAATCTTCTTTTGTTTTCTTATCTTTAGTATTTTTTTTCTAATTTGAGATTTGTTCACAAAATTCTATTAAGATATTTTATCTATATTTGCTTTTTCAACAAAATTTGAAATCTCATCAGCAGCAGCATCAATTAACTTTTCATAATGTTTTTGATTTAGTTCAATTTCATCTTTTAATTCTACATGATTTTTATTTAAATTTTTAATTTCTTCTTCTTTTCTGTCTTTGTATTCATAAACTAGTGATTTTAACTCTCTAAATTTATTTGAAAGTTCTTTTAATTCTGTTTTTTTTTGCTCAACTTTTTTTTTAGTTTCGTAGTATTCATCCATTACTTTTACTGCAGTAATCAATAAAAGTTTATTTTCACCAATATTTCCTAAATCATTCTTTAAATCATTAAATTTTTGATTGATTTGAATTAACAACTCCTCAAGATGTTCTTCTTGTCCATCATCACATGATAACAAAAACTCTTTACCATTGAATTTTATAGTTACGTTTGCCATTTATCAATTTCGTCCATTAAAGTATTAGTTTCTTGATTTAATTCATCTATTTTTTCTGAAAATTCTAATCTTTTTTTTTCTTCAATTTTTTCTTTGTTTTCCAATTCCTGCAATTTTCTTGTTAAATTATCATGTTCATCTACCAAAGTTTTATATTTTTTCTCTATTTCAGATTTTTCAATTTCTAATTGATTTTTTTGTTCGCCAAGAATTTCAATATTTTTTTTTATATCTGGATTTTCTAAATTCAAACTTTTTAGTTTAGTCAAAGCTAAATTTAGCTTTTTTTCTTTTTCAAGAATAGAATTCATATATATATGTTTATATTATTAAATAGAATCTTCTAAGTCTAGACAGGATAATTTTGAATAAACTTTATAAAGAATTAGCTAATTGTATAAGATTTCTCTCAATTGATGCTGTTCAAAAAGCAAACTCGGGACATCCTGGAATGCCCATGGGAATGGCTGATGTTGCTACGGTACTTTTTAAAGATTTTTTAAAATTTAATCCAAAAGATCCTAGCTGGATTAATAGAGATAGATTTGTTCTTTCTGCTGGCCATGGATCGATGTTACTTTACTCGCTTCTTTATTTGACTGGTTACAAAAGTGTTTCTTTAAATGATATTAAAAGCTTTAGACAATTAAAATCCATATGTGCAGGACATCCTGAATATCATCCGAATACTGGTATCGAAACTACTACAGGTCCATTGGGACAAGGAATCTCAAATGCAGTTGGGTTTGCAATATCAGAAGAAATTTTAAAAAAACAATTAGGAATAAAAAAGATTAATCATAAAACTTATGTTCTCGCTGGCGATGGATGCTTAATGGAAGGAATTAGCCATGAGGCATTGAGCTTAGCTGGACATCTAAAATTAAAAAATCTTATTTTATTATTTGACAATAACTCTATCTCAATCGATGGACCCACTAACTTAGCAGTCTCAGATAATCATGAAAAAAGATTCAAGAGTTATGGTTGGGATTTCCTAAAAATTAATGGTCATGATTATAAAGAAATATCTAAAGCTTTAAAAAAAGCACAAAAATCAAAAAAACCTATCGCAATTTCATGTAAAACTACAATAGGTTTTGGATCTCCAAACAAAGGTGGTAAAGCATCATCGCATGGAAGCCCATTAGGTGATGAGGAAATAAAACTTGTAAGAAAAAGACTTAAGTGGAAATATGAGCCTTTCAAGATTCCAGCTGAATTATTAAGTGAATGGAGAAAAATTGGGGAAAGAGCATCACAAAAATCTCAGAAAAATAAAGTAAACATTTCAAATTTAAAAAGCTTAAACTCATTAAAAAAAATAATTGAAAAAGCAAAAGTTGAATATTTTAAAAATACAAAACCGGTTGCTACAAGAAAATCATCTGAAATGTTTTTAAACATTGTAGCAAAGTTTCCTAATTTAATTGGAGGTTCAGCTGATTTAGCTGGATCAAATAACACTAAAACTAAAGATCATAAAATAATTAAACCAGGTAATTTTTCTGGAAATTATATTCATTATGGAGTTAGAGAGCACGCGATGTGTGGAGTAATGAATGGAATAGCATTGCACAGTAGTCTTATTCCCTATGGTGGAACATTTTTAATATTTAGTGACTATTGCAAACCCTCTATCAGATTGGCTGCAATGATGAAACAAAGAGTTATATATGTATTTACTCATGACTCTATTGGCTTAGGTGAGGATGGTCCTACTCATCAACCTATTGAACAATTAACAAGTTTAAGATCTATTCCGAATTTAAACGTTTTTAGACCTTCAGATACCATTGAAACTTTTGAGTGCTGGCAATTAGCTCTCGAAAGTAAAAATACCCCAAGTGTAATTTCACTAACCAGACAGAATGTCAATCCTATTAGACTTGAAAATTCTCTCAAAAATAAATCGTCTTTGGGTGCTTATGAAGTTTTGAGAACTGGAGATAATATAAGAGTAACGATTTTAGCAACTGGGTCTGAAACAAGTTTAGCAAATGATGTGGGTCATAAATTAGCCACAGATGGTATCTATTCCAAAATCATATCAATGCCTTGTCAAAAAATATTTGATCATCAAAGTGAAGAATACAAAAAAAAAATATTAGGCGAAACTGAACTAGTGGTATCTATAGAAGCCTCTGAAACAAATTATTGGAAAAAATATACTGGAACAAATGGGTTAAATTTTGGAATTAACGACTTTGGAAAAAGCGCTCCATATAAAAAAATTTATGATCATTTTAAATTAAACACTGAAAATATTGTAAAAAAAATTAAAGAAAAATTATGAAAATAAAAATCGGTATCAATGGAATGGGAAGAATAGGAAGAATGATTCTTCGCTCTATTTTTGAAGGGAATAAAAATATAGAAATTAAACATATTAATAATAGAACTAATTCTGAAACTTGTTCAACTCTTTTAAAATATGACTCAATCCATGGAAAGTTTAAAGCTGATATAAGCTATGATGAAAAAAATCTTATTGTAAATAAAAATAAAATTTCGTTTGGTCAAGAAACTGATTTAAATAAAATTGATTGGAAAAAATATGGTGTTGATTATGTTTTTGAATGTACTGGAAAATTTAATTCTAAAGATAAATTAGAACCACATCTAAATAATGGTGCAAAAAAAGTGATTGTCTCAGCTCCATGTAAAAATGCTGATAAAACTATTGTCTTTGGAGTAAATGAATCTGAATTAAATAAAGAAGATGAAATTATCTCTGCTGCATCTTGCACAACAAATTGTCTGGCGCCAGTTGCTCATGTTTTAAATGAAAATTTTGGAATTGAAAAAGGTTTTATGACAACCATACATGCATTTACGAGTGATCAAAGAATTTTAGATAATTCACATAAAGACCCTAGGAGAGCTAGATCTGCTAGTCAATCAATTGTCCCAACTTCGACAGGTGCATCTAAAGCTATAGGTGAAATAATTCCTTCCCTAAAAGGAAAAATAGAAGGTGTTGCAATGAGAGTACCAACCCCAAATGTTTCATTAATTGAACTCGTATTTTGTACAAAAAAAGATTTGAATATTGAAAAAATAAATTCAGCATTTGAAAATTTTAGTAAAAAAAATAAAGTTATAGAAATCACAAAAGAAAAACTTGTTTCAATTGATTTTAATCATAATCCTGCCTCATCAATTATTGATGCAAGTTTAACAAATGTAGTTGGTAAGAATATGGGAAAAATCTCAGCGTGGTATGATAATGAGTGGGGTTTTTCAAATAGGATGTGTGATATAGCTGAATACCTTCATAAAATTTCTTAATGAATAGTATAAAAGATCAGAAAAATCTTTATAAAAAAAAAGTTTTATTAAGGTTGGATTTAAATGTTCCATTAAAAAAAGGATTAATTACCGATGAAACAAGAATAAATAAGATTATTCCAATCTTAAATTTTTTAATAAAAGAACAAGCAAAGATCATAATAATTTCTCACGTAGGACGGCCAAAAGGTGAAGTTATTACCGATCTTTCACTTAAACCAATTTGTAAAAATGTAGAAAAAAAAATAAATAAGAAAATTAGATTAGTTAAAGAAGATATTTTTAAACTAAAAAAAGAGGATTTGTTTAAAGACCCAAATGATCAAATAGTTTTTTTAGAGAATATTAGGTTTTACAAAGAGGAAGAAAAAAATGACACTAAATTTGCACAACATTTAGCTAAACTTGCTGATTTATATGTAAATGATGCTTTTTCTTGCTCTCATAGAGCGCACGCTTCTGTGAGTAAAATTACCAAATTTCTTCCCTCTTTTGCTGGATTGCAATTGGAAACAGAAATTAGTGCTTTGAAAAAGGTTACAACAGAAATCAAAAAACCAATCACTTGTATTATTGGAGGATCAAAAATCTCAACAAAAATTGGAATAATAAAAAATTTAATATCTAAATTTGATAATATTATCATTGTTGGTGGAATGGCTAATAACATTATTAAATACAAAGGAAACCAAATAGGTAAATCGATTAAAGAAGATAATTGTGATCTAATGATAAAAGAGATTTTTGAAACTTTAAAAAATCATTCTTGTAAAATAATTTTCCCAGAGGATGTTTTGATTGGAAAAAATTTAGACGATGAACCTCAAATCAAACAACTAGATAATATCAAAGATGATGATATCATTTTGGATATTGGTCCTAAGACATTGGATAAGATTAAAAGAATTATTGAAAATAGTGAAACAGTTCTTTGGAATGGACCAGCAGGTTATTTTGAAAATCCAAATTTTGCTAATGGCAGTTACGATATTGCAAAAACTATCACAAAAAAAAATAAAAATAACACAATCTACTCAGTTGTTGGAGGTGGAGATACGATAGCTCTTATCAATAAAATTAAATTAATAGAAAATTTTAACTTTGTTTCAACTGCCGGTGGAGCATTTTTAGAATATCTTGAAGGAAAAGAGTTACCTGGTATAAAAGCCTTAAATTAATATGTCTGAATTAAATAACATAGCACTAAAAATACTCAGTAATGGAAAAGGTATTCTTGCAGCTGACGAAAGTACTGCAACTATGACTAAAAGATTAGAGTCAGTTAAAGTTCAATCAACAGCTGAAAACCGTTTATTATTTAGAGAAACATTATTTAGCGCGTCTGGTATGACTGAATATATTGGAGGAGTAATTTTATATGATGAAACAATAAAACAAATAACCTCAAAAAAAAATAAAATCCCAGAATTAATTTCTGCTATGGGCAGTGCCCCGGGTATTAAAGTTGATACTGGAGCAAAAGTTTTAGCTGGTTCACCAAAAGAAAAAATTACTGAAGGTTTGGATGGATTAAGAGAAAGATTAAAAGAATATTATAAATTAGGCGCCAAGTTTACTAAATGGAGAGGTGTTTATAACATATCAAAAGAGCATCCAAGTAAACTCTCGATTCAATCTAATGCGCATGCGTTAGCTAGATACTCTGCATTAGTTCAAGAATGTGATATGGTTCCAATTGTTGAACCTGAAGTCTTAATGGATGGTGATCATTCAGCAAAAGAATGTTATGAAAAGACTTCTGAAGTAATAAAAAAATGTTTTGAAGAATTAATCTTACATAAAGTTGATTTGAAAGGAATTATATTAAAGCCAAATATGATTTTAGCTGGTAATAAATGTAAAAACAAAATATCAAACGAAGAGGTAGCAAAATTCACTCTTAAATGTTTAAAAGACTCTGTTCCATCTGAGGTACCAGGGATAGCATTTTTATCTGGTGGTCAATCAGAAATAGAGGCAACAGAGAATTTAAACTTAATTAATAAATACAATGATACCAACTTTATAATGAGTTACTCTTATGGAAGAGCTCTTCAACAAAGCGCATTAAAATTTTGGTCCCGAGACACATTAAATATCGAGGGAACTCAAAAAATTTTTAACCAGAGAGCAAAAATGAATACATTAGCTGCTCAGGGTAAATGGTCTAAAGAACTTGAGAATTAATAAAAAAAAATTCATTTATCTCATTTCACCAACAAAAATTAATAAGTCTTTCTATCAAGATTTAATAAAGGTTTTTCAACAAAAAAAAGTGAGTTTTTTTCAATTAAGGCTTAAAAAAGAAACTCTTAAAAAAAAAATCATAATCGGTGAAAAAATTAAGAAAATTTGCAAAAAATTTAATGTTAAATTTCTAGTTAATGATGATGTTTTTATTGCCAAGAAATTAAATGCTGACGGTTGTCATTTGGGTCAAAAAGATATGAATATTATTAAAGCAAGAAAATTGATTGGTGATAAGATAATAGGTGTTACCTGTCATAACTCCATAAAGTTATCAAAAATCGCTGTAAAAAATAAAGCTGACTACATAGCACTTGGGGCTTTTTATAATTCAAGAACTAAAAAAGTAAAATACAAAGCCTCAATTAATTTGCTTAGAAAAGTCAAAAAAATCACAAAAACTCCTATAGTGGTAATTGGCGGTATTAATTCTTATAATTATAAAAATCTTTTATTGAATAAAGCAAACTTTTTAGCTATTTCAGGCTACATTTGGAATAATAATAAATTGAAACCAATAGAGGCAATTAAACTTTTAAAATGAAAATAAACGCTGGAGAAATTAGAGTTGGTATGTTGTTAGAACATAAAAATGACTTGTGGCAAGTGCTTAAAACTCAACATGTCAAGCCTGGAAAAGGAGGTGCATTTGCACAGGTTGAAATGAAAAGTTTAAATAAAAATACAAAATTAAATGAAAGATTTAGATCAAGTGAAACTGTTGAAAAGGCATCATTAGATGAAGCCAGTTATAACTATCTATATGAAGATGAAAATAACTATTTTTTTATGGAACCAAAATCATTTGAACAAATTGAGATTAAAAAAAGTTTGTTAGGTGAGAAGGGAAAATTGTTGACTGAAAATCTAAAAGTTTCTGTCAGCTTTTATAACGAGTTACCTATCTCAGTGGATTTACCAAAGCAAGTAGTTTGTAAAATTGAAACAACTGAAGCTGCTTTAAAAGGACAAACTGTTTCGTCATCTTATAAACCAGCAACGTTAAATAATGGTTTAAATGTTCAGGTACCTCCTTTTATTGAAGTTGGTGATGAAGTGATTATTGACACAAGAAATCTTGAATATATTAAAAAAAGTTAATTATGAATTCAATTTCTGCTAACTTAAACATTATGATAAAGGCCTCTGAAAAAGCATCAAAGATATTAATCAGAGATTTTGGTGAAATTGAAAAACTTCAAGTAAAAAAAAAGGGACCTTCAGATTTTGTAACAAATGCTGATTTGAAAGCTGAAAAAATAATTATAGATGAGCTGAAAAAAGGAAAACCAAATTTTTCAGTTTTAAGTGAAGAGATCGGGTTTGAAAAAAATAAAGACACTAAAAATACTTGGATTATCGATCCTATAGATGGAACTATTAATTTCTTACATGGTATACCTCATTTTGCTATTTCGATTGGTTTAATGTCAAATAATGAAATTAAATCTGGTTTGATTTTTGATCCTATTAAAAACGAAATGTTTTATGCAGAAAAAAATAACGGTGCTTTTTTTAACAATGAACGAATTAGAGTCTCCAAAAAAAACGAGTTATCAGATTGTTTATTTGCAACAGGTGGAAAAAAATATAATTCTATCATTGAAATTTCTACAAGAAAATCTGGTTGTGCAGCTTTAGATCTAGCTTATGTTGCTTCAGGAAGATATGATGGGTATTGTCAGAATAATCTTAATCTTTGGGATATAGCAGCTGGATTAATTATCCTTCAGGAGGCGGGTGGTGTAATAAATGATATTGACCTGAATAGTCATAAAAATTTAAATGTGATAGCATCAAGTCCTAATATTAATGATAAATTCATCAAAAAAATAAGTAACTTTTAATTGTTTTAAAAAAAACTTTTGCTATAAGTCTCCAAATGAAAAAAAAAATTCATCCAAATTATCATTCAATAAAAGTCGAGATGACTGACGGTACTCAATTTGAGACTAAATCAACTTGGGGAAAGGAGGGTGATTTGCTTAAATTGGAGATTGATCCAAAGTCTCATTCAGCATGGACTGGGGGTAAACAAAAATTGATGGACAAAGGAAGAATAAGTAAATTCAATAAAAAATTCCAAAACTTTAAAAGTGAAAAGTAATTAATGACTAATGCACCATTAATGCCAATGGCAACAGCTGTTTGGCTTGTAGAGAACACGACTTTAACATTCAAACAAATTGCTGAATTTTGTAAACTTCACGTTGTTGAAGTTCAAGGAATAGCAGATGGAGAAGTGGCTAAAGGCATTAAAGGATATAATCCTATAATTGCTGGTCAGCTCACTAGAGATGAAATAAATTTATCAGCTAAAGATGAAAGCAGACCTTTGCAAATTCAAAATACTGATGTTGAAATATCCTTCTCTGAAAAAAAAAATAAAAAATACATACCCCTATCTAAAAGACAAGATAAACCAGACTCAGCTTTATGGTTAATTAAACATTATTCTCAATTAAAAGACTCACAAATTGCAAAATTAATTGGTATGACAAAAAATTCTGTTACATCTATTCGAAATAAAAGTTATTGGAATTTTAATAATTTGAACTCTAAAGACCCAGTAGCTTTAGGTCTTTTTTCACAAAAAGATTTAATTGAGGCAGATGAAAAAGCCCAAAGAAGATTAAAAAGAGAAAAAAAAGAGAAAGAAAAGGCGGAAAAAAGTCAGTGACTTTATTAAATAAAACTTATGGACATAAAATTTTAAAAATGTTAACTAACCGTTTTTTTGGAGGTTGTTATTAAAATAGAAGTCAAAGATAATAATGTAGAACAAGCATTGAGAGTTTTAAAAAGAAAACTCCAGAGAGATGGTTTTTTTAAAATTATAAAACTAAAAAACACTTACGAAAAACCCTCTGAAAAAAAAAAGAGAATTTTACAAGAAAATATTAAAAGAGTTAAAAAGCTCAATAAACTAAGAAATAGAATTTAAATACACCGCGGGGTGGAGCAGTCTGGTAGCTCGTCAGGCTCATAACCTGAAGGTCGGCGGTTCAAATCCGTCCCCCGCAACCAATTAAAATGAAAATCTCTGCTATAGTACCTTGTTATAATTTTGAAAAAAAAATTTTAAAAAATATTTCACTATTAGAGAGTGAATTAAAAAAAGAATTTCAAGAATACGAGCTAATAATTATTAATGATGGAAGTAGTGATAGAACTCAAGAAGAATTAGGGAAAATAAATAATAATAAAATTATTGTTTTAAAAAATAATGGAAATTTAGGAAAATCTTACTCAATCTCTAGGGGTCTTAAAATAGCTACTGGTGACAAATTATTTTTATATGATTGTGATCTTCCCTACTTTGATTACATAAATATTTTTTTAAAGAAACTAAAAATCGATAAATTTGTTATTATCGACAGAAAAAATAAAAAAAGTTTATTAAAAAAAGAAGAAACAAACTTATATCAAAAAATTAGGCATTTTGTAGGAAATCTGATAACACATTTCGTTTGTTTTTTTTTACAAATGGAAGCTATTGACACTCAATCAGGAATGAAAGGTTTTGACAACCTGGTCACTTTAAAAAATAAAAAATTTGTATCCAAAAGATTTTTTCTAGATATTGAGATAATTGATTATCTCAGAAGAAAAGGCATTTACCCAACTAAAATTCCAGTAGAGTTTAGTATACCTTGCAACTCTACAATAAAATTATTGGATAAAAAAAATTTAAGTATTATCTTGGAATTACTAAGAGTAATAATTAATATAAAAAAAAACTAATTTAATTTACTTGGATATTGTTTATTTTAAAACCAAGTTTTTTTTTATCAGGAGATTTGAGAGAATCAAATTCACTTAACTGACCTTTTATTCTAAAATTAACTGTGTAGTTATTAATATCTTTAATTTTGTTTAAATTTAAAGGAATTTCAAAAGTATAATTTTTGTTTTTTATATCCAAAGAAATTATTTTCTTAAAATCATGTTCATCATTTACCTCTATTAACAATTTTTGATCAGCTCTATTAATTATTCCATTAATCTTTATAATTAAATTATTTCCTGATTCTTTTAATTCAGATAAATTAAAGAGAAGTGAAGAAAAATCCCCATCTGATCTTGCTGATAAATCAAATCCATGTTTAGTCCAACCAAGGCCTAAAAAACTAGAGTCACCATAATCTTCTCTAAATTTAGGAGTATACTTAATATTTGGTTTTATTACTTTTGAATTTATTTTTGATAATATCACATCATAAGTAGAAATATTAGAAATTAATTCTTTATCTATTAAAAGCAAAATATTATCTACCTCTACAATTATATGTGATGAGTCTGATTTTAATTCATTCTTAATGTGATTAGCATGACCTAAGTTGTTGATTAAATAGACCTTTTTTATATCAAAATTATTATTATAAAAATCTTCATAATTTTTATACCTTAATTTAAGTAGGGCCTCTCTATCATATCTTGCAAAATAATTGATTTCAGATAGAAAACCTTTTTTTTTTGATAGAGGCAGTATTTTGAAAAAGTCATTACTTTGATTTTTTATGTATGTGCTTGAAATAATTTTTTGACCTGAAATTATTTTGTCCCAAACTTTATGTTCCAAGTTAATAATTTTTTGATTAAAGGCTTTATCTTGAAAGTACCTTTTGTAACCAGGAATTAGGTCAATAAATTGAATTGATAATAAAATCATGAGAATAATTTTATATCTTTTATGAAAAAAATTTTTTAAATTAATCAAACAACTAAAAAGTAATAAATAATAAACTATCCAAAAAAATCTACCCGATGCTCTTGCTAAACTTAAAGGAGCTTCAATAAATTTATATAAATTAATATTTACTATATCCGTTTTTCCAAAACTAATTTCATTACTTAGAGAAAATATTGTAATAAAAAAAATAATTACGATGTAGCCTTTTTTTTTTATTTCATGAGAAAAATACGATTTAAAATTGAAAATGAATAAAAAAAACATTATCAAGTATCCTAATCCCAAATAATTAAAACCCTCATTTTGTCCAAAATTAATTTCAAATCGAGGAAGGAAATAAGACCAATTAAAGTATCCATTTAAATTATAACCCAAAGGATTAATTGGAGAAAGTAAATTTAACTTATATATCCCATATCCATAGCCTAAGGTATCTTGAATTGGAATTGAAAAATATCCAACTACATACATTACTGAAAACAAGCTTACAAATAATCTTAAATAAAACTTTAAAAATTTTTGTAAATTTTTTTTTTTGTAAATTTCATTAATGAAAATATTATATAAAATTTCAGTCAAAAGAAGCATCATGGTAAAATAAAAGTGTATTAATGAGGAAAAACAAATGATGAAAATTATTTTAAGCGAATTATTTTGATTTGTAATCTTGATATAAAAATAGGCTAATAAAATCCAATGAGCACCTAAAGATAAATGTAAACCCAATCTATTAATAAGAATTGGACTAAGTACAAAAAATAATCCACCTATAATGGAAGGAAAATAGTTTTTATAATATTTATTAAGTATTAAAAATGAGAATAAATATTGTAAATAAAAACATATAAATAACCAAATACTAAAGAAATGAAAGTTGTCAAAGGCCTTAAAAAAAAATTTCGAAATAATTGAAAGTAAAGGTACAGCGCCTGTAAAGACTATCGAATTTACTCCTTGATTTTCTATTTCAAAATTTCCTATTGGAAATTTCCAACTTGAGTTTTTATAGCTTAACCAATTAAATATATCTGAACTTGCATCTCCATAAAAAAGCCAATCAAAATTATATATAGATAAATTTTCTTTACCTAGATAAAATACTACCAATAAAAAAGAAATTATAAAAAAATATAGATTTATTAAAACTATTTTATTGTTATTAAAAAACATATTAACTTAATTAATATATAATTCTTTTATTGCAAAATAATAAAATTTTTTCTTATAATAATTGAATTTGCTCAAAAGAATATATAGATATATTTATTTATGTATAAAAAAAAGGAATTTGATATATCAAAAAAGTACTCTGAACATCTTTATACAGGTATGATGGGAGTGATGATGAGATATTGTCACCGCTCTTTAGAAAATTTTTCTAATAATAAAAAATCTTACAATCAAATTTTAGAGATTGGCGCAGGCATTGAGCCTCATGATAAATATATCAAACATCCTTTTGAAGAATATCATATTTTGGAAACTTCTGATTTTGCACTTGATGAATTATCTTTGAATAAAAAATATATTTTACATAAATATGATGGTGAAAATATACCTTTTGATGATGAAAGTTTTGACAGAATTATCATTTCTCATTCTTTGGAACATATAGAAAAGGCAGAGGAATTTATTATAAAAGTTATGAGGATCCTAAGAAAAGATGGAGTATTTTCAATTTCTTTACCAACTGATCCAGGACTTTTATGGAGATCAGCTAGATTTATAAATGGTTTTTTTAAAGCAAAAAAAACCTACAATATTTCTAGATTGGAATATAACTATATTAATGCAACTGAACATATAAACTCTATTTTCAATTTAAGAGCAATAATTAAATATAAATATAAAAATAATCACGAAGAATATTTTTATCCTACAAGAATAAAGTCGCCTGACATAAACTTATTTTACAACGTGCATATAAAAAAATAATTTTTACTTAATAAATTTTAAATTTAGATTTTTTGCTATCCGTTAGAAATTTTTTAACTGTCTCTAATGTAAGCTTATTATAAGATTTTCCAAAGTTTCTTATTTGATCAATTATTTTAGGAGGAATTGTTATGATTTGACAGCCTAATTGACTTGACTGAATATAATTATACGGCTCTCTCACACTAGCCCAAAGTATACTTACATTTTTAAATTTCTTTGACATAGTTACACTTTTTTTAAATTCTGGCACTGGATCTTTACCTGAATCGGCTGCTCGACCAGCGAAAATTGAGATTATAACTTTTGTTTTTTTATTTAAACAATTTAAAATTTTTCTAGTTTGATTTGAGTTATAAACTGCAGTTATATTTAATTTTATGTTATTGCTATTTAATTCTTTTATTATTTTGCCCATAAAAATTCCTTTTGAGTTTACAATAGGTATTTTTACATAAACATTTTTTCCCCACTTGGTTATTTTTAATGCTTGTTCTTTTATTGAAAAATAGTCATCCCCAAAAACTTCGAATGATATCGGTTTTTTTTTACATACTTTCAAAATTTTTTTTGAATATACCTCGTAATCCTTTGCGCCAGCTTTACGCATAAGAGAAGGATTAGTGGTAAAACCTTTTACAATTTTTATCCTATTGTATTTTTTAATTTGATCATATTCAGCGATGTCACAATATATCTTTGATTTCATTATTTTAGAGATTTTTCGTAATATCTTCTGTCATCTTTTTGGCATCAGCAAAAAGCATCAAAGTATTTTCTTTGTAAAATAAGTCATTGTCAATACCAGCATAACCAGGTGACAAACTTCTTTTCACGAATAAAACTGATTTACATTTTTCTACATCTAGGACTGGCATACCATAAATTGGACTTTGGGGGTCAGTTTTGGCAACTGGATTTGTCACATCATTTGCACCTATTACAAATGCAACATCAGCATTAGCAAAGTCATTATTAATTTCCTCCAACTCAAACACCTCATCATAAGGAACGTTTGCCTCAGCTAACAGTACATTCATATGTCCAGGCATTCTCCCAGCAACAGGATGAATTGCATATGAAACTTTAATATCGTTCTTTTTTAATGTATCTACCATCTCTCTCAAGGCATGTTGGGCTTGTGCAACAGCCATTCCATATCCTGGAACAATTATTACTGAGGAAGCATTTTTCATTAAGAATGCAGCGTCATCAGCATTACCACTTTTGACTGGTCTTTGCTCTTTGTTTGAAGAGCTAGAATTATTATCTGTCGCTCCAAATCCCCCTAAAATTACATTGAAGAATGAACGATTCATACCTTTACACATTATGTAAGATAATATTGCTCCAGATGAACCTACAAGTGCACCAGTAATTATTAGTGCAGTATTTTCTAGAGTAAACCCTATTCCTGCAGCTGCCCATCCAGAGTATGAATTTAACATAGAAATTACTACTGGCATATCCGCTCCACCAATTGGGATAATAAGAAGAAATCCAATTAGAAAAGAAACTGCTAAAAGTATCCAAAATAAATTGGATGATTGTGAAGAACATAATAAATAAATCAAAATAACTATTGAAATAAGAATTATTGCATTTAATGGGTGCTGACCTTTAAATACTATAGGTGATCCTGACATTAAACCTTGGAGTTTTAAAAAAGCAATTATTGATCCAGAAAAAGTTATTGCACCAACTGCTGCTCCTATTGACATTTCAATCAAGCTACCAAGGTTGATATTTCCTTTTGTTCCAAGATTAAATGCTTCAGGATTTAGAAAAGCTGAAATTGCAACAAAAACCGCTGCCAAACCAACTAAACTGTGAAATCCAGCAACAAGCTCTGGCATTGCAGTCATTGGTATTCTATATGCTATAAATGCACCAATTGAACCTCCTAACAGAATAAATATCAAAACAAAAATAAAACCTGTTGAAAAATTTCCTATTGATAAAAATGTTACTGTGACTGCTATAATCATTCCTAAAATTCCAAATAAGTTACCCTGCCTTGAAGTTTCAGGTGAAGATAATCCTCGTAACGCTAATATAAAAAGAACTCCAGAAATTAAATAAAAAATAGCTGATAAATTTGCTGATATCATTATTTATCCTTTTTCTTTTTTTTATACATCGCTAACATTCTTTGGGTTACCAAAAAACCACCAAAAATATTTATTGCTGCTAATGCAATTGCTAGAAAACCAAAAATACTGGAGGTATTGAATATACTATTTGAGTTTCCAGATAATCCTGCAATTATAGCTCCAACAATAATCACTGAAGAAATTGCATTAGTGACCGACATCAAAGGTGTATGCAAAGATGGGGTTACGCTCCAAACAACATAATATCCAACAAATATTGATAGAATAAATATGCTCAATCTAAAAATTAAAGGATCTATTTCCATATTATTTAATTAACGTTTTTTCTATTATTTCGTCTTCAAGATTAATATTTATTTTTTTATTTTTTTTATCAAATAAATTGTCGACAAAATTAAACACATTTTTTGCATATAAACTAGATGCTGAAATCGGTAATTTGTTTAAAATATTACCTTCTCCCATTATTTTTACACCATTTTTTTCAATAATTTTATTAACTTCTGTTAAGGCAGTATTTCCACCTTGAATTGCTGCTAAGTCATAAATCACTGAACCAGCTTGCATATTATCAATCATGTTGTCTTTAATTATCAATGGTGCTTTTTTTCCAGGAATTAAAGCAGTGCAAATTACAATATCAATTTTCTTTAAAGTTTCAGATAATAATTGCTCTTGCTTATTTTTAAAATCCTCTGAAGCCTCTTTTGCATAACCACCTTCAGTTTCAAGATTTTCAGATCCTTCAACTGTTAAAAACTTTCCACCCAAACTCTCAACTTGCTCTTTAGATGCCATTCGAACATCTGTGGCGAATACTATTGCACCCATTCTTTTAGCAGTCGCAATTGCTTGAAGACCTGCAACCCCAGCACCTACAACCAAAACTTTTGCAGCTGGAATTGTTCCTGCTGCTGTCATCATCATTGGTATCGCTTTTTCAAAATTTGCAAAAGATTCGATTACAGCCTTATATCCTGCTAAATTTGCTTGTGATGATAATATATCCATAGATTGAGCTCTTGTAATTCTTGGAAGTAATTCTAGAGAGAAAAGATTAATTTTCTTTTTGGCTAAGCTTTCTAACTTATCTTTATTTTCATAAGGATTTAAAATCCCAATTAATGTTTGATTTTCTTTAATAAGTGAGCTTTTATCTTCAGGAGGTATTCCTAACTGAACAATAATATTTGATGAATTAAGTATTTCATTTTCATCTTTAGAAATTTTTGCACCTAATTTTGAGTATTCATCATCACTAATTCCTAAATGATGGCCATAATTTTCACTCAAAAAAATTTCAAATCCTAATGAAGTATATTTTTTTATTATATCGGGCGTTATTGATATTCTTTTCTCAATTTCTTGATTTTCTAAAACAGATCCGATTCTCATAAAGTAAACTTATAATAAGAAAATTGCCATTAATACTAATACAACTATAACAGCGACAGTTCCCCAAAGAACAAATTTGGTAAAATTATTCCAAGTGTTTTTGTGACTTTCATTATCCATGTGGACTATTTCTGTCTTGCTTTAAATTTTGGATTAGTTTTATTGATAACATAAATTCTGCCTCTTCTTCTAACAAGCTTAGAATTTAAGTCTCTTTTTTTTAAAGATTTAAGTGAGCTTTTAATTTTCATAATATTTAGTTAAATGCCGGCAACGTCCTACTCTCCCATGTCTTAAGACAAAGTATCATCGGCGCAGAAAGGCTTGACTTCCGAGTTCGGAATGGTATCGGGTATAACTCTTTCGCAATAATTACCGGCAGAAGGTTTATACATAAATTAAATTTAATGTAAACTATTTAAGTCCTTGTTTTTTACTTTTTTACTATCATTTTAATGTAATTTTTGAGACTAATTTGACCAAATAATTTATAAACTTTGTTTGATAAATTCATATCTGTTAAAGCAGAAGCATATCTTTCACCTTTTCTAGGAGGTAAAAATTTTATTTTTGTATTGAACATTTTAGCTACTTCTAAGATTGTGTAACTTTTTTTTGTTGAAATACTATAGTGTCTGCATCTATTTTTTTTCCAGGCGTAGAAACATGCGTTAACCGTATCATCAATATGTGTAAATCTTCGTGATTGGTTTCCAGGTTTTACTACTGTTAAAGGCTTATTACTTTTATATTGATTTTCAAAAATACCTATTACTGTTGCCATAGGTCCAAAAGATATTTGTTTCGGTCCATATACATTATAAAAATATAAAATCTCATATTTAAAATTAAACCAATTTTTCAAGTTCTCAAGCATTTCTAAATTTTTAGCTTTTGTAAAAGCATATGGTGATAGATTTTTGTCTTTTCCTTTATTTCCTATAGTTGCAGAAGTAGCTGAGTAAACTAATTTAATTTTATTTGATAAACAAAAATTAAAAACAGCGTGAGTGCCAATAGAATTTGACAAGATGCACTCATTCATTTTTAAAAAACTTTGATATATCCTTGAAAATTCACCAAAGTGAAAAATTGTATGAATTTTAAATTTATGTTTATTGAGTATCTTTGATATGTTCGATGATGAGTCTTTGATATATTTTACTCTTTTGTCCTTTATATGATTTTTGACCGAGCCAGAACTATAATTGTCAATGCTTATAATATTATATTTTGTATTCCTTAAAAATTTTTCTATTAAATTGGTACCAACAAAACCAGCTCCACCTGTTACTACAATAATTTTTTTAATCATTTGTTTAATTGAATCTTTTTAATTAAATTTCTATCCAAAACAATATAAAATTTTTTTCCATCTACATCTCTTTTTTTCTCTGCTTTTAAAAGTAATTTATTAAAATGATCAGTATTGTTATTTATAAAGTAATGTGCGTTGATAAAGGGGTTATATTTATACTTATCAGATTCTTTTAAAATTCTATCGATATTTTTGAATGAGAAGATTATGAAAGATAAAAAAATTAAAAAGGTTATCTTTTTTTTAAATTTAGAATTTAGATTGAGTCTGCTTTCGGTAAATATACTTAAAGGTACAAAAATGAATAACGCAATAAGCGTAAAGCCACCATATCTTAAAGCAGGGTGATTTAAAAACCACTCAAGTAGTAATAGTAAAAGTACACCATAAAATAAATGAAAATTTTTTTTTTGTAAATTTGCTTTTTTATATCTAACTAAAAAAAATGAAGATATTATTAAAATAACAAATAAAGATAATAAAAAATCTGAAATCTTATTAAAAAAATGATTTTGTATCCAATTAGGAACCCAATTGAGTCCAGATAAGTAAAACTCAACATCATCTACTCGATAATTCGGGCTTGCTCCTGCTTTTGACCAAAGTTCATACCAAGTTTTCATTTGTATCACCTCTTTTTTAGGTATTGACCAAGAAAATGTGTCTATACAGGTAAAGCTTGCAGGATAGATTAAACACCCAGTGTTTGAGAAAATAGTAAATATAAAAATTGTGATCCCAATTAAAAAATAGAAACTCACCCTTTCAAAAAAAATTTTCTTATAAAAATTTTCTTCAAGCGTAATTTTTCTAAACTCTAAAAAAAATATGAATATAAAGATTGTATAAATTAGATAAAAACTTTTTAATGAAATTATAAGAAGAGTCGTTACTAGTATTTTTTGATAATAATATTTAAAATTTATTTTACTTAATTTTCTGTTTGTCCCCTCAAGATAGTTAATAGCTAAAATAAAAATAAGAATTAATGCTGATCTATCAGTTCCATGTTCGGCTAATCTGTAAAAAATTGTATTTATAAATAATAATGAAAATAATGACAATACTAATATAAAGTCATATTTTTTATTTTTTAATCGATTAAATATTTTTTGGATCAAAAAAATGTTCGAGAAAATCAAAAAATATATTACACCACTATTTATTAAAGATTTTTCTAAAATTGGCAGATAAAATAGAGAATTAAAGTAAAATATAGATGAAGGTGTACGAAATCCATGTTCTAAATTACCTACACCAAATATTTTTTTAAATTCAATTAACGAAATTGTATAAGGTAAGTGATAGTAAAAAAAATCGTCATGAGTTTTGTACATTAGAATTCCAATGAATAAAACAGACGAAACTAATAAAACTAATTTTACTTTTTTTCTGAATAATTTTTTTTTTAATATAAAAAAGAAGGCAACTAAGCCTATTACCAAAAAAATAGAATTATGAATAAAACCATGAGATACAAATAAATTAGTAATATATGACAATATTGTCATAAATAAAATTCCACTTAGACCTAATTCTCCAAGGGAAAGTCTGATGGATAAAAGTTTAGAAGACAAATATCCAAAACCTACAATCGAAAATAAGATAATCAAATAACCAAAATAAAGTATAGGTAAGTTTATCATTTTAAATTTAATTAAATTCTATTAACCTGAAAAGAAACTTGGATTAACTTCATTTTTTAAACAGATTTTTTTTAGTCTCATAATAAGCAAATAAATATCAATAACTTTTACCTTAAATAAACTTTGTTGTAAAAATTAAAAATCAATATAAGAATAATTAGAAATTTCTAATGATGAAATCAAAAAAATTAGATATAAAAGAAAACTTTATAATTATTCTATTTGCTACGCTTCCTATAGCAATAATTATTGGTAACTTTTTAATAAATTTTTACCTGTTCCTAATTTTTCTTATATATATCTTTAAAATTTTGGAAACAAAAAATTTTTCTTGGTTGAAGAGTAGAAACTTTATAATACTTTCAGTATTATATTTGTACATTTGTTTAAATTCATTCATCAATTACTATATTAATCCATCGTTTGGTTACGATGGGATTTTACGCTCGTTATTTTTTTTAAAATTTTTGATACTATTCCCAGCTATTCCTTTACTATTAGATAAAAAAGAAATATTAGAAAAAATTTTTAAATTCTGGTTACTAGTAATTTTCATAATTATAATAGATATTTTTTTTGAGAAATATACTGGCTCGAACCTTCTAGGCTTTAAAAGCCTAGATGCAACAAGAATAACCAGTTTCTTCTATGATGAAAATGTAGCTGGGGCTTTTCTTTTTAGTTTTGGCTTTATCACTACAGTATTTTTTTTTCAAAATAAGCTTACTAAAAAGTATAAGATTATTCTAAATTCTCTACTGGTCCTTGTTTTTTTTTGTATTCTTATCACAGGGGAAAGATCAGCTTTTTTAAAATCAACCTTACTTTTTCTTCTAATCTTTTATTTTATAGAACAAAGAAAATTAATTTTAAAAAAATTATATTTGCTTATATTAACCGTACTCTTAGCAATATCTTTATTTTTTATTTTTCCAACTGTGCTAATTAAACAAACAGAATTTTTTAATAGAATTCTTAATGTCGAGAACCCAAAAACTTTTTTTCAACGATTTGAAAATATTAAGTATTTCACCCATTATGACACCGCGATTGAAATTTTTAAAAATAATAAATTAAATGGTGTAGGAAATAAAAACTATAGGTTTGAATGTTATGATAAAAGATATTTTAAAGAAAATTCCAAGTTTACTCATCAAAGATGCACAACTCATCCTCATCAAATACATTTTGAATTACTGTCAGAACAAGGCTTGGTAGGTTACTTTATCTTTATAATATTTTTATACAGCTACTTTAAAAATAAATTATTTACTGATTATAGAGAAAAAAATATTTTTAAAAATACAATTAACTTTTATTTGATTATTTTTTTAATCCCAATTTTGCCAAGCGGAAGTTTATTTTCAACATTTAACGGAATTTTATTTTGGTTTTTTTTAGGACTAGCAAATTTAAAAAAATCAAATTAACGAATTTTTTTTTTCAATATAAAATATATATAATTATATAACATGACGTTAAGGATTATAATAAATACTAAAGTTTTTGTTTGTGAGACATTTGAAATAGCTATATAAAAAACTATAAAATTATAAGCGTTAATTGATATTCCTGTAAGAGAGCTGATAACCCAACTTTTAAATCTCATTTTTTTTTTAAAAAAAATAAATAAAAGTTGATGAAGGTGCCTATTATCTGGACCAGTAATTTCATATTTTTTAATTTTTTTTCTAATCATCGAAAATAAACATTCATACGCTGGATACCATAATAAACATGCTATAAAGTAAGGTGAAATAATCAAACTTAAGTTTGATAATTCAATTAAGTAATATCCGACAATTAATGATATAGCGTAAGAACCGCCATCTCCACAAAAAAATTTCTCAAAGAAATTAAAAACATACAGAACTAAAAGAACAGAAAAAATAATCTTTAGATTTTGCGTCTCAAAATCTAAATTATATTCATTTATCAGAATAATCATTACTAAAATTACAGATAAAAAATATCCGATTAATAAAGTATTAACTCCATCTATAAAATTAGAACCGTTAATTAAAATTAATAAACAAAAGACAACAAAAAAATATTTAAAAAAGGTTAATGTAAGTAAATAATCAAATATAGGAATTCTAATAGAAGATATAAAAATTTTATTTAAAAAAACTAAAGTTAGTATTACAGATATTTGAAAAAAAAAACGTTTATAAGGTGATTTAAGTGTATTTAAGTCTGATAAAATTCCAACAATAAAAATTAAAAAAATTATATAATTAAAAATATTATCAAATCTTAAAAATAAAAGTGAGGTTAATATGAAAATTAGACCACCACTAATTGGTACAGAATTTTTGCTAACAAATGATTTGTGTGGAAAAAACTTTTTATCAATTAAAAAATTATATTTTGGTAAAATATAATTAATAATTAGACATAAAGTAAATGAGATTAAAAATACATCAATCTCTGACATATATTAAAATTCAAATTTTTTTTTAGCCTCAATCAAGTCACTATCTATCATATCTTTTACTAAATTTTTAAAAGAGTACTTGGGTTTAAATTTTAAAACTCTAAAAGCTTTTCTTGCATCACCTCTTAAATATTGAACCTCGTTTGGCCTAAAGTAATTTTTGTCTATTCTGATGATTATTTCCTTTTTTGATCCTTTTTTTAAATATCCAACTTCATTTAATCCTTTACCTTGCCAATATATTTTTAAGTTTAAATAATTAGAGGCAATTTCTACAAATTGTCTTACTGAAAATGCTTGTCCTGTTGCCACTACAAAGTCATCTGGTTTCTTTTGTTGTAAAATTCTCCACTGCATCTCAGTATAGTCCTTTGCATGGCCCCAATCTCTTTTTGCATTAAGATTACCTAAGTATAATGTTTCTTTACTTCCTAGTTTTTTTCTTGCTAAAAATCTCGTTATTTTTCTAGTCACAAACGTTTCACCTCTCCTTGGGCTTTCATGATTAAATAAAATTCCATTACAAGCAAAAATGCCATAAGACTCTCTATAAACCGACGTAATCCAATAAGAATATAATTTAGCCACTCCATAAGGTGACTTTGGATGAAATTTAGATTTTTCACTAAATATATTCTTACCATATGTCTCACCAAAAAGTTCCGAGGTGCTTGCTTGATAAAATTTTATATTCTTGATTTTTAAGAATCTAATTGCTTCTAATAACCTTAGTGTTCCTATGCCAGAAACTTCTGATGTGTATTCAGGATTTTCAAAGGAAACACCTACATGACTTTGTGCTCCAAGATTATATATTTCATTGGGTCTAATTTTGTGAATGATATTATAAACACTGTTAGTGTCTGTTAAATCTCCATAATGTAAAAAAAAATTAGTTTTATTATGTGGATCTACATAAATATGATCTATTCTTTTTGTATTAAATGTAGATGATTTTCTAATTAAACCATGAACTATGTAATTTTTTTTTAACAAAAGCTCAGCTAGGTATGAGCCGTCTTGTCCTGTAATTCCAGTTATGAGTGCTATTTTTTTCATTTTTTAAATATGAATAACTTTAATATAGAAATTAAAATTAAAAAACCATCCTTTAATTCATTTACTTTCTTTTTTCCACTAATTCTTGGTCTTTCATAAGATGGAAAATCAAATACTCTAAAAGATTTAAATTTTGCTTTTATTGGTAATTCAACACAAAATGAAAAATCATTATAACTCAATGCTAAATCTTTGAATGCATTAGTTTTCCCCATTACATAAGTATAAAGAACGTCTGAGATACTTAGTCTAAACAAGATCTTGCATAACAAAGTAAAAAAATAATTTCCAAAAAATGTTAGTATTGTATCATCATCACTTCCTCCAGGTTTTTTATATCTTGTGCTAAAAATGAAATCATGATTATCTTTATTTTTACTCAACATTTCATGTAAATATTTTGGATCAAAAGAACCATCAGCATTAAAAATACAAGAATACTCAGTGGAAGAATGATTTAAACCCTCGATAAGGGCATTTCCAAAACCCTCTCCTTTTTGAATTAAAACTTCACAATCAGTCCCTTCTAATGCCTCTTGAGTTTCTTTATCATACATGGGTACCACAACAATTTTTTTACAATCAAGATTTAGATCCTTTATTTCTTTTAAAACAATTGGAAGAGTTGTGGATTCAAATTTTGCAGGTATTATTAAAGTTAGATTTTCCATTAAATTTTAAAATATATGATACTTTTTTTTATCAAAGCATAAAAACTTAGTCTAAATACACAAAAAATAGAGAGCAAAAAACTAAAATTTAAATGTTTCTTATATAATTTAAATGCGTCTCCTAGTTTTTGAACATTTGAAGATGAAAGAGAATTTTTCAAAAATCTCCAATAAACTAAGTCTTTATTTATACTTTTAAAATTTTTTAAATGTCGAATTAATTTAATCCACAACAAATAATCCTCTTTTGTTTTTAAATTAGAAAAAAGATTATTTTTAATTAATGAATGAGAAATCATTACAGTTGATAAACCTATGTCACAACTCTTTATAAGTTGTTTATATGAAATGTTCTTTGGAACTTTTAAATTACCAATTTTTTTTGAAGCATGATCAACGATTAAATAATTTGAATGTGAAAAAAGTATATTCTTTTTTTTCATAAAACTTAATTGTATTTTAAGTTTATTTCTATTCCATAAATCATCAGCATCACAAAAAGCAATATATTCACCTTTTGAAACTTTAATACCTTTATTTCTTGATAATCCTGCGCCGGTTGTCTTTTTATTAATTATCAATTTTTTTTTAAACTTAAAATTTTTTAGAATTTTCTTTACATAATTTAATTCTAATTTATCAGTATCATCATAAATAATTATTACTTCAAAATTTTTATAAGATTGATTGTTTATAGACTCAATTGTTTCTTTAAAAAAATTTCTTTTTTTGTGGTAAGGTATAATTATTGATATGAAATTTTTTTTAAACATTTTTGATAAACTCTTGATAAATAGATATTTTGTTTGGGTTTTTACAAGTCTATTTATTATAACATTATTAATAAGTTTTTTATTAAAAATCAATTTATCAAATATTCTTGGTACTTTCATTTATAATTCAGAATTACTTGATTACAATATTCAAACAAAAACTGGAGGAGTTGTAAGTGACTTAGTAACTCATTGGAATTATATAATCTCCTTAAAAAAAGACCTTAATAATCTATTTACAATAACATTAGGTGTAGACTCAAATTTAATTAATTTTCCTTTACACCATTTGATATTTTCACAATTAAATTTTATCAACTCAATAAATACTTATCTTATTTCGGTGTTGATAATTTCATTTTTACTACCTTTAATTTCATATTTTTTACTTAAAGAACGTTTTGAGGATTTAGATAAATCAATAATTCTAATGTTATCCTCGTTAATATTAATTTTTCCAGTTTTTCAATACTCTGCGATTTGGGGTAATAACCATAATACTGCAATTATTTTTTTTTCTTTAGGAATTTTATATTTCAACTCTTTTATCAATACTAAATTTAAAAAAAATACAAAATTAATTTTTTCAATCATTTTTTTGACATTAGCTTGTTATACAAGACAGTATTACGTTTTCTTCTTTATTTTTTTATTAATTTATTTGATTAACAAAATAAATTTAAAAAGATTTTTTTTTGTTTCACTATTTATAGTTTCCTGTGCGATTCCAGGTGTATACTTCGTAATTTTAAATCCTATCCTATTATTTGGGTTTAAGCAGAACATAACTAATCTTAACTCTTCTGTTTTGGTCAGTGCTTCGATGATTCTATTTTATTTGGTTCCATTTATTATTCAAACAATAATAAATAATTATAAACTTCACAAATTTAATTTGACATATCTTTTTGATAAAAAAATATTTATCATAAGCATAGTTACATCTCTTTTGTGCAGTCTGAACTTTATTTATAATGGTAATATCGGGGGTGGTGTTTATTTGAAACTTTCCTATTTTTTATTTGATAATCCATATTTGGTTATCCCCTTTTCTTTTTTTGGGATTTATTTTCTGCTATATTTTAGTCAAAATACATTATCTAATTATGTTCTTGTTATTTTATTATTAATTACCTTTAGTTCAGGCTATTTTATTTTTCAAAAATATTTTGAACCGATGTTTTTCATTATTTTTTTGAGTTGTTTTGACAAATATAAGATTTCAATGTCAATCAAAAGAAGTAATTATATTATTTTTTTTTATTTTATATTCTATTACATTGCCACAAATTATATATATCTTTTAGGCTTATAATTAAGTAATCCTATAAATCTTCCTGAGGCTCTTTGAAATAAAAAACTAGCTTTAATAAAATTTTTACGAGATGGGATAATTAAACAAAATAATGCCGCACTTATTAAGTAAAACAACTTGATAAAAATAATTACCACACCCATTTTTCCATAAATCTTTTTATCAATCAAATTTCCTGAGTATCCATATCTCAAATTTCTTTTTAAAAACCATGTTTTTTTTTCTCTTTGCGAATTAAAATTTTCAGTAATAAATGATTTTTTATTCCACCTAATTATAAATTTTTTTTTATTTAACTCACCAAAAAATAATTGATCACTTCCTCCAATGTTTGCAAATTTAGGATCAAAAAAAACTTTTGACTTATTTAAAACTTTTTTTGAAAAAAAACAATTATTTGTGGCAACCCATTTTACTAATTGACCGTGACGATGTTTAGGCTCCAAAATATCATAAAAATCCTTAAAAGTTTTATCTTTTACTTTATGATATTGAGGGCCACCAACTATGTCACAATTATTTTGACGAATAAACTTTATCATATTTAAAAGCCAATCTTTATCTATAAAGCAGTCATCATCTATAAATCCTGCATATTTAATATTTTTATTTTTTAAAAATCTAAGAAAAACGTTTCGGGAGTCTGGGATGTTGTCCTTAAGGCTTTCTAAAATTGAATAATCTACATTATTTAAAAAACTTTTTAAATAATTTCTTATCATATAAATTTTTGGACTTACAATAAATATAACCTTTAGCTTGATATTACTTGGTACTTTTAATTTATTAAGAGATTTTAAGTGTGAATTTAAAAATCTTAAATTTTTTCTACTCAACAGAGAACAGATATAAATATTCATTTTATAATTTTCTTAAAATTTTTTAAAATTCTTAAAATAAAAATTAGATAAACTTGGAAAAAGTTTTGACCATTATTAAGTCTTATCTTATTGCACTCTTCTAGATAATCTAAAAAATTTATTCTTGAAGAAAGACCTCCGGGTCTAAACCTTCCAAAAATTTCATTTTTTTTGGTAGACATTCCCTTTAATTTAAATTTTTTAATCATCCTTAAAAACAAGTCATAATCTGCAGAATAATTAAATCTTAAATCATAAAGTCCCACTTTAAATTGAGATTTTCTTTTTACAAAAAAACCTACAGAATGAGTAGTATAGAATCCAAAACTCCAATTGATAATATTCGGATTATAACCAGATAAAAGTTTATGCTTATATACACTGCCAAATAAAAAATCTAAATCCCTATGTTTATTAAAATATTGATTTACTATTTTTAAGGTATTTTTAAAATAAATGTCATCTGAATTTAATATACCAATTATATCTCCAGATGATTTTTTAATTCCTATATTCATTGCATGATATAAGCCTTTATCTTTTTTATTTTTTATATATTTTACACTTCCTTTGTGAGAATTTATGATTTTAATTGTCTTATCTTTTGAATTTCCATCAACTATTATATGCTCAAAGTTTTTATATTTTTGAGATTTAACGCTTTCAATATTTTGATGTAAATATTTTTCCGAATTTTTAGTTACAGTGATAATTGATATTTTATAATTTTTCATACTCCTTCAAAATTAATTTTGAATACTTTTTTGAATTTATTATGGGATCAAATCTTTTTAAATATTTTTTTGCTTTTAAGGATTTTAATTTAAGAATTCTTTTATTTTGAAAAAAATCAAATAATTTATTTGCCAAATTACTATGATTACCAACTGGAAATAATTCTCCTAACTTGCCATTCATCAATATTTCTCTAGGACCTGTTGGACAATTAGTTGATATTATTGGTACACCATACTTTTGAGACTCAATAAGGACATTTGGAAGTCCTTCAAATTTTGAGGATAATACGAAAATATCACTTTGAGAAATATATTGTTCTGCATTTTTTTTGAAACCAACTAATCTAATATACTTTTCTAGATTTAATCTTTTAATTTCACTGATTAATATATTTTTAAATGCACCTCCACCAATAATAACACATCTAAAATT
>CACDZR010000006.1 GCA_902557235.1 uncultured Pelagibacteraceae bacterium | reverse complement strand
TCTAAATCTCAAAATCTTTGATATAGTTATTGTAGTTAAATTTGATTGAAAAGACAGAATTACAGCTTTTGAGGACCAAAAATTCTTAATTAAGAAATAAATACAAATCATGTTTTTTAATGTTCGATTTTTTTTATCCCAATAATTTGAATTTGGACAAATGTATCTAACATTTTTGGAGTCACTATTTATCTTATTGGCGGTAATAACATAAATTTTACCAATTTGTTTAGGCAAGTATTTAATCAATAAATATAAATTTTTTTCAACACCCGCACCTTCAATTGAAGGGATATAAAAAATAATTTTTTTTTTCAAATTATTAATCTCAATGTTTAAATTTAATTGTACGCACTAGTAATTTGTTTTATACCAAGAAATTGTATTTTTTAGACCATCATAAAGATTTATTTTAGATTTCCATCCAATTTTTTTTAAAATGGAAATATCCAAAATTTTTCTTTTAGTGCCATCAGGGAATTTCTTATTAAACTTTAATTTTTTATTAGATAAAGTTAATCTATTAATAATTTCTGCAAACTTCTTGATTTGAAATTCCTGTCCAGATCCAACATTTATTAGTGAATTAATTTTTATAATTTTTGATAGTTTTTTACTGTTATTAATCTTCAATTTTAATAAATATCCTATTGCATTTGCCAAATCATCTACATGCATTACCTCTCTTCTGGGCAGTCCAGACCCCCAAATTTCAACCACATTTTTTTTTCTTCTTTTTGCTTCAATGAATTTTTTAATTAATGCGGGTATGAAATGACTATTTTTCGAGTCAAAATTATCGAATGGACCATATAAATTACACGGCATAAGTGTAAAAAAATCTGTTTTATATTGTTGATTATAAAATTCACAAACTTTTAACCCAACAATTTTTGCAAGCGCATAAGCCTCGTTTGTTTTTTCAAGCTCATTAGATAAGAGATATTTTTCTTTAATGGGTTGTTTTGAGTTTTTTGGGTATATACAAGAACTCCCAAGATTTACAAAATGTTTAATCTTATATTTGTAAGAGAGATTAATTAAATTTAACTGTATAAAGATGTTTTCATTTATAAATTCAACAGGATAGCTTGAGTTAGCTAAAATTCCACCAACTCTTCCAGCACAATTAATAACTATGTCTGGTTTTTTAGACTTTATAAATTTATCTAAAGCATGGCTATTGAGTAAATTAAGCTTTTTTCTTTCAACAAAAATTATTTTTTTTACACCCTCTTTCTTTAAATATCTTACTACTGCTCTTCCGACCATGCCATTATGGCCTGCTACATATATCTTGAAATTTTTTAAGAGTTTATTTTTCATTATTATTTAAAATATTTAATAAATGTTATATATTTTTAATTTAAAAAATATATTTTTTTTTAATATAAAATTACAAAATTTAATTAACTTTTCATTATTTGGGCTATGACAATTAAAAATAATAATAAATATTCAAACCATGTATGTGATAGTAAGATTAAAATTGAAAATTTCAAAAATCAAGTCATTAAAAAATGAAAAAAAATCTCATTTTTTTTTTAGCAAGATTTGGTAAGGGAGGGGCTGGTAATTCTGTTTTCAAACTTTGCTGTTCCCTAGATAAAAAAAAATATAATATTTTTGTAATTTGCATGAACAATTGTGCTTACAAAAAAGAATTTTTAAAAGCAGGTATTAAAGTTATAATAATAAATTCTAGTAGAGCCCTTTTTGCTGTTTTTTTCCTCAATAAAATTATTTCAAAAATTATTGAAAATAGTAGTCAAAATTATCTCATATCTAATATTAATTATACAAATTTACTTTGTTCAATTTTTCTAAAGAAAAGAATTAACTTAAAATTTGTTGCTATTGAAAGGACACCTTTTAAAGAATTAGAAATTTATTTTAGCTTAATTGATCGGATCAAAAAAATATTAATGAGATCACTAATACCAATTTTTTATAAAAAATTTGATTTAGTTATTTGTAACTCTCATTATTTGGGTAAATATTTAAAAAAAAAATATGGTATTTTCTCAAAAACTTTATTTCCACCTTCAATTACAGGATATGAAATAAACAGGAGACAGAAAAATAAAAAAAGTTTTTCTAAAAAATCAAAGTTAAAACTTATAACTGTTTGTAGGTTATCTAGAGAAAAAAATATTTGTGAAATTATTCAGGCTATCAGTGAGATTAAAAAAGAAATAAGCTTATATATAATTGGTGTTGGCCCAGAGAAAGATAATATATCTAAATTTATTAAATCTCTTAATTTAGAAAAAAAGGTAAAACTTATTGGCTTTGAACAAAATCCCTATAATCATTTATTCAAAGCAGACCTTTATATTAATTCATCATATTTTGAGGGTTTTCCAAATTCAGTTGTCGAAGCTGCTCAGGTTGGTTTGCCAATTATTGCTTCACAAAGTCATGGTGGTATCAATGAAATTTTATCTAAAGGAAAAGGAGGCACAATCTATAAAAATTCACAAGACTTAAAAAAATTTATCGAAAAATTTACAAATAATCAAAAAATCTTTACTAAAAAATCTATAATTGCACAAAAAAAATCTTTTGAATTCAACTTAAAAAATCATGTTTCTAAATTTGAGAAAATTTTAGATGAAATCTAAATTTTATAATAATTCTTAAACCACTCAACAGTAGTTTTTAAACCATGATCTATAGATGTAAAATTTTGACTCCCAATAAAACTTTTGATCTTTTTATTGGTTCCATGAGTTTTAACTACATCAGCTTGTTGCAATTTCCTTTTAAATAATTTTGGTTTTTTCCGAGTTAAAAAATTAATTTTTTTTATTATATCAGTTAATTTTTTAGGATTATTTGAGCATACATTAAAAATTTCATGATTTATTTTTTTTTTGGTAAAAACCAATTTGGAAATAATCTTACAAGCATCCAAAATATAAGTAAAATCCCGAGTATGTTTACCATAATTATTTAAATGGAAATTTATCTTTTTGTTATAACTGGAAGTTAAATATTTCATCATAAACATGTCTGGTCTACCCCACTCACCATAAACTGTAAAAAATCTAAGACCGATGAAAGAAATATCATATTGTCTGGAAAATACCTCTGCCATCTCTTCATTAACTTTTTTTGATAAAGCATAAATATTTTTTGGCATCACTTTCTGAGTTTCATTTAAAGGAAATTCTTTAGAGTCACCATAAATAGAACTTGATGAGGCATAAATAATTTTTTTAATTTTATACTTTTTGGCAGTATCAATAAGAGTATAAAACCCCTGAATATTATTATCTACAAATTCACTTGGTTTTTCTAATGAGTAACGCACACCTGCTTGTGCTGCCAAATTTATAACTAAATTTATTTTTTTGATTTTAAAAATTTTTTCTAGTTTTTTTTTATTTAAAATATTCGTTTGAAAAAATGAAAATCTTTTATATCGAGATAATTCCTTAATACGATCTTTTTTAAGTTTTTTTGAGTAATAATTATTTAAACTATCAATACCAATTATTTTAACATTAGATGATCTTAATAAATACTTAGTAAGATTAAATCCTATGAAACCTGCTGCGCCTGTAATTAATATTTGCATAAAAATAATATTGATATATCAATATTAACTCATAAACGATATAAATATTTCATGCTAAAAATATGTGTAATAGGTCTCGGGTACGTGGGTCTGCCCATTTGTTTAAAATTAGCAAAAAGTTTTAATACTATTGGTTATGATATCAATTCTGAAAGAATTGATACTTTAAATAAGGGGGTTGATATCAATGATGAATTTAAAAAAAAAGATATTAAAATAAATAATTTAATCTTTTCTAAAAAAATTGAAGATATTAACCAATGCAATTTCTATATAGTTTGTGTTCCAACACCTATAACACATTTAAAAAAACCAGATTTAAAGTATATCGATAAAAGTTTTAACTTACTCTCAAAAATTTTAAAAAAAGGAGATATAATTGTTTTAGAGTCAACTGTTTATCCAGGTGTTACAGAAGCATTCACAAAAAAATTAGAAAAAAAAACAAAATTGGTAAATAATTATGATTTTAGTACTTGTTATAGTCCTGAAAGGATAAACCCAGGTGATAAAAGTAGAAATCTTAATAATATCAATAAAATTCTTGCTTACGAAGGTGAAGATAGAAGAATAAAAAAACTAATAATTAGTGTATATAAAAAAATTTCTAAAAAATTAATTTTTTCAAAAGATATTAAAGAGGCAGAGACTGCAAAGGGTATCGAAAATATTCAAAGAGATCTGAATATTGCACTTTTCAATGAGATACTAATGATTTGCGATAAGTTAAAATTAAATTTTAATGAGGTGGTTCGTTTAGCTTCAACTAAATGGAATTTCATAAACTTTTCTCCTGGTTTAGTAGGTGGTCATTGTCTTCCAGTAGATCCGTATTATTTAACTTATATTGCAAAAAAACGAGGGTATAGGTCAAAAGTGACTTTATCTGGTAGAGAAGTAAATAATTATATGAAGAATTATGTCATAAATTTAGTTAATTTAGTTATTAAAACAAGTAGAATTAAAAAGAATAAAGTAAAAATTTGTATAGTCGGTCTTACTTACAAATATGGAGTGGCTGATACCAGAAACTCTCAAAAAATTGAGATCTTAAGGTATTTTAAGAAAAGATTCAAAAATACAAAAGGTTTTGATCCTTTTTTTAAAAATGCTGATAAATTAAACTATAATGAATTAAAGAAATATGATTTTTTTCTATTTCTCTCAAAAGGTCCAAAATTTAAAAAAATTGCAGATTCATTAGATCAGAAAAAAATGATTGATCCTTTTTTTTATTATTCTAATTAGATAAGATTTTTTCAAAATTTTTAAAATGTTTAAAAACTGAAAAATTTTTAGAAAATTTTTTAAGATTTATTTTTTTTTTTAAAACATCTTCTATATTTAATTTCTTAAATTTTAAATATTGATCAACAAGAGAAAGTTTATCGTTATTTTTAAATAAAAAACCATTTTTAGAGTTGTTTAATATTTCTGAGGGACCAGTGTTTGAATCTGCTGCAATAACAGACTTGTTTAAAAATCCTGATTCAATTAAACTAAAACCTGGATCCTCATATAAGGATGATGAAATATAACATTCACAATTATTTAGATAGTTAAATATATTTGTTTTGTATCCTTCTAAGAAAACTGAGTCAGTTAAACTTAAATCTTCAATCAATTTTTCAAGTTTTTTTCTCTCATCACCTTCTCCCAGAATAAGCAGCTTTTTTTTTGGATATTCTTTAATAATTTCTTTAAAGGCATTAACCAATAAAATGAAATTTTTTTGTTTAGTTAATCTACCAATACTAAGAATATAATCTGTATTCATAAATTTATTTTCTATTTTTTCTCTTTTTTTGATATTTATAAATTTTACTTTCAATATTGGATCATAAAGAAGTTTTAATTTTTCTTTAGGAAAAATTTTTAAATTATCTAATTTTTGTAAAGTTGATTGCGTTGGACAAGTTACAATGTGAACGTTTTTAGAAAATAAAGTCCAAAAAAACCTTCTCAGCTTATTAAGTTTAGGTGTTCCTGAGATTCTTATAACTAATTTAGTTTTAAATTTAAAAAGAAAAAATAATACCAAAGGCAAAGATACTACTAGGTGAGCAATCAAAAAGTCGGGTCTCTCTTTAAGTAATAATTTTCTTAATACATTAAAATTCAAGATAAAAATAATCATTTGTGATAATCGACTTTTTAAAAAACTACCTTTTGGCAAAAATTTATAATAATTCTTATTGTATAATTTGATGATATCTATTCCTGATGTTCTATCTAATTTTTCTTGCCATTCTCCCGAGGAATCAATTATAAAAGGTCTGTATTCATTTTTTTTACCATATTTTTTTAAAGAATTTATTGAATTTATGACCGCATCTACTGTTGCAATATTTGTTAAAAAAGGTGACCAATAAAATAATTTCATTCAATTTTTAAGTATTGGTAGCAAAAAAAACATAACCTATTGGATAAATGTTCTTAGGATCAGTTTTAATAAATAATCCTATTAATTTATCGAAAATTAAAGACAAAAAAATTAATAATTGATAAAAAATCGGCAAGTATTTGATGTAACTTCTTAATAAAGAAATGCATGCTAAAAATGGACCAGTTCCAAGTTCAAAAATTTCTATATCTTTAAAGTTGTTAGATTTTAATAATTCTATTAAATGATCTCTTGTGAACCTTGAGTAATCTTTTGGTGCACCATGAACTCTAAAAAGAAAAGGAGTGGATCCAATAATTTTTCCATTTTTCTTACAAATTGCAGACAAGTTTTTTAAAGCTAAATTAGGATCCAGCAAATGCTCTAAAACATTAAAAATAACAACATAATCATATTTACTCGTTATAGAAATATTTTTTTGTAAATCAATTTTTAGGTATTTCTTATTTAGCGGATCAATATTAGAATAGGTAATTTTACTATTACTCAAATAAGAGGGCCTACAAAAGTTTTTATCAATTTTTTCTGAAGCACCAAATTCTATAACATCACCCTCAATTTTAAATTTTTTGAAAATTTCTAATTGAAATATTCTTAAAATGGATTTATTTGAAAATATTAAATTAAAATAATTCATCATTAATCATCTTATGAATGATAGTTTTAAATTTTAATTTAGGTTTCCATTTTAATATTTTTTGAGTATCTGAGATGTTAGCTTTATAACCTCTCAAATCAATTTTTCTCTTATATTTAGATACATTAATTTTTAAGTTTTTTTTACTAATATCCAAATATTTAAAAACTTCATTTACAAAGTCTTTCAATGAGTAAGTTTTCCCAGAGCCTATTATAAAATCTCTTGGTTTATTCCTTTGCATCATAAGCCAAATAGCTTTCACATAGTCAGGTGCCCACCCCCAATCTCTAACTATTTCAACATTACCTAATCTTAAAATTTTACCTTTTTTTCTTTTTATTTTTAGAGCAGTATCGACAATTTTTTTTGTAACAAATTCTTTAGATCTTAAAGGAGATTCATGATTAAATAGAATTCCAGTACAACAATAAATATCGTATTTTTTTCTATAAATCCTTATTAACCAGTAAGCAGCAGCTTTTGATACACCATACGGACTTTGAGGCTCAATTTTTGAGTTAATATTATAAAAATTTTTTTTATTGTCACCATAAAATTGGCCCGAACCTGCATTAAATAATTTAGTTTTATATTTTTTGTGTTTTAAAATTCTTAGGATATTTAAGATACCTTCGGTATTACTTTTTAGAGAATTTTCTGGAGTTTCAAAAGATTTTATAACTGAAGAGTCTCCTGCAAGATAATAAATTTCATTTACTTTTGAATTCAAGATTTTTTCACAAAATTTAGGATTGGTAGCAATTCCTTTTAATAAGATAATTTTTTTTAAAATTTTTAATCTTTTTAAACGATACAAGTTTTTACTTGATTTATTTCTTGTCGTTCCAATTACTTTGTAACCTTTCTGTAATAAAAAATGTGATAAATAAGCACCATCTTGCCCACTAATTCCAAAAATAATCGCGGTTTTTTTATATTTCATAATCTTAATTTGGATTTATTATTAATACTTTTAGTATATTAATTAAACCAATTTTTTATGAGCAAAACATTAATATTTACTGCAACTTACAATGAAAAAGAAAATATAAAACATTTAATAGAAAATATAAATAAGCTAAATCTTGATATTGATATACTTGTAATTGATGACAATAGTCCAGATAAAACCTGGAAAATTTTACAAAAATTAGAAAAAGAAATAAAAAATTTAAAAGTAATAATCAGAAATAGTAAATGTGGTTTAGATACTGCACACAAGCTTGCATTTGATTATGCAAAAAACCAAAACTATGAAAAATTTATTTCTATGGATGCCGATCTTTCTCATGATCCAAATGAGATACCCAATATGATGAATATTTTAGATAAGTCATCATTTGTGATTGGCTCTAGATATATGCAAGGTGGCAAATGTGAAATGACTGGATTTAGATTAATATTAAGCATAATAGGAAATAAATTTATCAAAAAGGTTCTCAAAATAAATTGTAACGAATTTACTACATCTTTTAGAGGTTTTAACCTTTTTAAGTTAGATACTTTTAATTTAAGTATTATAAATTCTAAAGGATACAGTTTTTTTATGGAAACAATTTATAGGCTTAACAAAAAAGGTATAAAAATAAAAGAAATACCAATTCATTTTAAAAATAGACAGCGTGGATATTCAAAAATACCAAGTATAGAAATTTTTAGAACTTTGAAAAATTTATTTTTTTTATATTTAAATGACAAATAAAAAACTTATCATAGTAATGGATATATTTTTTGGGATTTTATTCAAAATGAATATATAAATTCCTCAAACTTTACTAGGCTTAAAATAATTTTCTTTTACTCTTAATAATAACTCAATTATTAGTGAATACAGAAAAGTAGAGACTAAAGTATTACCAAAAAAAGGAATTGCTAGAATATAACATGAAGCTAGACCCTCAAATGTATAACCATATGATCCTAATGACCAAACACCAAAATTAGTGATTATATAAAATAAGCAAGCACCAATTAGCGCTCCTGAAACTCTAAAAAATATTTTTGACTTAAAATAATTTGAAATAAGGGCAATAAGTATAACACTTCCCCACGTAAATAAAGTTAAACTATGAAATCCAATAAATAGGTCTGTGACTATAAAACTAAGTATTAAAACTGGTAAAAATTTAATCCCTAAAATAAGCGGAACATAAAAACTCAACGCTATCAAACTAGTAAAATTCGGCGGATGAGGTATGAATCTACTAGCCGCAAGAACTAAAAATACTCCAATTGAAATTTTTAAATAATTCATATTATGATAATATATTAAATTTCTGATTTTCAAAATTTTAATTTATAAATATTCAGTTAAAAACTTCGTTTTAGACCAAAATTAAAACTTCTATCCATTTGAGAATAATCTAGTGCGGTTTCATATTTTTTATCAGCAATATTTATTACATCAAAATAAAATTTATAACTATTTGGTAACTTATAACTTAATGAAAAATCATTTACTAAATAACTCTCTAACTCGGCATCAGCAAAAGATTGGGATCCGTTTCTATTAGCATTTCCGTTACCATAATCTCTTGCTTTATCTGACCATTTAGTTCTTAAAGTTAAATCTAAGTTTTTATAACCAGGAACTTTAATATTTGTAATTAAGTTCAATAGGTTTCTTGGTACTCTCACCATTTGTGAATTAATATTGCTATTATTAGGGTCATCCTGTTCTGCTCCATCATAAGTTTGTGTGTAAGTATAGTTTAAACTAAAATTAAAAATTTCATTAAATTTGAAATTAGAAAAAAATTCTAAACCTTGTGATTTAGTAGTGCTTGGAGAGTTTTGAGTTGTAGAACCTGATCCAGCCGCATTATTTCCTGACCATCCTTCTAAGGCATCATTATACTTAATATTAAAATAACTTAGATCTATAGACAAATTTGGATTAATAGTTTTTTCAATTCCAAAGTCATAACTTTGACTCGTTTCTGCTTTTTTATGCCCTATCGATCTACAATTTGCACCACCAAAATTACAATTATTTGCTGAGTTCCATACATAAAACGTTTCATACAATGAAGGAAACCTATAGCCAGTTCCAAACGAAGATTTTAACTTTGTGGTTTTATCGTCAAACACGTATGCCATGGTAACCCTATGAGAGTCTTCATTTCCTGCAAATGAATGTTCATCAAATCTTGCTCCAAAGGTAGCATAAATATTATTTGTTACTCTACTTTGATAATCAAAGTACTGAGAGATAACGTGGGAACTTGAGTCAATTCTTACAGTTGAATCTTTATTAAATCCCATTTGGTCATCTTCTCTCTCTAATCCAAATACAATGCTATTATCTAAATCAAAATTATAATTACCTTGATAAAGAAAGGCATATCTATCACCATAATAGTTATCTTGCTTTGTGTTTTTACTATTAGGGGCACTTGCATAAATTCTTTTTATATAAGTATTAGCTAAAGTAAATTTATTTGAAAATTTTTCTAAAGGCTTGTGAATTAAACTAATGTTATAAGAGCTTTCAAGCCCATCTGTCTCCTCAGCATGATCATAACTAGGTGAACACCCAAATAAATTTGAAACACACGCTGCATCATATTGTAAATAAGTTTCAGCAACTCTTGCATTACTTTGTAATTTAATTTTATCTGTAAGCTTTTTACTATAACTAGCTATTAATCCGTTATTTCTATAACTATCCTTTTCATCATTATGTGTCATTTGAGATATTCCATCTGTTTGAAATCTTTGAAGTCCTAAATAATAATTTGATTTTTTGTTACCGCCGGAAAGTGAAGCTGATAAATTGTGAGTAGCATGAGAACCCGCAACATATTCAATATCTTTATGAAAACCCTGTTTGCCTTGTTTTGTAAAAATATGTATAGTTCCACCTATAGCTCCACTGCCATAAATTGAGCTTTGATTACCTTTTAAAATTTCAACTCTTGAAATTTGGCTAGTTAAAATATTATTAAAATCAAAGTCACCAGACACACTTGATGGGTCAGACATCTTAACGCCATCTATATAAACAGTAGAGTATCTTTTAGGCATACCCCTTAATTGAATCGCTGATGAAGTACCATGCCCACCACTTTGAAAAAAATTCGAGCTTGTTGTAGATGCACCTAACACATCTCCAAGAAAATGCTCTGTGGAGTTACTTAAAAATTTTTCATCAAGAATAGTTACTGAGGTGCCTACAGTCGATATTGATTGAGGTTTTTTACTCGGTGCAGTAATAGTTATTACAGGAATTTCACTTGAATAAATTTTTGTCGAAAAAAGAATTATTATTATCACTCTCAACAGCATATTTCACTCCATTTTTATCTAAACTTTTGGTTTAGAGGTTAGTTATGCCGTTGCTAATTTTTCATTGCAGAATTAGACTTTTCCTGGCCATCATTCAACAGCGGGCTATATTGGGTGGCACTCGGACTTTACTTTTAAGTATTACCGTTGCAGGAACAGCTAATGATTTTCACATTATTCCCCACCATGATTCAATACATTAACAGAATACAATTATTAGAAATATATGTCAAACAGATTGTTCAAAAATTGAACAATATTTAAAAATTTACCTTATATTTATTTGAAAGAATTTCTTTTCCTCTTTTAAACGAGCTAAAATCTATAATATCATCAGTTTCAAAAGTAATATTAAATTTTTCCTCTAAATTAGAGATCAAACTCATGTGACCTATCGAGTCCCATTCAGGGATTGCATTATATTCTAGATCTTCGTTGAAGTTCTCTGATGGAACTTGAAGAGACTCAACGAAAACTGATTTGTAAATGTCTAAATTACTCATGGTCTTTTAGTAAATTTAATGCTTTTGCTACAATATTTTCAGAATTAAGTCCATATTTTTTTTTTAAGAATTCGTAGTCGCCCGCCTTGCCATATGTATCGTTAATTCCTAAAAAAAGTTGTGGAGGAGACTTTGGTTGTTTGGATAAAACTTCTGAGATAGCGCTTCCAAGACCTCCAATAATATTATGTTCCTCTACAGTAATTATTAATTTTGCATTAAGAGATTTTTTAACTGCATTTACATCTATTGGTTTAATTGTATGCATATTTACCACTCTGCATGATAAATTTTTTTCCTTAAATATTTTTGATGCTTTTATACATTCATTTATAATTGCTCCATTACAAAAAATTATTATTTCTTCACCTTCTGTAAGTGTTATTGATTTTCCAATTTCAAAATCATAATCATTTTCATATATAATTTGATTATTTGAAACACCTGTTAATCTGATATAACAGCTATTCTTTGACGAAAGCACCGCCTCTAAAACTTTAATAATTTCTAAACCATCTGCGGGGCATACAATATCTATATTTGGAATTGATCTTAAAATACCAACATCTTCTATTGAGCAGTGAGAATAACCTAAACTTCCCAATGAAAGACCACTTGCCAAACCCACCATACAAACTTTCTGGTTCATATAACCCAAATTCATTTTAATTTGTTCACAACATCTTAGTACTTGAAATGGTGAGAAAGTTGTTGTTATAACTTTAAAATTCTCACTAGCTAATCCAGTAGCAATTCCAATTAAATTTTGCTCTGCAATACCAACATCAATATACTGTTCTGGGAGTGTTTTTCTAAATCTATCAAGACCAGCTGAAGTCGATACATCAGAAGTCAATACGATCAAATCTTTATTTTTTTTAGCTTGATCTAGAGCTGCAATCCCAAAGGTGGCTCTACTACCAATACTGGCCCAGGTTTTAATATCTCTTTCTGTTATTTTCATTAACTGTTATTTATTTCTTCTATTGCCTCTTCATAAAATGACTTTGTCAAAATTGAATGGTGCCATTTATTATCGTTTTCAAATTTTGAAAAACCCTTTCCTTTAATAGTATTCGCAATAATAACCTTGGGTTGATTAATCTTTTTTATATCATCAAAAGTTTGAATTAATAAATTTATATCATGGCCATCTAGTTCAACAACATGCCAACCAAAACTTTCCCATTTTTTTTTTAAGTCTCTAAGATCCATAATTTCTGCATTAGTGCCAGTTTGTTGAAAATTATTTCTATCTATAATCACATTTAGATTATTAATATTTAAATTTGGGGCAGCCATTGCAGCTTCCCAAACTGATCCCTCATTACATTCGCCATCACCAAGTACAACGAACACGTTATATATGCTTTTTTTTTTAATCGCTGATAATGCAACTCCTATTCCTAACGATAATCCCATACCCAGAGATCCAGTTGAAAATTCTATTCCTAGTTTTTTATTAATCACTGGATGGCCTGGTAAATTTGTATCATTTTTTTTCAAAAGTTTTTAATTCTTCGTCAGAAATATATCCCAGCTCAGAAAGAGAAGCATAATACGCCAAACAAGCATGACCTTTGCTTAAAATAAATCTATCCCTTTTCTCGCTCAAAGGATCGTTTTTATCTATTTTCATAACATGAAAAAATAAGATAGATAAAATATCAGCGATAGAAAGGGCACCACCAATATGAGCACTACTGGAGCCAGCTTCCATAGCCATTTGTAGAATTTTTTTTCTTATATTTTTGGATTTGAGAAGGAGTTTTTCTTGATTTAAGCTATTTGATGCACTGCTGTTCACTTACATGCCTCCATCTACTCTTATTACTTGACCTGTAATATAGTCAGATAATTTTGAACTTAGAAAAAGAGCAACATTTGCAATTTCATTTGGTTCTGCAATTCTTTTAAGTGACAATTTTGAGACAACTTCGTTTATTACTTTATCGGGTGTATTATTTTTCATCATATCAGTATTTGTCAAACCAGGAGCTATAGTATTTACATTAATATTATATCTGCCTACCTCCCTTGATAAAACTTTTGCTTGACCAATTATTGCAGCTTTAGATGCAACATAAGCACTTCTACCTTCATTGCCATCAATGCCAGAGCTAGATGAAATGAAAACAATTTTTCCTTTTTTGTTCTTTATCATAGATTTAATCATAAATTGTGTCAGTAAAATTTGAGAATGAAAATTAATATCAAACATTTCTCTAAATTTCGATTGTGAGGTCATCTGAAAAATTGAGGAAAAAACTGCACCAGCATTATTAATCAAAATATCTATTGGTAACTCTCTTGAAATAATTTTTTTTGCTCCTTCTACTATATCTTTCTCATTACTTAAATCCATTTGGATTGGATATATAGAATTACCATTCTTATCTTGAAGATTTTTAATTAAAGAATTAAATTCGTCATCAATTTTTCTTGTGCAAGCAAATATGTTTGCTCCATTTTGTGAAAATTCCTCAAGAACAGCTTTTCCTATACCTTTGTTACAGCCAGTTATAACGGCTGTTTTTTTTGAAAGTAACATTATTGGATGTAATCTTCTTTTGAAAATATTTCTTCAGCTAATGCTGGCTTAAATATAGTTTGGCCACTTTTAGTCATAAATTTTTTAATAAATTCTTTATCTTCTCCAGCTAAACACAAATCGCTGTGATTTCTAAAATACTTAATTTTAAATCCATGATCTATAATCTCTTTCAGAGGTTTTTCAAAAATATTTCCAATCTTTATATGAACATATGGACATACTAATACATCGCCTATTGGGGTTACATATACTCTATTAACTGTTGTGCAGCCTAAAATTTTCTCATGATTTCTATCAAATGGATTCCATACATTTCTTACAATGTTTTTATATTCCTTTCTAATTTTTCTTAAATATTCTCTATCTTTATCATCACAAATTATTTCCTCTGCGTTTTGCCACATACCAGATGGCACAGCAACATTTAGCAATGTTTTATATCTTTTTTGTTTTGAATAATCTAAGAGTTGTTTGAAATGATCTGTATTGGCATTGTAATGACCTACAGTAATATTCAAATATGGATCCATACCAGCATTTTTAACATGCTCTAAAGCTTCAATAGCTCTTCTCCATGAGTCTTTTCTTCCTCTAATTTCATCGTGAATTTTTTCATCCATGCTATCTATACTTACAGAAACTCTGCTTACTTTATAATCAGCTAATTTTTTTGCCATTTTTTCATCAAGATAAAAGCCATTGGTTGTAAGATACATATAAAATCTTTCTGGACGTATTGCTTCAAGGACTTGAAATAATTTTTTTGGTTGAAGTAATAATTCTCCACCTTGAAGATCAAACTCAAAATAACCAAGTTCATCTGCCTCATCTGCTAATTTTTTTATTGCACCAATATCAAGATACTCTTTAACATGATCTCCTTTTGGAGAATTTGTAAAACAATACTTGCATCTTAAATTACATGCATTGTTGAAGTTTAAATCAATTCCACGTGTTTTAGTGCCCACTTTACCATCATTTTTTTGAACGTAATCATAAAACTTTCTAAGTTTTTCTACCAGTCTTGGTTTGTTTAATAAGGATGAAGCTATTGGCATAATTATAATTTACGATTTTTTATCTAGACTATACTTTAAAATTTCATCTGGCAATATTAAGATAAAATTTGCTTTACAAACTATATTATTATCGACCCTTCCTATGCCTTCAAATGTAGCAAGGCCTCGTTTGAAGCTTAAAACTTTTGTTTCAATATTGAATATTTTGTTGGGTAATACTTTTTGAATAAATTTAATATCATTTGCTGAGCTTAAGTACATTTTTTTTCCTTTATTGCCCGGTAAAGTTAATATTGATAGTGCAGCCATTTGAGTTAAAGCTTCTACTTGTAACATTCCAGGCATATTGGGATCTCCCTTCCAATGCACTTTAAAAAACCATTCATCACTTTTTAATTCTTTATAACCAATTGCATATTTTCCTGGCTGAATATCAGTTGCATAATCCATCATTAGGTATGGTGGCTCGTTTTTTTGGTATTCTAAAATTTGATTTTTGTTTAATTTCATTTTATACAATAACGACTAATCTAGATAAACTCCTTATTAAATCATAACCGTCCCAATTAAAATCAATATCTAAAGCATTTCCAATTGGTACTATCCTGTCTATACCAATTAGATTATTTTTTATAGACAAAATTCTGTAATTCTGTTTTTTTGAAACCATAATAAGACATGGTCTGACATTTTTTTGATATAAATTTTTTCAATTGAGATAAATTATTAAGGTTCGTCTGATAAAAAATACCATTTACTCCTCTTATATCTTCAATTACTTTTTTTTGACCTTTATAATCTAAAATATAAATATTATTTTTTTTTCTTTCTATATTTCTGATATCGTTTCTATCTAAAATATTTTCAATCAATTTGGAGTATTTATCAACAATTTGAATCTCTTTAAATTCATATTTTTTTTCAATAATAATACTTAGAGCTTCCCAAAAGTCATTTTGAGTTTTTTTATTTTTATTTCCTACCCAAAATAAAAAATGTGGAGAATTACACCCTTGTTGATTCATCGAGTATGCATCATAATAAAACTTGTTAGCTACCATTTTAATATTTTCAAATTTTAGTTTTTTTAATTGGTTAAGATTAATTACTGATAAGGAATATCTGTCAGAAAATATTACATCTACTGATCTTTCAGGAGACCAGATTTTTTTTATATCATTAACGGTTTTATCCGAACCCCAGACCACTCTCCCGTCACAAATAGAGCTAATTTTATGCGTTAAAGCATCGTTTACAATATTATCATACTCAATAAAATAATTATTATTTTTAATTAAAGAATATTTTTTTTTTTTAAATAAAATATCGATAACTTTTAAAATTATTTCTTTTTGTTTTGATCTCTTACTTGGCATTTTTACAATATTTGAATTTCCACTTAACAAACCAAAAATGAATGAATAAATAAAATTAGTAGGAATATTTGATGGACATATGTGAAAGATAACACCTCTTCCCAATCTGTTTTCATCATCGAAATTTTTAAGTTTCAATGTTTCTATCTTTTTTTTTCTACACCAAAAAAATTAAGTAAACTAAATCTGGATAATCAAAAATTTTTTTCACTTTTTTAAGTTCACTTGAAAACTCATCCAAAAAATTAATTTCTAAATCACTTAAGGGTTTTTTTATGACTGGTTCAAAAGATTTCTCTTTAATTTTTTTAATCAATCTTTCAATATTTTTGACTTCATGTAACATCGCTGCATCCTCTTACTTCTGCTTTTTCAAGCCTTCCTTTAACTATGAAACATTTGCCATTAAAATCAGATTTACAATTTGCATCCTTAATAATTATTCCCCTATCCTCTGTTAAAATACTGTGTCCTGGATAGCTAGTAGGTAAATTTGAAATAACTTGTATCATTCCAGTTTTTCCTATGCCAAGGCTATTAAAATTTTTATCCCTTATTATAATCTCAGAATATCTCGTAGTTCTAAAACCTCCACAATTATCACATTCTAAAAAAATTGAACCAGTTTGCTCAACCATTCCGTAATAGTTAAATACTTTTTTTAATTTAAATTTTTTGTTTAATTCATCTTTAAATTTCTTATTACTTATATTTAAATTTTCCAATTTTTTCCAACCCCCGCCGTGGAGCAAGATACCTTTGGACAAATTTAAATTTATTCTTTTATGATCCATTTTTTTCAATAAATTTTCAAAAATAAAACTTGTGAAACCAAATATAAAAAAATTTTTATTTGAAAATTTTTTGAGATATTCACTCAAACCATCGTAATCAATATTTCCATATCTATCTAAGAGATAAAAATGATTTTTTCCAAAATAAGAAAAGCCTAAAATTGCGGCTGTCTTCGCACTAAATTTTTTTCTATTTTCAAATTTAGGGTCTTGATCAACTATTATCATTGGAAGTCTTTCCGAACCAAGTATTGACTGTATTAATTTTTTCAATGCTTTTACTTGGTTAGAGGCATTTTCATTATCTAAATAAATTTTAGATACTTTCGAGCTTGTTGTTCCAGATGAAGTTAAGGTTTTAACAATTTTGTTTTTCGGAACACTCATTAAGTTGTAATTCTTAAATATTCTTGTTGGGATGATAGGAATATTTTCTAGACTATTTTTAAAATTGAGTTTGTAATTCAAGGTATCTAAAATTTTTTTATATAAAGAACATTTTTTATAATGATGGATTGTTAATTTATTGATTAATTCAAAATAATCTTTTTTTCTATACTCCTTAGAAAAAGAAAAAGGATTTTTTTCAAAAAGGTTTTTATTTAGCATTTTGTTCCAATTCCAAATAAAGAATTTTTCCTGAGCTACTTCTGGGTATTTTATTTATTTTATTTAATCTAATTACTGACTTATGTAGCCCTATATTTTTTGAGATCTTGTTGAGCATATCCTCGCTATCAAATTTTTCTTCAATAAAAAAATCTAATAAAGTGTCATTTCCTATACATGCACATCTGTATCCCCATTTTTGTAATAGTATCTCTAGATCATCTAAATTCAATCTCATACCAAATATTTTTGATATTCTTTTTATGCGCCCAACAATATAATAAAAGTTTTCACTATCCCTTTTTGCTAAATCACCAGTAAATAATTTTCCCCTATTTTCATCTCCATTTATTAAATCTGATCTTTTAAACGCGTATCCCATCGAAACGTTTTTACCTTCATATATCAACTGTCCAACTTTATTTTCATCTTTTATAATTTTACCATCACTATCTTCTATTAAAAACTTACCATCTTTTACAGGTTTACCGATGCTGCCAATTTTTTTTTTTAAAAAATTTGGATTTAAGTATGACATTCTGGATGTTGCTTCTGTTTGACCATACATCACTATAAATTGAAAATTATTCTTCTTTGAAATATTAAAAAACTTTTTTATCAACTCATTTGACAATTTGCCTCCAGCTTGAGTTATATATCTTAAACTCTTTGGAATCATATTCTCAAAACCAATTTTATTTAAAATTTCATACATAAATGGAACACCGCCAAAATTTGAGACGTTCTCTTTATTTAAAAAATTCCAAAATTTTTTATCCACCATAGAGTAATTATTAAGAACTATGGACGCTCCATTAGACAAATGAGAATTAATTATTGACAAACCATAAGTGTAATTAAGAGGCATTGTAGTAATAGTTCTATCTAATTGTTTTACATTTAGTGACTCGGTTACTTGAATTATATTAGTATGTATATTTTCATATGAGTATCTAACAAATTTAGGTAAACCCATACTTCCTGATGTTGGAATTAAAAGAGATAAATCTTTATTAATTGATGCATCATGTTTGTTTTTATCTTTTTTTATTAATAATTCGTGGGAACCAAAACTATTGAAAAAGATATAATCAACATTATTTATTTTTTTATCCTTTTTTTGAAAAATATAATCTGGTTTATATGCATTAATAATTTCAACATAAGAGCTATCAATTAAGTTATCTCCAACTAAAATAATTGCACAATTTATCCTATTAAAAGAGATATAGGCCAATAATATTTCAAAACAGTTGTTACATTTTAATAAAATTAGCGAGCGTTCTTTTAAACCTTTTGTAATCTTTTGTGAAAAATTTATGATAGAGTTGTAAGTGAATTTTTCTTTATCAGTTATCAAAGCAACATTATCTTTAAATTTTTCAATATTTGCAAAATAACTCATTTTTATCTTTTAAAACCTTTAATATGTTTTGGTAAAATTCTATCACCTCTATCCAGATTTTTCTTGATCTCTAAACCAATTATTTTGTCAAAGTACTTTGGATGTAAACTGAGACCGGGTCTTGCAACTTTTATATGATCTAGTGAAATTTTTTCATTTTTTTTAATTTTTTTTTTTAAATATATTGATCTCATATCTCTATATCCTCCTCTATTATTTTCTTTACAATTTTTTAAAGCTTCTTCTGTTTGTCTTATATCTGAGATATATTTTTGAAATTGTTTCTCATTTTGTGAAAAAAAAGAGTCAACTGAAACCTTTTGTGTATTTAGTTTAAAATGTTTCTCAAAAACTCTTGCACCTAAGGTTAATGATGAAATAGCTAAAGAGTTTCCTACTGTATGATCTGATAAACCTACAATAACTTTATATTTTTTTTTGAATATTTTTATTAATTTTAAATTATGTTCCTTAATTTCAGCTGGATAGTTAGATTTACATAATAAAAGAATTATTTTTTTTACCTTTTTTTTTCTTAAAGTCCTAATTGCTAAGTCAATATCTTTAAATCTTGCGAGGCCAGTAGATAAAAATACAGGTTTTTTAGTTTCTGCAACTTTTTTGATTAAAGGAATGTGATTTATTTCTGAAGAAGCAATTTTATAAGCTTTACAATTTAATGTTTCTAAAAAATCAACTGCTGTTTCATCAAAAGGAGTGGAAAATATCTCAATTCCAATTTTTTTTGCATAATCAAAAAGTTTTTTATGCCAAGACCATGGGGTATGAGCGTAATTATACAAATTCCATAAATTTTTTCTTTTTTTCCAAGGCGATTTTTTTGATATTTGAAAATCTTTTTTGTTTGATTTTATAGTTATTGTGTCAGGTGTATAAGTTTGTAATTTAATTGCATTGGCCCCGCAATTTTTAGCCGCTAAAATAATTTTCATAGCTTTATTGATTGAAGAATTGTGATTACCAGACATCTCTGCAATGATAAAACTTTTCCTATTATCTCCGATCAAAGCTTTTCCGATTTTTACTAACATTTAATTTCTTATATAATAATTATACTTTCTGCTTATATGATTAATTTTTTTTAATATCTGAAATTCTTCAGCATCTTTATTAATTGGTATCCACCCCAAATATTTGCTGAAATTTATTAAGTTATCCTTTTTAATCACGCCAAAGCTTAAATCTATATTCTTTTTTTTTTCCATATATTTTTTATGCCAATTTAAAGCTAAAAGAACTTCTTTTATTCCAAATTTATTTTCTGTTGAGAACCAACCCTGAAGAGAATAATTCTTTAAATTTATTTTATAAGTTTCATCATATAAGTACATTATCTTTTTATTATTAATACTAATTGAATGAGAAACCCTCTTAGAGCTTAGCCACCAAATATAATGATCTATACGTTTTATTTTTTTTGGGGAGAAACTAACTTTTCTATTTATATAAAGATTTCTTGAATCAAGATATTTATTTATCTCATTATCTTTTACTTTTTCTGAAATAAAATTTCTTTTTTTTGGATTATGATAACTATAATTTTTTTTATTAGAAATTTTTTTGCTTGATAAAATATTTTTTACTATTCTATCTTGTCCTTTGTTATCCACAAATATTTCTTTATTTTTTACTAGTCTTGAAATTCTCTTATAATTTTTAAAGAACAGATATATGAGTTTACTAATTTTATGATGATTTTTTAACTCAGATTTATCGAGAATAAAATAATGTCCAATTTTTTCCATATTTGATATACTATTATTTTGATTTTTTGACATTTCAAAAAAAATTGAGGGAATATTATAATAGGATGTTTCGTAGATTATATTTCCAGCCGAGCCAACAATTAAATTCATTTTTGAAATTTTTTGATCTAAATTTTTTTTTCCATCAATAATTTTAATAAATTTATATTTTTTTGATAAAATAATTATCTTATCAACATTTTTGCAAGCTGGTCCCTGGACTATGTTTATTTGTATTTTCTTTTTTTTAGAAGAAAATAAACTAATTAAATTAATTATTATCTTATAAAAAAATTTAAAATCTCCCCCCCCACCCATATAAAAACAAATATTAAAAAATTTTTTAATCTTTTTTTCTAAATTATTGGGGTATTTACAATCTATTATGGCATACCTTGGACCCAATAATAATTTAGTTTCCTTTTTTTTATTTATATTAGAGTTTAGCCTGCTTTGAATTATGAAATTAGGTTTATAGTTTATGTATGTATCACAAAAATGTTTTTTATTTTCTGAGTCATCTAAAACGACAATTTTAATTTTATTTTTTGAAATAATTTTTTCCCATGTGATATCTAATCTATAGTCATCAGAAACTACAATTGGATTAAGTCGTTTTATTTTTTTTAAGAATATTTCTGCATCAATTTTTTGATCTATAAATTTTGAAATTTTCCCATAAATGTATTTAATCCTAAAATCTCTCAGAAAAAAATCTAACTTGCTTTTTTTGTCTGTAAAAAAAACAGAATCATAACCATATTTTTTTAATTTATAGGCTATTCTGACACATCTTTTTGCATGGCCAATACCCATATTTTCATCTGAATTAATCCTAAAACAAAAAGTTAAATTATTCATATTTATAGGTATTTATATTATGTTCAATTTTTGAACATAAATCAAATTTTCATTTTGTTTTTGTCATATTAATAAAAAAGGACCAAATTAAACATATTTTTATATTTTAAATTTTAAAACTTTGTTTATACTAATTTTCAATGAATGAATTTAAAATAATAAAAACACCCCCTAGAAAGCAAATTTCAAACTTAGATAGCCTACCTATTTATGACCGATCTTTAGTTAATTATGAGGATTACCATAAGTATATTGGTCACGCGGGTGTTAAACATTCGGTAGCTGTGCAAGCAACTAGAGGATGTCCATATAGATGCTTTTATTGTGATGTTTATAAAACTACACTTCATCATTACAGAAGATCAGTTGATAACATTTTTGATGAAGTAAAAATGCTTCATGATTTAGGCGTAAAAAGAATAGAATTTATAGACGATATATTTAATGTAAAAGCTAAAGATTTTAAACAATTTTTTAAATTAGTTCTTAAACACAAACTCAAACTTAATTTTTTTTTCCCAAGTGCTTTAAAAGGTGATTTATTAGATCAAGAAGGAATTGATTTGATGGTTGAGGCTGGTGGCCTAGGTGTAAATATATCACTTGAAAGTGGCTCAGCAAGAATGCAAAAAGTCATGAGAAAAAATTTAGATTTGGATAAATTTTATAATAATGCTTCTTATATTGTGCATAAATATCCTCATGTAGTTCTTGGTTTGAACGCTATGCACGGATTTCCTACTGAGACTGAGGAAGAAGCAATGATGACTTTGAATTTTATAAAAGAACTCAAATGGATACATTTTCCTTATCTTTTAACTGTAAGGGCATTTCCTAATACTGAAATAGAAAAATTTGCTAAAGAACATGGTGTGCCTGAAGAAATAATCAAAAAATCTCAAGACTTATCCTATGAAGATACTGCCCCATCACTAACATTTTCTCAAGATTTTACCAAAGCAGTAAAAACTATGTTTTTGAAAGACTACGTATTAAACAAAGAAAGACTAAAGTCTGTGCTTCCAAATCAATTTAAATATTTTTGTGAAGATGAATTAAATCAAAAATATAATAGTTACTTCCCAAGACAAGTAAATAATATCGATGATTTACTCAGGTTAGCAAGAATAAAAAAAGATGAATTAGGTGAAATAAAATTTGTTGATGAAAATGATATTAGGGTTCCCGATATAAAAAATAAATTTATAAAAAAATTCCCTAAAATAAAAAAAAGCAAAGATGCTTTAAAGATTTTGTTTATAAATATGTCAGGATACTACTCTAAAGGTAAGGACTCTCAAGAAAGGGTTTTAATGGAACCTCCGCTCGGATTACTTGCTTTGCTAACTTATCTCAATAGAGAGTATAATGAAAACATTGATGGAAAAATTCTAAAATCTGGTCTTGATTTTGATAGTAATGAGGAGTTCCTAGCTAAAATAAGAGAATTTAATCCTGATATTATCGGAATTAGTATAATGACTTTTTACAAAGACTTTGGCCACAGAACTATAAAATATTTAAGAGATAATAAACTGAAAACACCTATATTTTTAGGAGGACCTTATCCAACAGGAGCTTACGAGGATGTTTTAAAAGACGACAATATAAATATTTGCGTGTTAGGTGAAGGAGAAGTAACATTATCTGAACTTGTTAGTGAAATGATTAAAAATAACAACAAACTTCCTAGTGAGGAAATTCTGTCTAAAATTCCAGGAATGGCTTTTAAAAGTAAAGAAAAGATTATAAACAAAATTATTCCAGAAAAAAGCTATAACAAATTAGCTACAGAGGCTACTCCTTAGGAGTATCTTTTTTTTCAATAAATACAGTTAAGTTATATTTCATATTTAAATAATCATATTTACCCTGATCGATTAATTTACCATCATTAAATAACAATACCTCATCACAATTTTTTACAGTCTCATGTCTATGAGTGACTAAAAAAAGCGTTTTATTGCTATCAATTGAAAAAATATTATCTATAATTTTTTTTTCATTTTCTAAATCTAGTGAATTTGTTGCCTCATCAAAAATTAAAATCTTTTTATCATTATATAATGCTCTTGCTATACCTACCCTTTGTCTTTGACCTCCAGAAAGTCTCACACCTCTATTTCCTATCATTGTTAGTTTTCCAAGTTTAAGACTATCAATAAACTTATCTAACTGAGCAATTTTTATTGCTTTTTGAAATTTTTTTTCTTCGAATAGCTCCTTATTAACTCCAAAGGCAATATTATTATGTATCGTTTCATCTAATAAATATATATCTTGAGGTACATAGCCTATTAAGCTCTGCCAATCCCTGAGGTTATTTTGAATATCCTTCTTATCTGCCTCTATTTTTCCTTTTGTTGGCGTTAAAAGACCAAGTATCAAATCAACAAATGTACTTTTTCCTGCACCTGAATTACCAATTATTCCTATTTTTGAACCTACTTTTATATTTAATGTTAAATTTTCTAATGCATATTTTTCTGATTTTTCATATTTAAATGACAAATTATTGATTAAAATATTGTTTTCAAATTTAATATTATCTTTGATATTGTAATTTGAGTTTATGTGTTTGCTCTCCAGCTTTACTATCTCATCAGCTACCAAATTATAAGCTGGGGTAAGATCTCTAACTCTTGCAAGGCTTGTGGAAATTGTATTAAAAGATGGCATTAGTCTAGCTGCAGCTATAACCAGTAATGAGAGTAAAGGGATCATGCTGTTTATATTTCTATCAAAATATATAAAGATAGTTACAACAACTATCAGTGTAGCAATAACTATTACTTCTAAAAATAGTCTAGGCAAAGACGTTAGAAAATAATTTGTTAGATATGCATTTTCAAATGTGTTGGCATTATTCAAAAATATTTTATACAAAAAATTTTCTTTATTTAAAATCTTCACTTCTTTAATTGCTCCAAAACTGTGATTAATATGTTTTACTTGTTCACCTCTAATAAATTGTATAATTTTTCCATTATTTAAAATTTTTTTATTTGTAATCAGGTAAAAGATACCAACAAAAAAACTTAAAAATAAAAAAGCAAATGAAGATATTATTGGATCTGTGAATAACAAAAGTAAAAAAACTACTACTAAAACCAATAATTCTTTAAAAAGGCTTATTAAACTTTGAATTACTGTTATTGCTCTGCTTGCTTCACCCTCAATATTTCTTAATAAAATAGCTGGATTATTTTGTAAGTGAAATGAATAATTTGTTTTAGTATATAATGAGAATAACCTAGTTGATAAATTAATTCTAAGACTTTTGTAAACAACTCCTTGATAATAAATTATTAAACTTAAATATAAATTTTTTATAAAAAAGATTATTGTTAAAGCAATTGCTCCATAGAAAATTAAATTAGTAGTATTTAAAATTTCAATAAAATCTGTGTTTATAAAGTCAGGTAATTTGGATTTTAGTAAATTTATATCTGTTATCAGCATAACGAAAATAGGTATTGATCCTATTCCAATAAGTTCAAGTAAAGCTGCAAAAATAAGTCCTAAAAATAATATTAATAACGAACTAAAATTTTTATTTACACATAGTATTTTAAAATTTTTATACACAATTAATAGTTTTTTAAGAATCGAATTTATATATTAAAGAGGAATTATCAATTAAAATAAAGCATGTATTTGTTCAATTTTTGAACAATAAGGAAATATATTAAAAATTATTAATTATAAAATCTTTGATTGTAATCGAAATTAGTTTGTAACCTTCTTTAGATAAATGAGTGCCTTTAGGAGCAAAAGCTTTTTTTTCTCCATAGTTATTAATAATTTCCGAGAAGTTAATATAATAATTATTATTTTCAGCTAAATAATTTTCAATGGATAATCTGTAATTTTTAACAGAGGAGCTAGGTTCCCAAAAGTTACTATTTGGAATAAATCCATAAATCGGAGTACACGAGTGCTTAGTACACAATGAATTTATTGTATCTATAGATAATTTTGATGAAAGTGGAAGTTTAAAGAACATGTTAGAATAAGAAACTGATAAGGTTTTTCTAATTGTGGGTAAAGTCAAATATCTAATTCCACGCATAAGTATGTTTGGTCTAGAACCTGCTGTTCTAGTTTTTGACTCATTAATTACATAGTTTTCTACTTGTTTGACAATATCTTCAACTTCATCGGATAAATAAATTTGATCATTTTCAAACTTAAAATATCTATCATGTATATTATTAATTTCTAAATTCTTTAAAAAAATTTCCCCATCTGGGCTGTTGTCATTTTCATAAAATATTAATACTACATATTTTGGTTTTACAATTGGTATGAATAGACTCGATAATGCCGTATATGTGTATGGATCATTTCCACTAGAGGCTATATTATAACTTTGGAAACTTTCTAAATTATTTGTAATGATATATTTATTTTCTACACAGGAACCATGAACATATGAATCTCCAATAAATATTATTTTATCTTTATTTGTTGTATCTATTTCATTCCAAATTAAATCGTTATTTCTGAATCCAAATCTATCAGTTTTATATTTAGTCAAACCATATCCCTCATTACAGTCATAAACATGTTTATAAGGTTGCGCATTAAGAGGAACCAAGTCCTTTATAAATTTTTTTTCTAATTCAGGAATTTTATGATAAAGATAAGGAAATATTACTCTTACGTAATTTTGTTTTTTTGCTTCTTCAATTTGTATTCTATCTTCATTTTGCTTTCTCAAGGTAATAATATCACTAGCAACCTGTCTTTTTGAAAATTGTTTTAAATGCAAAATATAGTCTGATGCTACAGCTAATACATAAATAATAATAAATGTTGATAAAATCATTAAAATATTAAATTTTTTATTATTATTTTCCATATTATTTATTAAATTAAAATATTTTCGATATTACTATTTATTAAAATAAAAATTTAATTGTCTTTCATTTAGTTTTCCCAAAGGTGTCTCTGATAAATAAAAGATATGTTGGTCATTAATTTTATTATAATTATAATTCCACTTTCTTTGAAGATTGGCTTTTAAAAATCTACTGTTAGCAGCTCTGCCATCTACTACTATTATTGTTCCAGGTTTTAAAAAGTGCTCAATTTTTAAAATATCTGAACTCATTGGCATATAATCTTTATGATTTATATTTATACCATATGTATTTCCTCTAATATTAAATTGATCTGGGCCATCTAAATATATAAAGTCCGGATTAATTTTTGGAATTTTTCTAAATGAAGTGCATATTCTATTATTAAATAGATCCATTGTACTCTCAGAGTAGTGAAAATTAATAAAACGATTATATTTAAGAGTTCTATTTTTTGTTTTTTTAATCCATTTCTTTTCGTTATCTATGCAGTGTAACTGACCTGCGTTGTTTAATCGCAAATTTTTAATTCTATAGGAATATTTAATGAAATTAAAACGTAATGCATTAGCCATTACTAGAGTTGACCAACCAGTTCCAAATTCAAGTACAGTCATTCTTTTGTATTTAATAATATAATTATGTAAAAGAAATAAATCATCTAGTTCTGGTTCATATGGAACCTTTACTTTCATTTCATTAATTGATCGTTTTTTATAATTTTTTTTTTCGAAAATCTCTTTTAATCCAAACTTTAAAAAATATTTTTTATAGAAAGAAAATTTCTTATTTGATTTGATTATTTTAAATTTCATAATTTTATTTTATATTTTTTATATCAAAATAATAATTTATTTTATTAAACCCTTTGGACCGTATTTCGCTTTATAACTAAGTGATTTTGCTAGTTTATTTAATGGTGTGTAAAACCTATCTCCTTCTCTGATTTCATTTATAATATTTTTTCCTTTTTGATCTAAAACTTTTGAAATTAAAATTGAATTTTCATCAGACGTACAAACCGCCAACCATTTATTATCATGTCGTGATACAAGACCTGATAAAAATTTATGGTTTGACATTTCTCCACCATGAATTTGAGCATCTTTTAAATATACTTTTTTTGATTTGTACATAGTACATGCACCTAAATAAGGATCGTCAAATGCATCTATAAATTTTGATAATTTAATTGAATCAAATGACCAATCAATCCAACCATTTTCCTTTGTATTAAGTCTTGGAAAATATTGCCCTAAATATATTGGTTGTTTTGACATTAAAATTTTTTTTTTCTTAATAAATTTTTGAATAAAATTTCTATAGAGATCTACTATTTTAATATTACTGTAATTCTCAAGATCAATTGGTTTTTTACAGTAAGGAGGAAGAATTGATTTTTCATAATGTAGAATCGGACCATTATCAACTTTGTCTGTTACTAAATGAAAAAGCTGACAATCAATTCTGTCGCCCATAATAATTCTCCATGAAGAAGTTGCTCCACCTCTGTAATAAGGTAATCTAGCAGGGTGATAGTTTATTAAATTATTTTTCAAGAAATTTTTAATCAAACTTTTTTTAAATATCCATCTCGATTTAATTGATACAAAAAGAGAGTTATCGATATTTACATTTTTTTTTATATATTTTTTGAAATTATTATCAAGTTTGGAGAAAACTTTAAAATTTAACATTTTATCAATTTCTTTTTTTTGGGCTGGTGAAGTAATTATAAAAGAATTTAGTTTATAAATTTTATTTATTTCAACTAACTTTTTTAAAGAAACATGTTCGCCTATAAAAACTACATTTTTAAGGTTTTTTATTATAAAATTATTATTTTTTATCATTCTAACAACTTTGTATAATCACATTTATCTCTTTAAATATAAATTAATTATTTATAATGTTTAAATATTACTTATCTAGCAAAATTTGGTAAAGAAATGAAAAAAAAGTGTTTGGGTTGGTTGTTTTTATCTGACGACGTTAATCAGCCTCTATCTACTCATAGTTTTCTTATTAATAAACTATCATCTAGATTTGGAAAACTATATCTTATTAATTTTAGATATTTAGATCTTTTATTAAATAATAAAATGAATAATTTTGAAAAATTCCAAGATAAGCCAAATAGAAAATTTACATTAAATAAATTTGTTGAAATAAAAAATATTTTATCAAAAGAAGATCTAATATCTTTTTTAAAAAATAAAGAACTAAATCTAATATATACAAATAACTTTGAAACAAATTTACCTAGTATTAATCTACTTAAATATTTGAATAAATTTAAATTAAATTTTTTTGAATTGAATGATATTTCAAATGTGCAAATAAAACAGAAGATAGAATTTAAATATTTTTTAAAAGGAATAAAATTTAAATTTGATAAAATAATTTATAAATTAAGAATATTTATCTTATCCAATGCCAAAAAAATACATAAAAACAAAATCAAATTTACCTCGAATTTAGAAAAGTTTGATTTAATGAATAATAATTTATTTTACAGATTTTTATTCAAAAAAGGATTTTTTTTTAATAAAGAAATAGTTAAGATAAATAGCAAAGCTTTTGATTTACTAAAAATTGAGAAACTAAATGTAAATACTAATAAAATTATTTTACTTGATGATCATTTTGGTCATCCTTCATCCCTCAAAATAAGAGGGAAAATTAATGAAGATGATATTAAAAAACATTACGAATATTTAAATGAATTATTAAATAACTTACAAAGCATATTCAAAAAACAAATTTATATTTGTATTCATCCTAAAGACGACATTAATTTAAAAAAAAAAATATTTCCAAAGTATGAAGTATTAAAATATCAAACTAGAGAGAATATTTTTGATGCTTTTGTAGTTCTATTTTTTGAGACTACTGCAATTGTAGATGCTATAATTCTTAAAAAAAATATTATCACTATTTATTCTGATTTTATGGATAAAAGTGTGAGAGGAGCAAGCAATCATTACAGAGATAAAGTTGGTATAACTCAAATTAAATTGGCCAAAAATTACTTTATTAATTCAAATGACTTAAACAAGAAATTTTCGATTTCAAAAAATAGATTTGATGATTTTATAAATAAATATATTGCAATTGATGGTAATAATTTTGGATTTAAAAAAATAATGTCTTATTTAGAAAATTATTTAAAATGATTACCAATATTTAAACTTTGTAAGCATTTTCTTTTCAACAGCAGTAATTTTTTTGTTTCCAGTTCCTAAAAATTTATAGGCTTTTTTTAATATTCCTGATAATTGTGACATTCCTATTGGCTCTAATGAAGCTGATTGGTCTGTTCCCCACAAAGATCTATCGGTTGTGATGTGTCGCTCAATATATTGAGCACCTAACATCCACGAAAAGATACTTGGTGAAACCGAAGTCTCATGACCGCTATATCCAACTTCACACCTAAATCTTTTTTTTAAAGTATTTATCATTCTTAAATTTAATTTTTCTTCAGGGCAAGGATATTCCGAAACACAATGCATTAAAACAAATTTACATTTATTTTTTTTAAAGATTTTTACTGCTCTTGTAATATCTTTCATGTTACTCATCCCGGTTGAGATAAAAGTTTTTTTTCTTTCTTTCGCTACTTCTTTTAAAAAAGCAATATTAGTAATTAAAGCAGAGGGTACTTTATTATATTTAAACCTAAATTGTTTTAAAAATTTTAAACTATTAATATCAAAAGCTGAACAGAATAAATCAATTTTAATTTTTTTACAAAATTCAGATATTTCTTTAAAATTTTTTTTATTCAATTCAATTTTTTTTTTATAATTTAAATAAGTCAGCCTTCCCCAGGGCGTTTCTCTAATTATATCTTGTTGAAATTTTGGGATACATATTTTTAAGTCTCTTTTTTGCAATTTTACAGCATCAAAATTATTTTTTTTTGCCTCAAAAATAATTTTTTTTGCAAGATCAATTGACCCATTATGGTTAATTCCTACTTCACCTATTAAGTAAGGGGGTTTAAAATTATTTTTCATACAATCTTTTATATTTATTTTTAATTCTTTATCATTAAAATAATTTTTATTTTATTTGTCTCATCCCAACATTGCGATTTTTTAAATAAGTTCTTATTTGTATGGGATTATAGTCTCCAAAATGAAAAATACTTGAACAAGCTGCAGCTGAAACTTCGCTTGAATTAAATAAATCTAAAATATGATTAAAATTTCCAGCACCACCACATGCTATTATTGGTATATCTATTTTTTTACTAATATTTCTATAATTTTCTATGTCATAACCTCCCATCATTCCATCTCTATCAATGGAGTTAACTAATATTTCTCCTACTCGATATTTTTCAATTTTTTTAATATGATCATTTAAACTTATTTCAGTATTCTTTTTTCCACAGTCAATCCAGACCTCGTTATCATCTTTTGATATATTATATTTGTAATCTACACTAGCAATAATTGCTTGTGAACCATAGTGATAAGAAATCTCATCTAATAGTTTTGGATTATTAACAATTGAAGAATTTATTACAATTTTATCGGCTCCAGATAAAAAAATATCTTTGGCATCTTCTAAATTTTTTACACCTCCTCCAACAGAAAATGGTATGTTGCACTCTTTAGCTGAGTTTATAATAGTATTTAAAAAATTTTTTTTTGATCTTGAGTCAGTATCAATATCTAAAAACATAAGTTCATCTGCATCTTGCGAACTATAAATTTTTACAGCTGTAATTGGATCTCCTGTGTCAACATAATTATTAAATTTTTTTCCTTTTACCATTCTGCCATTTTTGAGTAGTAAAACTGGGACTATTCTTTTCTTTAGCATTCACCATTCCATTTTGAAAAATTTTTTAAAATTTTTAAACCATTTGGAGGACTTTTTTCTGGATGGAACTGGGTACCAACTACACTAAATCCATTTGAAACACAGGAAACAAACTCATTGTTATAATCTGTTTTACTAACAATATCTGATTGATTTGATGGTATGCATTCATAGGAATGAATAAAGTAGTAATCAATATGATCTGAAATATTTTTAAAAATGGGATGTTTATTGTAAAAATTTAATTTATTCCATCCAACATGAGGTAATTTTCTTCCAGAGTTTAATTTCATTTTATCAACTTTGCCTTTAAAATAACATAGTCCTTTTGTTCCACCATCTTCTATTCCCCACTCAAACAATAATTGCATTCCTAGACATATACCTAATAAAGGTTTGTTTTTTTTTGTGTGCTCATAAATATATTCATCCCAGTTATTTTTTATTAAATTTTTCATTCCAACTTTAAATGAACCAACTCCTGGGAGAATCAATCGATCTGAATTTTTAATTTCTTTCGGATTTTCTAATATTTTAGCACTACAATCGATTTGATTTAAACTATTTAAAATTGATCCCAGATTTCCTAGACCAAAATTTACAATACCAATCATTTCTTCAGATTATTTTCTCTGTACCACTGATCAAAGTCCCACATTTTTTTGGAAACATTATCATTCTTAAAGTTTGGTTTTTGAGGTGGTATAGCTGCCTTATCAATATAAGAATTAAACTCTTCTTCAGTTAAACCTACATATTCTAAAAAAATTTCTAATGATTTTGGTTTAATACCATCATGCTTTTCATTGAGTATTTTTAATTGCTGTATATCCCCCTGGCCTTGCTTGAGAATTTTTGCGTTAATTTGAGACATTCTTCCATATCCCCTCTTTAACCATTTTATATAATCCCTAGTGCCTTGCATAAAACATTCAATTTTTTCTCCATTAGGATTGTTCTCCTTTGGAATCTGCTCCATATCATCAGTTTTCCAACCTAGTTCTTTTTTAATTAACTCTGTGTGTTTTGATGTATCCCATTTAATAAAGCTGCCTAATGCAACTGGACAATAGTTTATCTTTGCAAGATCTTTAACATCTGGGAAGGTATACGGAATTAGATCTCTTTTATCAACAGGGTCTTCAGGAGTACTTATCATACCATGCATATCATCTGCTGTTATGCCTAAGGTAAATTTTATATTAAACTTTTTTTCGTCAAAATAATCAATTTCATCGTCTAAATAATTATAATATTGATCATAATCAGAAGATGTTTCACCATAAAAGACTAATGGAACTTTATATAATAATGCTAATCTTAAAGGATAAGAAAAAATGCCAGTGTGACAGTGCCAGCACATATCTGTCTTTCTTTTAAAAGCTTCCAACATTAATTTTTTTACTATTTTCCAATTTGGAGTAAATTCAATAAAGTCTGCACCAATTTTTTTTAAAGTATTAATTGTGTTTTGCTGAATAGTTGGTCTGAGAAATCCATGATTGAACCTTACTACTAATGGTTTAATCTTGTACTCTTTCATTAAATAGTAAAGTTGAAATGTACTATCTTTGGCACCTGAAAAAGGTATTATACAATCATAGTTTGATTTTCCTCTAAACTTTTCAATTAAATCATCAAGCAATTTTTTTCTTTTTGCCCAATCAATTTTTTCCTCTTTGATTAAACTATCTGAACAAATGTTGCAAATACCATCCTTGTTAAACTCAATGGTTTCATAAGTCTCTGGCAGTGAGCATTTCACACATCGTTTCATAAAATTTAAACTTATATTGTTGTCCACCCTCCATCAACAACAATGTTTGAACCTGTTATATAACTAGACTCATTTGAACTTAAAAGTTTAATTGTTCCAAACAAATCTTCAACTTTAGCCATTCTACCTAGCAATGTTTTTGAGGAATAATTTTTTATAAATATTTTTTGTTGATTGTTTTCAATCCCACCAGGCGAAATAGAATTTACTCTAATACCTTTATTGCCCCAATAAGCTGCTAAATATTTAGTAAAACTAATTACTGCGCCTTTGGATGTAGGATAAGCAGGATTTTTAAAAAAAATATTTTTTGAGTTTTTATCAATATATATTTTTTGATCTGGGCCAACAATTCCATAGGTAGAAGCAATATTAATTATTGATCCTTGCTTGTATTTTATCATCTCCTTGCCAAAAACTTGTGAACACAAAAATAAACTATTTAAATTTATTTTTATACTTTGGTTCCAATACTTGACTGGAAAATTTTCAAATTTTGATAAGCTTGGATTTGGTCTTCTTTCTAAAGAATCGTTGAGAGCCGCATTATTAATTAATACATCAATTTTTTTTGAGATTTTTAACATCTTCGGTAAGACTTTCTTTAAAGACTCTAGTTTAGTGACATCACATTTAAAATAAAAAATCCTATTTTTTATTAATTTAAATTCTTTAATTTTTCTAAATTCATTTAAGCTTTTAATATCGAGTAGAATAACTCTAGCATTATTAATCGCTAGGTAATTGGTCAATTTTTTTCCAATTAGTCCTAATGCACCTGTTAATACAATTGTTTTATTCTTGAGATCTTTCATCTAGTTTTTACCAGTTAGTCTTTTAAAACCCATTTGTTTTACAGGTCCATCAAGCTTACTTTTTAATTTATTACTTTTACTATATTTGTATATTTCACTAAAAATCTCGTTGCATGCATCTTTATATTTTTTAAGAGATTTATCATCATGTTTGTAGTTTGAGTAACATCTATCTGAGGCAAGAAATTTTCTTTTTAACATTTCTTGAATAAAATAAGTAATTGCAACATCCCAATTTTTAATTTTTAATTTAAAACTTGCTAGTGGGTCTATTCCATTTATTTCTATATCTAAATTTGAATTTTTAGCTGCATTTTTCCAAATTTCCTTAATTTTAGCACCCTTTTTTACTAATACTTTACCTAAATTTAGCTTTTTGTGTTTTTTTATAAACTCTACTGCGCATCCAGGTCCTATCCTTTCAGTCCAAAAAGCGCTACTCAAAAAAGTTTTGGTTGCATTTTTCATTACTTTTCTTTTTCCAACAATTGCTCCCATTGCAATTCCATTTGCAATTGTTTTTCCAAATATAGCCATATCAGGATGAATATTTAAATTCATATGAATTCCGCTGGTCCCAACTCTCCATCCACTAGTAATTTCATCAAATATTAATAAAGTGTTATTTCTTTTTGCAATTTTTTTTAACTCGATCAAATATTCTCGAGAGGGCATCTCTTCTCTGCACGGCTCCATGACAATTGCGGCAGCTTTACAAGCATATTTTTTTATTACTTTATCCAAATCATGAAAATTATTAAATCTAAATGGAATCACACTTCCTCTTAAAAATTTAGGTACACCTAGTGGATCTAATCCGGGTAGTAAATGCTGATTTAGGGATTTTATGGATCGTAAATTTGCAGACAAATACCAATCATGCCATCCATGGTAACCGCAAAAAAGAATTTTTTCTCTATTGTTATATGCTCTTGCTAACCTTATAGCAATTGACATGCTTTCTCCACCTGTTCTACAATATCTTACATTGTCTGCCCATGGATGTAATTTCAATAAAATTTCTGCGAGTTCTACATCCTCTGGTGCATTCAGTGTATTCATCGAAGATCTTTTCATCATATCTATTGCTTTTTTGTTTATATCTGGATCAGAATATCCTAAAACAGAGGTTCCAATACCGACCATTGTAAAATCTAAATACTTTTTATTATCTAATCCCCAAACATTTATTCCTTTTGCCTTTGAATAATATGTTGGCCAATTTCCTCCTGGCAAATATAATTCTGGTTTTTTCCCAAAAAGCTGGGAAGTACCAGGTATAAGTTTAGCAGCATACTTTTGTAATTTTTTTGAATTTTTTTTATAATTCTTAAACATAAATTAATTACTTTGTATCTTTGTTTTTTATTGTTTTTAAATTCTTTAAATGTTTTTTATACCAGTTCACCTTAATTAAACTTTTATTGAGCATAATTTGTGGATTTTTTTTTATATAATTTAAAATTTGATCAAAACTAAAATACTTATTTTTTGGATATAGCGCATTATATATTTGATTAATAACAAAGTAATCTTCGACATAGTCAAGAGTTAGACGAAACATATTATGTAAATTTTTCCCTTTTTTATAAAAATAATTTTGAATTGAAAATTTTTTTGGCTGATCCCAAATAAAAGGTGTCACATGTTCTTTTTGAAAGTTTTTTTTAGCAGAAAAAAAGGATTTTCTTAAAGCGTTGTATGAAAAAATTTCGACATCAAAGCCATCTGGAAATGTTGCAGGATGGACATTGCTAAAATAATCAACATTAATTTTTTGATACTTTTTAATCATTGTATCTACTAATTTATAATCCATTAATGGGCAATCAGAGGTTATTCTAATTATATCTCCAAGTTTATATTTTTTTGCACAATTATAATATCTATTTAACAAGTTGGTAGAATGACCTCTAAAAACTGAAATATTGTTTTTTTTACATAGATTAAATATCACATTATCAATTTTTAATTTAGTTGTGGCCACTATTATTTTATTAATTTTTTTGCTTTTTTTTAATCTTTCAATTGTGTGAAGTAACAAAGGTTTATCAAAACCATTTAATAAAATTTTACCTGGCAGTCTTGTGCTAAGTACTCTTGCTTGAATTATACAGCCTATTTTATTATTTTTCATATAAAAAAGCCTAGATTATCAGATGATAAAACTATACAAAAATATTATTATAATATATATGTTCAATTATTGAACAGTTTATCATTAATTTCAAGTTACAAATTGATATTTGTTTAAATTATGAGAAAAAAAATAGTATATATTGGCTTATCAGCAGACAGTGTTCATCATGGCCATATTAATTTAATTGAAAAAGCTAGAAACTATGGAAATGTAATCATTGGTTTGCTGACTGATAATGCCTTAATTAACTATAAAGGCCTGCCACTTTTAAATTATGAACAAAGAAAAAAAATAATAATTAATTTAAAAGGAGTTTTTAAAGTCGTGCCACAACACCAGTGGGATTACTCAATTAATTTAAAGAAAATAAAGCCTGATTTTATGGTTCATGGAGATGATTGGTTATCTGGGCCGCAGTTATTTTTAAGAAAAAGAGCGATTTCAACTTTAAAAAAATTTGGGGGTAAGTTAATTGAGCTTCCATACACTAAAGGCGTTTCATCAACAGCTTTAGCAAATGAACAGAAAAAATTATTTAATACTTCTGAAATAAGACTTAAAAGCTTAAAAAGATTACTTAACTCAAAAAAAATTTTAAGATTTATAGAAACTCATAGTCCAATTTCAGCTATAATTGCAGAAAATGCAAATTACAAAAATAAAAATATTTACAGAGACTTTGATGGATTTTGGTCTAGTTCATTAACTGATGCAACCAGTATGGGTAAGCCAGATATAGAGGCATTGGATGTTTCTGAAAGATTGAGTAATATAAATAATATTTTTGACGTAACTACAAAACCTTTAATAATGGATATTGATACAGGTGGAAAAATAGAACACCTTAAACTTAATATTAGATCTATTGAAAGATTAGGGATCTCAGCTGTAATAATGGAGGACAAAACAGGCCTAAAAAAAAATTCTTTAAATGAAAAAACTTCAAACCAAAAACAAGACTCTATAAAAAATTTTTGTAGTAAGATTAAAGTTATTAACTCAACAAAGATTAATGATGAGTTCATGATTATTGCTAGAATAGAAAGTTTAATTTTAAAAAAAGGTATGGCAGATGCCTTAAAAAGAGCAAAAAAATATATTGCTGCTGGTGCAAATGGCATTATGATACACAGCAAAGAGAAATCAACAAAAGAAATTTTTGAATTTGCATCAAAATTTAGAAAAAGATTTAACTCAGTTCCACTAGTATGCGTTCCCTCTACCTATAATTCTGTAAGAGAAAATAATTTAATTGCAAAAAAATTTAATATTGTAATTTATGCAAATCATTTATTTAGATCAGCATATCCAGCCATGGAAAAAACTGCTAAAGAAATTTTAAAATACGGTAGGTCAAAAGAATCTGATAAAAATTTAATTAGCATAAAAGAGATTTTAAAATTAATTCCAGGCACAGACTAGTGATAAATCCAGATACTTTAATAAAAGCAATAAAAAATAATAATTTAAATTTTATAACAGGAGTTCCAGACTCTCTTTTAAAAAACTTAACAAATCGATTTGATACAAAATTTAAAAGACATATAATTTCTACTAATGAAGGTTCTGCTGTATCCTTTGCAATTGGTTATTACTTATCTTCAAAAAAACCTGCTGTGATTTATCTTCAGAATTCAGGACTAGGAAATATAATAAATCCTATAACCTCACTTGCACATCCAAAAGTCTATGGAATTCCTATGTTGCTAATCATTGGTTGGAGAGGTGAAATTCAAGGCTTAAAACAAATTGCAGATGAGCCACAACATAGAAAACAAGGTTTAATTACAATCGATCAATTAAAACTACTAAATATACCCCATAAAATAATTAATAGTAAAACTAGAAATATAAACCAGATTATAAATAATTTAGTTAAAACCTCAAAAATTAAACAATGTCCAGTTGCACTTGTTGTGAGAAAAAACACATTCATTAATTTATCAAAAAAAAAAACGAATTTAAAAAAAAGATTACTTTTTAGAGAAGATGTAATTAATGAGATTTTAAGAGTGACAAACAGCAAAAATATTATTGTATCTACAACAGGTATGACTTCTCGAGAGTTATATGAAATAAGAAAAAAAAATAAACAAAATAATTTTATGGATTTTTTGACAGTTGGTGGAATGGGGCATGCTAGTCAAATAGCAGCGGGTATAGCAATGAATAAGAATAAAAAAAAAGTTTTCTGTTTTGATGGTGATGGAGCATTATTAATGCATATGGGTTCTTTAGGGATAACTGCAAAATTTAACAACCTAATTCATATTTTAATTAATAATAAGGCTCATGATTCGGTTGGAGGGCAACCAACACTTGGCACAATATTTGATTTTTCTAAAATTGCAAAAATATGTGGTTATAAAAATTCTATTCTAGTAAAAAAAAAGAATGAAATAGAAAAAGTAGTAAAAAAAGCGTTGATATCAAAAAAAAGTTTTTTTATTCAAATAAATTGTGAAAAGGGATTTAGAAATAATTTAAGCAGACCAGGGAGAGATATGAAAAAAAGAAAATTGTTATTTATTAAAAATTTACAAAATTGATATGAAAAATCTAAAAAAAATAGTTCAGAATAAGAATAATAATAAAATATTATTTACAGCAGGACCAGCTAGTCTTTTAGAGGAAAATATTTCAAATTTAAATCCATGCTTTGGCAGAGGTGATGCTGAATATTTGAAAAAAGAAAAAATTGTTTTGAAAAAGATATTAAAACTTTGCGGACAAGAAAAAATTGCTAGGTTACAAGGTTCGGGTAGCTTGGCACTGGAATTAATGGCAATTAATTTTTTATATGGAAAAGTTTTGATAATAGATGCTGGCTATTATTCTGATAGATTATTTTTTCTGAGTATGTGTGCCAAAAAAAATTTTGGAAAAATTAAAAAAATAAAAAGAATATCTTGGAAAGAAATAGATAATTTTTCTGAAAATTATGATTGGATATTTTCATGTTATACTGAAACTAGTTTAGGATTAAAAATACCAATTGAAAAATTATCTAAATTAAAAAAAAGATGTAAATCTAAATTGATGCTAGATGCTACTGCATCAATAGGTTTGGAAAAGTATCATGATTTAAGTGATGTTCTTGGTTTTAGTTCATGTAAAGGTTTATTTGGTTTAACTGGAGCATGTTTTGTAGGATTTAAAGTTAAACCTCATAATCAAATTAACTCATTTTATATGGATATTAATTCTCATATTAATAAAAAAATGACTGGACCTTATCATATTATTTACTCTCTTTACGAAGTGCTTAATAAACACTCGGATTTTGCTGAAAGTGTTAAGGTAAATAAGAAGATATTTTTAAAAAAAATGGATAGTCATTTATCTCAATCTAAAACTTTTCAACCAAATTTATGTACTCATGTTAATTATAATATTGCTGCAAAAAATAAAAACGTCATTTTATATCAACCAAGAAATGACATTGGTGGAAGTGTTGTGTGTCACCTGGGCGAGGCACATTTGGGTAAAAAAGCAAAAGGAAAAATTTTTAATAATTTAAAAATATGAAAAAAAAAAAGGTTATGGTCGATATGTCGGCAACTCTTTTACATCATGGTCATATAAGATTATTAAAAAAGGCTAGTAAATTTGGTGAAATAATTATTGGTCTAACTAAAGATAAACAAATAAAAAAATATAAAGGCTATTATCCAGAAATTAAATTTAATCATAGAAAAGAAATTTTAGAGTCAATAAAATATGTAAAAAAAGTAATTCCATCCGAATTTTTTCTTAATGATAAATATTTAAAAAAAAATAAAATTGATTTATTGATACATGGAAATGACAACAAGAATAAAATTAAATCTGTAAAAATTAAAACTTTTAATAGAACAAAAGGTATCAGCTCAAGTTTATTAAGAAAAAAAGTTATAAAAATTTTACAAAAATGAGAACAAAAATAGGTATAATTTTTTGGATAGAGGGCTTCTCAGGCTCAGGTAAGACCTCAATATCAAAAAATATTTTGGCAGAAATGTCTGAAAAATTTGGTAAAACAATAATTTTGAGTGGCGATATATTAAGACAATTTTTTGACAGAAGCGGATACTCCAAAAAAGACAGGACTCAAAATTCTCATAAATTCAGTAAATTGTTGCAGTTTTTAGCAAATCAAGGCCTAAATATAATATATAGTGCTGTCTGTCTTAATAATTCAGCAAGAAAAATATATAAAAAAAACATTAAAAATTTTTTTCAAATCTATATAAAGTCTGACGTAAAAAAAATTATTAAACTAAAGAAAAAAAAAACTTATAAAAATAAAAAAAATATACTAGGAATTCATATAAAACCTGAATATCCAAAAAACTATGACATAATGATTGAAAACAATTTTAACAAATCAATTAGAAAATTATCTGTCGAACTTATGAAAAAAATAAAGAAAAATAAAAAATTAAAATTAAAATGAATAAAAAAGCCAGAGTTCTCTTAATAACACCAAATCTTAAAGGTATTGGTGATGGGGTTAACAGAATACAACCCTCATTAGGTTTAATGTTAATTGCAGCCAATTTAGAAAAGCACGGTCATATCGTAAAAATTTATGACTCAGCTTTAGATGGTTGGGATAAAAGAGAATTAATTGACAGAAAAAATAATATTGTAATGATAGGCCAAAATGATGAAGGAATAGCAAAAGTTATTGATGATTTTTCTCCAGATGTTGCAGCAGTCTCAGTTTTGTTTTCAAATTTGTTAGAGTCTGCACACAATATTGCTAAAATTATTAAAAAAGTAAAAAAGGATACAACTGTAATTTTAGGTGGAAATCACATTTCAAGTGCAGTTACTGATTATAATGTGTCCAGATTGACTGGAAATTCTGGTCTGCCCAATGTTATTAATGATTTGGAAAACAATCATTTTGATTTTGCAATGACCGGTGAAGGAGAATTTTCATTCCTAGAACTAACTAATAAATTGATTAATAAGGAGGATATTTCAAAAATTCCAGGTCTAGTAAAAAGAATAAGTCCAAAAAAATATTTAATTAATCCACCAACAAGAATACACAATCTTAACTTGTTACCTAGACCCGCAAGACACTTAGTAGATATGGAAGCATATTTTAAAATTGGAGCTTTTCATTCAGCGAAATCAAGATCAAAAAGAGTTTTGAGTGTTATGTGTTCAAGAGGATGTCCAGAAAAATGTACTTTTTGCTCAACTCCTCAAATGTGGGGAAACAATACAAGATGGAGAACAACAGATCATATAATGGATGAAATTGGAAATGATGTAAGAGATTACAAAATTGGAGAAATTCAATTCGATGATGATACTATTACAGTAAACAAAAAAAATTTATTTGCTCTTTGTGCTGAGCTTGAAAAAATTGGTTTACCCTGGTGCACCCCAAATGGGACAAAAGTTAATTATCACCTAAAAAAACAAGATGAGATGTACAAAGTTATGGCGGACTCTGGATGTTATCAAATCACATTAGCCTGTGAAAGTGGTGTTCAAAGAGTTTTGGATGATATTATTAATAAGAGACTGCCTCTTGAAACAATTTATCCTTCAATAGAAAATGCTAAGAAAGCAGGCATGTTAGTTCACACATTTTGGATAATTGGTTATCCAGGAGAAACTTACGAGGAAATTCAACAAACTATTGACTTTGCTATGAATAGTGGGGCTGATAGTTTTTCATTTGCAATACTCAGTCCTCTGCCTGGAACACCAATTTATAGAGATGTCATAAAAAATAACCTTTGGTGGGATGGAAGAAACTTGGATGATATGCTTTTTAGATCCTCTTTGGTGAAAGTAGATGGTTTTTCTGGCCCTGATGAGTTTGAAAACTTTGTCAATGAGACTAATAAAAAAGCGAATTTACTTTTAAAACAAAAGGATCCTCAAAGATTTGAATATAAATATGGGAAAAATTCGCTAGAAAATGCACTAGTAAAACAAACCTAAAAACTATGAATTACAACTTTAGTTCAAAACAGATAAATAATTATAAAGAAAAAGGATTTCTAGTATCAAAAAACTTTTTCAAAAAGAAAGATATAGATAACCTAATTTCATGGATTGATGAAATTGAAAAATTTAAAGAAGTAAGAGGTAAGTGGATGAAATATTATGATCCCTCTTTAAAAAATAAAAAAAAATTTATTTTAACAAGAATTGAAAATTTTATAGATTATCATCAAAAATTTAAAAGTTTTATTTTAAAAAAAGAAATATTAGAGCAGCTTAAAAAATTAACTGGTAATAACTTAGTATTATTTAAAGATAAAATAAATTTTAAATATCCTGGTGCAAAAGGATTTAAGGCTCATCAAGATGCAACAATCTGGGAAGGAATGTATGGTATTAAATCATTTTTAACGATGGTAATTTCAATTGATCATTCTAATAAAAAAAATGGACGTTTAGAAATAGCGAAAAATAATCATAAAAATGGTTTGATAGGTTGCTCATGGAAAGAAATGCCAAAAAATATTGAAAATAAAATGTCTTGGGTGCCAGTTAATACATCTCCAGGAGATTTAATTATATTTAACGATTACACACCTCATAGATCATCTAATAATTTTTCAAATTCAAGGAGGAGGATGTTATTTTTAACTTTTAATCTTAGAAAAGACGGTGATCACCGAAAAAAACATTTTAAAGATAAAAGAAAAAACTTTCCCCCAAATTTAGAGAGGAGCAAGGGGAAAAAATATACTTTTCATATTTAATAAATGAACATTAAACGCAATATTTTTATTTTGTCATTTTTAGTTTAGAATTAAATATTAAAAGATTTTGGTTATAAAAAATAAAATATATTACAGAAAAAATTAAAGTCTTTTTAAAATTCCGAATAAAGCCTCAGCTTTTTTCCAATCCTCTAGGGTATTTATATCAACACTTTTATAAGAAGGTAAGTAATATGGAATGGATTTTCCGTTATAAATATTTTTTCTAGAGGAAAAAGTTTTATAACTCGCCCAATAAAACTGGCCAGCATCATGATATGCTCTTTTAATTTCTTGAGATCCTTTACTTAAATTTTTCATTTTCCGATGAATTAAAAAACCTTTTTCATTAATATAAAAATGTCTATCAATTGGCGCATCATATGCAGAGGCTGAAAATACGTAGTCAATCATGTTTTTTTTTAAAATATTAAAAGATTTTTTTAAATCAAAGTGATTTATTAGTGGGGCAGTTGCAACTAAACAGCAAACATTATCAATTTTTTTTAGTTTATTTTCTTTAAAAATTTCATATTTGATAACAGTGTCCATGGGAACTTTATCACCAGATAGTTTTTTTGGTCTTAAACCATTATCATATGCCCCATATTTTTGTGTAATCTCTAAAATTTTTCTACTATCACTCGAAACAATAATTTTAGAAAAACATTTGCTTTTTTTGGCTGACTGAATTGGCCAATAGATGATTGGTTTTCCATAGAACTTCTTAATATTCTTTTTTTTGATTCTTTTACTTTGAGATCTTGCAAGGATAATACAAATATTGTTCATTTTTTAAGTAAATTTTTTAATACTTTTAGAATTTTTATTAAATCACTTTTTTTTAGTCCTGGATGAATTGGTAAACTTATTGCTGTTTTGTAATATTTCTCACTCTCAGGAAACATCCCTTTTTTGAAACCTAAAGATCTAAAATATGGTTGAAAGTGAATAGGTATATAATGGATATTTACTCCAATTCCTTTTTTTCTTAATTTTCTAATAATTTCATTTCTAAAATAAATCGACGAATTTTTTAATCGTATTATATAAAGGTGTAAACTCGAAATTTTATTTCTTTTATTTTCGGGAAGAATTAGTGGAAGTTTTCTTAATTCTTTATCATAGAATTTTTTAATTTTTTTTCTTTTAATAAAAAATTTATTTATTTTCTGTAACTGAGAAATTCCTAAAGTTGCTTCCACATCATTCATTCTGTAATTATACCCTAATAAATGCTGCTCATAATACCAATGACCGCTAACTCTATTTTTAAACATTTTTTTTTCTCTAGTAATCCCATGTGAACGTAACATTTGCATTTTTTTATATAATTTTATGTCATTAGTTGTTGCTACTCCGCCTTCCAATGTAGTAATAATTTTGACTGGATGGAAACTAAAAACTGAAACATCGCTCAATTTTCCATTACCAATTCTTTTACCATTGTATTTGGCACCTAAAGCATGCGAAGAGTCTTCTAATATCTTAAAACCATAAATTTTGCTCAATTTTTTTATCTCATATAAATCGCAGGGAAGGCCTGCCAAATTTACAATAACAACTATTTTTGGTAATTTTTTTTTAGTCTTTGCTTTTATTAATTTTTTTTTTAATTTTTCAACAGAAATATTATTAGATTTTTCATCAATATCGACAAAATCAATTTTAGCGCCACAATACAAGCCACAATTAGCTGATGCAACAAAACTTATTGGAGAAGTCCACAGCCAGTCTCCTGATTTTAAATTTAAGGCTATACAAGCAACATGAAGTGCACTTGTTGCCGAATTAACAGCAACAGCATATTTGGCTCCAACAAACTTTTTAATTTTGGTCTCAAACTGTTCAATCTTTGGTCCTGTTGTGACTAGATCTTTTTTAAGAGTTCTCGATATATTCCTAATGTCTCTATTATCAATTAACTGACGACTATAAGGGATCATTAATTGTATTTTTTTTATTCAAATCTTTTATCTGTTTAACATTTAAAAATTTTTCGTTTGTTCCAGAACTGTATTCAAAATCTTTTTGGACAAACACTCCTTTTTCTCCATCTTTACTTCTTAAATACCTTCTCTTATTATATTTAAATTGGATATTTGGTGTTATTACATAATGTTTTTTAAACTTAATTACATTACCGGACTCATCCTTGGAAGTTAAAAGTTCATGGATTTTTTCTCCCGGTCTTACTCCAATAATTTTTTGACTCAAATCTGGTGCCATTGCTTTTGCTAAATCAACAATTTTAATTGATGGAATTTTTGGTACAAATATTTCACCTCCAATCATATTTACAAAAGCTCTGTAAACTAGATCTATTCCTTGATCAATCGTAATCCAAAATCTTGTCATTGAAGGGTGAGTGATTGGTAAAAATTCTGATTTATTTTTAATTAATTTTTTAAAATATGGAACTACTGAAGCTCTTGAACCTATTACATTTCCATATCTTACAACAGAAAATTTTACCTCTGAACCCCCATAAGTATTGCCTGATATTATTAATTTATCAGAGGACAATTTTGATGACCCATAGAGATTTATAGGATTTACTGCTTTATCGGTTGAAAGTGAAATAACTTTTTTTACATTATTTCTCAGTGAAGCTAAAATTATATTCTGCGCCCCTATAATATTAGTATTAATACACTCTATAGGATTATATTCTGCGGCAGGAACTTGTTTAAGTGCAGCAGCATGAATCACAAAATCTACATCTCTTAACGCAATAGTTAATCTTTCAAGATCTCTAACATCACCTAAAAAATATCTTAAACATTTATATTTTTGTGTTGAATATGTCTGAGACATTTCAAATTGTTTCATTTCATCTCTTGAATAGATAATGATTTTTTTTAATTTAAATTTTTTAAGTAAAAATTTAGTAAAGTTTGTTCCGAATGAACCTGTTCCTCCAGTAATCAAAATTGATTTATTGTTAAACATTTATTTTTTAGATTGATTTTCTATCTCTGATTGAAGCTCATCATACTCTTTTAATCTAGTCTTCATAAAATTAATCGTAAGTTTAGTTTTATGCACTAAACCTTTTGGGGTTAATATATAAAAATAATTATTTTTCGATTTTGGATTAAATCTATTTTTGTTATTTTTAAAATTTCTTATTTTTACATATCCTTTATTTTTTAGAGCTTTTAGACAATAATTTAATTTTCCTAAACTAATACCTAAATCTTTAGCCATAGTTCTTTGGGTCAAATTTTTAGACTCATTAATCTTTCTCAAAATATTCAATTTGTCTAAATTATTTGTCATTATATAAAGTTAATATTTTAAATAAAAATAGTAAAGAAGTTTGTTCATTTTTTGAACATAAATTCAAGATCAAAGTTTTCCTAGTTAAAAGAACCTTTCTTTTATTGTATTTATTATTTTGCTGTAACCTGTGCCAGATTCTTCTCCTGCAGGAAGTATATGTTTATTTATATATTTGTCGTAAAAATATATTCTTTTTTCTGTCTCGTGAATTATGTTATCAATTTTTGAATAATCTATATTATCCAAGTTTAGTTGAAAAATTCCAATATTTGAGGAATATTTGTTGCTCCCATCTCTTGCTAATCTAACTAAATTACTTGTACATAATGTGACTGCCCTTTTTTTTAATATAATTGCATCAATTATTGCACTTGAGTCAAAAAAAATAACGATAAATGCCTTTCTTATGTAATCTAAAGTTTTAAATTGAACAACGTCATAGTTTGGAAAATATTTTTTTTTAACGCTGATATTAGATCTTGGATGAGCAGCTATAACTACTTTTTTTTTTATTTTGTTTGAGAAATTTTCTAATAAATTATTTAGTTGATTATAATGATCATTAATTATTTTTTTAGTGTATTTAGCTCCTGAGAGAAGATCGTCTGGATGGTCTAGATCATAGTCCAATAAAACTATAAAATCTTCTGAAATATCACTTTTATTTTCCTTTGATATATCATACGCCCTGCTATTTACTACTATAAGTTCTTTTGCATAAAATAATTTAAGTCTATACATTAATTTCTTAAATTTATTTTTGTTAATTGCATTAATGTTATCTAAGTTTGAGACAAATCTTATTTGTATTCTTGGTGCTAAGCCAATAATGCTCAAAAGATTGATAAATTTTTGCGTATAAATTTTAATTGCCCTAAAGTAGAATTTTTTTATAAATGATTGTTTGTCATGTCCATGGTATGACCATTGAATATTTCCAATGTTTGAAATTTGAATGAATTTAATTTTGAGAAAATTTAAAATCAAATGTTTTTTTAAATCTTCTAAATCTTTTCCAAAATTACAAATAGCGATAAGTTCTTTGTCTTTTAGAAAATTTTTAAACTCTATTAGACTTTTTGGTTCATAATAAATTATATTGTGTGGTATCTTTTCTTTAATAATAATTTTTTCACTTTTTGAGTTTTTGAAAAAGTTTAAATTAAAAATATTTATATAATAAATTTTATCAAATTTATCCGATAATTTTTTAAATATAAAATCGTGAGCTTTAATATTTGGCAAAATTTCTTTTCCATTGACCATCCATGCTAAATATTTTTTTTTCATTTCTTTTTGATGGGAAATTTAGCTTTCAATCCCAATAGTTGAGCAAGATATTTTTTATCGTTTGTAAGTATTTTTTTTTTTGTAGTTGCTTGAATATCTATCATTGGTTTTATAAAATGAGGAATATACTGACCTAGTGTGCAATATCTTTCTTTATGGTAAGAATAGTTGGGCATTGATGTATGCCATGTTAATCCATTAAATAAAACTAATGATCCAATCGGTGCTTTAATCTGTTTGAATTTATAATTCTTAATATTATTTTTGTTAGGAAATTTGGAGAATTTGTAGCTATAATCTAAAAATGCTGTGGATCCATTTGATTTATCAATGTTATTTAATGGAACTAATATCTGACAATTAAATAAAAATTTTCCCTTGGTTTGGAAAGGTATATCCTCTCCATGTTCATAATTGTAGTTATATGGATAATCTATATGCGGAAATTGACCCCTGGCGCCTGGCAGAAGACAATTAGCTTCATAAAATCCACAAATAAAATTTTCCCCTAGTATTTTTCTAAATACTTGCATTGCTATTTTTGGTTGAATTAAATCTATAAATACAGGATCAATATTTAGTAAATTTGTAATCCACTTTTGAGAAAATTTTTTATCTTTTGCGAAATTGTTTAAATGTTGTTTAATGCTTTTATCTTTATAGACTATTCTCTTTAGTATTTTTTGTGCTTTTTGTATTTTTTTTTTTTTAAAATAATTTTTAAGAACATAATATCCTTTTCCTTCAGTGAGAACACGAACGATATTTTCAACCAGTCTGTTATTTTTTTTTATCTTTGGTTTTACTTTCTCAAATTTATGTTTTGTTACAAATAGACTTTTTTTTGGATAAAAATTTTTTGGCCATTTTGTTGATTTATCATAAATAGCATCTCTAAAATTAGAATTTTTAATTATGGAACCTCTAAAATCGACCCCTTTTAAGTTGCTGTGTGTGAAATTTGAATTTAAAATTTTAGAATATTTAAAATTAGAATTTAACAAATTTGAGTCGGTAAAAATACAATTTTTAATTTTAGTAAAACTTAGGTTGGAATTTTTAAGACTTCCTTCCCAAAAATCACACATTTCAATATCACTATTTTCAAATTTCGATTTATTTAAATTAAGGTTGATAAAACTTAAATTTTTAAGACTTGCATTGTTTAGTTTTTGTTTTTTATATTTTTTCAATTTAATTATAAATTCTGTAAGTTTTCATTCCCTTTTTTCGGAGTCTATAAAGTGATTTATAAATTGCGCTTTCTGAATAATTGGAGCAAATTACAATATTTGAACTTAATTTAATTTTATTTGAAAAAGGATTAAATATTTTATATTTGCCAATATAGCCTCCATCTTTAGCTTTTGAGCTATCAATAAAACCTTCTATAGTAAATTTTTTTTCAATATCTGTGTAAAATAAAAGCTGGCTACCATGAAACCCTGCGCCATAAATATAAATCGATTTTTTTTTATCAAATTTGTTTATTCGTTTGTTAATTTTACTCCAAAGTGAGTTATTAATTCTTAAAAATTTTTTTAAATTATTATTTTGTTTTCTAAAATCTTTATTTTGTATTTTTATTTTTGAATTATCTTTTAATTGAAAATTTTTAAAACTTTTAAAATCATTGAACCATAAGTTTCCATTTTTATTTTTTTTTTCGCTTTTCTTTGCAACAACTGTTATGAAAGGTAGCACTGTACTTTCAAAAGTTTTCGAGATATAAACTGTTTTATATCCTGAGAGCTCAACTAGTTTTAAAAAATTATTTTCTGAAAAATATGATAAATGTTCTAAAAAAAAAGTTCCATTGGGATAACTTTCTATGTTGTCGAATAAAGGCACTTCTAACAAAACATATTGATCATTCTTTTGACTTTTAAAACATTTTTTTAAAACATTTAAGGGATCAAATAGATGCTCAAGTACGTGTGTCAAAATAATTAAATCATAACTCTTTTTAAAGTTGAATTTTTCAATAGATGTATTGTGAATTTTAATTTTTTCTTTATTTTTTAAACCATTGGCAACTATTTTTGATGGCTCTAATCCTTCAATTATCTTGGTGCCATTTTTTTTAAACTGTTTTAAAACATAGCTGTTAAGACAACTTATCTCTAGTACTGATTTTGGGAAAACACTCATTTCGTCTTTTATAATGTTTATATGTCTATTAACACTTTTAACCTTATCTCTTGTTGGTTTGTATAAATTATCAAAAGCAACAATTGATTTTTTATAATAATTTTTCATTTCAGAGGGCTCTACTGTTTTGCTTTGAAATATAAAACCACAGTCTTTGCAAATACTAAAGTTAAGTTCCTTTTTTCCAAAAGAGAACATTTCCAATTTTTCAGATAAAATTTTGAATGATTTTTTATGCCCAAATAAACATGTTCTTTTCATTGTAAAATCTATATTTAAAAAAAATCTTTTGTAAAGAAATAATTATTGTATTAATTTAACTTTTAGCTTATGTTCAAATATTGAACAAATATTGACGTTTTTTATTAAGTATTAAGTCTATTTATGTTTATTTCTACGAGAGATCATAATCACATTCCTTATAGACATATAGTATTAGCCTCACAATTAAAAACTAAAAAAATTTTAAATTTAAGTAAAATAGAATTTACTTTTTTTAGATCAAATAAAACTCCATCTATAAAATATTTTTTATTCCTAATAAAATTATTTTTAAATGGACGCTTCTTTTCAAATAGGGCAAATATTAAATTTGAAAATGTAGAAATTGGAAGATTTGTTTTGGCAGAAACCTATAAGAATTACGATTCTTATTTATCTAATGTAAAATTTTATTTTCATTTTATTCGAAATTTATACAGAGCTGGAAAACTAATATATTCAGCAAAAAATTACGAAAAAAAATTTAAGATAAAAGGTGTTTATATTGACCATTGTGGCTACCTTAATGGTGTCCTATTTTCCTTCTTTTCTAATAAAAAAATTATTGTTTATACAAATAATTATCCTTCAAATTTGTATGGCGTTAATTTTAACAAATTAAAAAATAAAATATACAGAAAATATGAAGAGTCTCTTAAACTTAAAAAAATCAAAAAATTAACCGAAAAAAATTTTAGGATTACAAATAATTTTTCAAAAAAAATGTTCACAAAAAAAAATTTCATTCCTTGGATGAGTTTAACTAAATATAAACAAGTTAAAAATATAGATTTTAAATCATTTGATTATATTGTTTATGCTCATTCATTTACGGATGGTCAATTATGGTACGGATATGATGGTTTTGAAAATACTTTTGATTGGTTAAATTTCACCTTAAACGAATTAGAAAAAAAAGGCAAAAAAGTTTTAGTAAAAGCACATCCAAATTTTTATAGAACAACTTATGGAATTCAAGATATATGGGACAATAAAATATTTTCTATACTTGAAAAAAAATTCAAAAACAATCCAAACATATACATTCTTAATGAGCCAGTTTTTAATAATGATATTTTAAAAAAAATTAATAAAAAAACTGTCTTAATTTCACATCACGGGACTGTATTGCTTGAAGCATCATATTATGGATTTAAAAGTATATGTTCATATTGCACTTTTTTTAATAAACAATTTAAAGTTTCAAATACTTGGAACAGTAAAAAAAATTATAGAATTTTATTAAATTCTGAATATAAAAAATTGATTTACTCTAATAAGAGAGATATTTTGTATTTAATATATATGATTTTCAAAGATGAAAAATCTTACTCAGGAAAAAATTTTTGGAGCAACATAATACATAATGCTTTAGGTTTTAAATCTTGGCATGAATGGCATAAAAAAATAGAAATTTTCTCAAATACAAAAAATCCTGAACAAAGAGTAAAACGATTTAAAAAATTAGTAAAAAATAAAGAAAATATGATTATTAAGAAGATATCAAAAAATATTAATGTTTTATAAGTATAAAACCACATTTAATGAAAAAAAAAAATAAATTAGGTAGTAGTATTTCATCGATTGAGGGTACTTGGAAATTTGATAATAACGTTGCTAAGGTATTCGATAAACATGTAAACCAATCCATTCCTCATTATCATGAAATTCAAAATTACATTGCATCGCTATCTGAATGGTTTATGAAAGACAACACAACAATACACGATCTTGGATGTTCTACGGGAGAAACAATAAAAAAAATTATAAATTTGAATGTGACCAATAATTACAAAATCATTGGATACGATACCAGTAGAAAAATGTTAGATTTAGCGAAAAAAAAATTATCAAATAAAAAGAAAAATATTCAATTTAAATGTGTTGATGTTTTAAAAATAAAAAAATTTGGAAAATCTAATCTATTTATCTCAATCCTTTTGTTTCCTTTTTTAAATTATAATGAAAGAAAAAAAATTTTTAAGAAAATATATAATTCACTTGAAACTGGTGGAGCTTTTATTTGTGTTGAAAAAATTAGATCTAATAGCTCAGACTTTGAGGATATTTTTAATCAAATATATTTTGATTTTAAATTAAAAAAAAACTTAACTGAAAAAGAAATTTTAAAAAAAGCAAAGTCATTGAGATCTAGCATGAATTTGTATACAGAGAAAAAAACCCTTCAGTTGGTTAAAGAAAGCAAATTTAAAAATTGTGAGGTTTTTTTTAAATGTTTTAATTTCTTAGGATACATAGCAATTAAATAGGAAGATTAGAATAATTATCTACACGAAAAGTGAATACATACAAAGAATAATCGATGAAAAAAATATTTTCCAAAGAAATGTTGATTAATAAGTTTTCATTTTATTTATTGGCTTTTTTTCCGTTTATTAAAACACCAATAATTAATACTGTAAAGAAAAATAAAATTGTAAATCATTATCATAAGAAAAATTATAGTTTTTTCACAAGAATTATTTTACGTATTTTTTGGGGTTATTATGCTGAGATTACTGATGAAAAAATTTCTAGGAGTATATTTTTTGATGTTTGTCTTAAAGATCAAATTGACTCTAATGAATATGTTGAATTCTACTATCAACAGAATAATTTATTCAAAATCTATGATAAAAATTGGTTTATTTCAAATCTTCCATTTAAAGAAGCAAATCCAATTTTTGACAAAACAATAGAATTTATAAAAAGACAAAAATTCGATCCAAAAAATATATACTTAATTCAAATTGGATCTTGCTCTGGTAGAGATATTGAATTTCTAAAATTTAACTGCCCTCAAATAAATTATATTTCTACTGACATTAGCGATACGATTTTAAACTTTCAAAAAAATAAATACAATGATAATGATATTAAATATTTTAAATGTTATGCAGATAAAATTGATGAGTGTATAAGTTTTTATAAAATTCAAGATAAAAAAATTATAATATTTGCTCATGGATCTATACATCTTATTCCACCATTTGGAGTTAGATCTTTTTTTGACAAGATTTCTAAATACAATGACTTAACAATTATTAGTCTTCAAACTATTAACAAATATTTTATAAAAAATTCATCAACCAATGATTTTTATATGCCGGGGAACAATTTTTTATTTTCTTATAAGTATGATATGTTAGCAAAAGAATTTAATTTACATATTATTGAAAATAAAAATATCGATCTTTGGAAAGAAAGTGAGAACAAAAGTAAAGCAACTATAAAAAATTTATTTATAGCTACTACAGTAAAGAACAATTAAATATCTTTTAAAAATTTTTTTCAGTGCATAAATCAAGCCAATCGAGCTATTAGTACTGGTCAGCTGCACGCATTACTGCGCTTCCACATCCAGCCTATCAACGTGGTGGTCTACCACGGCTCTATAGGAAGAACTAGTTTTGAGGTGAGTTTCCCGCTTAGATGCTTTCAGCAGTTATCTCGTCCATACTTAGCTACCCGGCACTGCAGCTGGCGCTACAACCGGTCCACCAGTGGTATGTTCAACCCGGTCCTCTCGTACTAGGGTCAACTCCTCTCAATTCTTCTACACGCATAGCAGATAGGGACCGAACTGTCTCACGACGTTCTGAACCCAGCTCACGTACCACTTTAATTGGCGAACAGCCAAACCCTTGGGACCTGCTCCAGCCCCAGGATGTGATGAGCCGACATCGAGGTGCCAAACACTGCCGTCGATATGAGCTCTTGGGCAGTATCAGCCTGTTATCCCCGGCGTACCTTTTATCCGTTGAGCGATGGCCCTTCCACTCAGAACCACCGGATCACTATGACCGTCTTTCGACTCTGCTCGACTTGTCAGTCTCACAGTCAGGCAAGCTTATGCCATTGCACTCTACGAACGATTTCTGACCGTTCTGAGCTTACCTTCGCACGCCTCCGTTACTATTTGGGAGGCGACCGCCCCAGTCAAACTACCCACCATACAATGTCTTGATGCCGGATTACGGCTATCAGTTAGATATCAAGAAAAACAAAAGAGGTATTTCACTGTTGACTCCACAAAGGCTGACGCCTTTGCTTCAATGTCTCCCTCCTATGCTAAATATGTTTTTCCTAACACCAATGTAAAGTTGCAGTAAAGGTGCACGGGGTCTTTCCGTCTAACTACGCGAACTCCGCATCTTCACGGAGAATTCAATTTCACTGAGTTGATGTTGGAGACAGCGGAGAAATCGTTACGCCATTCATGCAGGTCGGAACTTACCCGACAAGGAATTTCGCTACCTTAGGACCGTTATAGTTACGGCCGCCGTTTACTGGGGCTTCAGAAATGAGCTTGCACCCATCGCATTAACCTTCCAGCACCGGGCAGGCGTCAGACCCTATACATCCACTTACGTGTTAGCAGAGCCCTGTGTTTTTGATAAACAGTCGCTTCTCCCTGGCTTGTGCCACCCCTAAATAGTTGCCTAAATAAAGGCCTTCCTTATTCCGAAGTTACGGAAGCATTTTGCCGAGTTCCTTCAACATCATTCTCTCAAGCGCCTAAATATACTCTATTAATCCACCTGTGTCGGTTTAGGGTACGGTCTAATGATGGAGCTATTTCTTGGAACCTTTTCGCGGCAAATTCAATCCATTAAGAATTCACAACTTACAAGATTCGTCACTACCATCTGGTCAAGGAATATTAACCTTGTTTCCATCGACTACGGCTTTCGCCCTCGCCTTAGGTGCCGACTAACTCTGCGCGGATTAACCTTGCGCAGAAACCCTTGGATTTTCGGCGAAGAAGTTTTTCACTTCTTTTATCGTTACTTATGTCAGCATTCGCACTTCTGATACCTCCAGGATCCCTCACAGGTATCCCTTCACAGGCTTACAGAACGTTCCGCTACCAGTTATAATTTTCGAAAAAATTATAAATCCACAGATTCGGTATATGATTTTAGCCCCGTTACATCTTCGGCGCAGAAACTCTATTAGACCGGTGAGCTGTTACGCTATCTTTAAAGGATGGCTGCTTCTAAGCCAACCTCCCGGCTGTTAAGGAATTTCCACATCCTTTCACACTTAATCATAATTTTGGGACCTTATCTGGTGGTCTGGGCTCTTTCCCTCTCGACCATGGACCTTAGCACCCACAGTCTGTCTGCTGAGGAACAATGTTTAGCATTCGGAGTTTTATTAGGTTTGGTAAGAATCTCTTCCCCCTAGCCCATTTAGTGCTCTACCTCTAAACATCTATTTACTCAACGCACTACCTAAATAGTTTTCGCGGAAAACCAGCTATCTACGAATTTGGTTGGCCTTTCACCCCTTACCACAAGTCATCCAAAGACTTTTCAACGTCAACTGGTTCGGTCCTCCGGCAAGTGTTACCTTGCTTTCAACCTGCTCATGGTAAGCTCATTCGTTTTCGGGTCTAATTCATTAAACTAATCGCCCTATTAAGACTTGCTTTCGCTGCGCCTACACCTAGATGGCTTAAGCTTGCTTAATAAATTAAGTCACTGACCCATTATACAAAAGGTACGCCGTCACTCTAAAAAGAGCTTCGACTGATTGTAGGCATGCGGTTTCAGGTTCTATTTCACTCCCCTAATAGGGGTTCTTTTCACCTTTCCCTCACGGTACTAGTTCACTATCGGTCACTGAAGAGTATTTAGGCTTAGAGGGTGGTCCCCCTATATTCGAGCAGGATTTCACGTGTCCCGCTTTACTCAAGAATATTGTTAAACATTACTCATACGGGACTATCACCCTCTATGGTTAGCATTTCCAAACTATTCTAATTTTTTTAACAAAACTACTGGCCTGTTCCGTTTTCGCTCGCCACTACTAACGGAATCTCAATTGATTTCTTTTCCTCTGGTTACTTAGATGTTTCAGTTCTCCAGGTTATCTCTTTAAACCTATGTATTCAGTTTAAAGTTCCACATAAAGTGGTGGGTTTCCCCATTCGGAAATTTTCGGATCAAAACTTACATACAGCTCCCCGAAACTTATCGCAGTATATCACGTCCTTCATCGGCTTTCAGTGCCAAGGCATCCGCCACACGCCCTTAAACGCTTGATTTATGCACAGAAAAAAATTCTGTGTTGAATCAAATTTTTATTATTGAACATTAGCTAATAACATTACTAATGTTCGGATATAGATATTGATATTAATTATTTTTATTCACTATTTTTTATAACTAAGTGTTTTGGTGGAGGATAGCGGGATCGAACCGCTGACCTCCTGAATGCAAATCAGGCGCTCTCCCAGCTGAGCTAATCCCCCTCAATTGTTCTTTGGTGGGCCGAGAAAGACTCGAACTTTCGACCCCACCCTTATCAAGGGTGTGCTCTAACCAACTGAGCTACCGGCCCCCATTCAAGAGAAACACAAAATATTAAGAAGAGAAATGAGGACGGTCAACATTAACCGTGTGTATTTTTTAGAATAAAATTTAACTTTTATTCATCCTTAGAAAGGAGGTAATCCAGCCGCAGGTTCCCCTACGGCTACCTTGTTACGACTTCACCCCAGTCGCTGACTATACCGTGGTCAAGGGTTTAAAACCTTGCCTTAAGGTAGAACCAACTCCCATGGTGTGACGGGCGGTGTGTACAAGACCCGGGAACGCATTCACCGTGGCACGCTGATCCACGATTACTAGTAATTCCAGCTTCATGCACTCGAGTTGCAGAGTGCAATCCGAACTGAGGTATCTTTTGAGGATTTGCTTAACGTCGCCGTTTTGCTTCCTGTTGTATATACCATTGTAGCACGTGTGTAGCCCAACACGTAAGGGCCATGAGGACTTGACGTCATCCCCACCTTCCTCCAGCTTATCACTGGCAGTTCTTTCAGAGTGCCCAACTAAATGATGGCAACTAAAAGTGAGGGTTGCGCTCGTTGCGGGACTTAACCCAACATCTCACGACACGAGCTGACGACAGCCATGCAGCACCTGTGTTTCGTCCGGCCGAACCGAAAACTTTAATCTCTTAAAGTCGCGACGAACATGTCAAGTGTTGGTAAGGTTCTGCGCGTATCTTCGAATTAAACCACATGCTCCACTACTTGTGCGGGTCCCCGTCAATTCATTTGAGTTTTAACCTTGCGGTCGTACTCCCCAGGCGGTGTGTTTATCGCTTTCACTGCGACACTGAAAATAAATTTCCAACGTCTAACACACATCGTTTACGGCATGGACTACGAGGGTATCTAATCCTCTTCGCTACCCATGCTTTCGTTCCTCAGTGTCAGTAATGATCCAGAAAGCTGCCTTCGCAATTGGTATTCTTTCTAATATCTACGAATTTCACCTCTACACTAGAAATTCTGCTTTCCTCTATCATACTCTAGCTGAAAAGTTTTGATGGCAGTTCCAGAGTTAAGCTCTGGGATTTCACCACCAACTTTTTCAACCACCTACGAACTCTTTAAGCCCAGTAATTCCGAACTACGCTAGGTCCCTTCGTATTACCGCGGCTGCTGGCACGAAGTTAGCCGGACCTTCTTATTCGGGTACAGTCATTTTCTTCCCCGACGAAAGAGCTTTACAACCCAAGGGCCTTCTTCACTCACGCGGCATCGCTGCATCAGAGTTTCCTCCATTGTGCAAGATTCCCCACTGCTGCCTCCCGTAGGAGTTTGGGCCGTGTCTCAGTCCCAATGTGGCTGATCATCCTCTCAAATCAGCTATTGATCACAGTCTTGGTAGGCCATTACCCTACCAACAAACTAATCAAGTGCAGGCTCATCCAATGGTGCATAAAGCTTTCTCTGTAAAGACTTATCCGGTATTAGCACAAGTTTCCTCGTGTTATTCCAGGCCATAGGGTAGATACCTACATGTTACTCACCCGTCTGCCACTAAGTATTGCTACTTCGTTCGACTTGCATGTGTTAGGCGTGCCGCCAGCGTACGTTCTGAGCCATGATCAAACTCTCAAGTTTAAAAACGGCGCACACTAGCTTCCATATAAATTCTAAGAATAAAATTTATATGATATTGAAGTGTGTACGACAAATTTTTGGTAACCTTAACCGTCCACACTTCTCTTCTTAAATTTTTACATTTTAAATAGCTAATTGAGCAAAAAAAGCTCAATAATCCTCGATAATTTATTGTATTTACAATAACTTTTATGAGAAAGTTCAGTGCTTATAGGCTAAAATTATAGGAAATCAAGCAATTAAGACTAAAAATTTTACAAAAAAGCCTTAATTTTAGGGGTTTTTTTTGATTTTTTATTATTGTTAAACTAATAATTGATAATTCAAAATTTTCTATGATCAAAAAATTAAACATAAAATTTAAAGTAAAAAATGAAATTTTAGCTCTGATAATACTAATTATTCTAACGAGTGTACTTACAATCTACCACAATCAAACAAAAAATAAAATTAGCAAAAATTATAAAAAAATCATTGAAAACTTTTACTTTAAAAAAACAGTAAATCATTTTTTTGAAAGATTTGAACCAAGATTTAAAAAAATTTCACATAAAGTTAAAGAAGGCGAAACTTTTATGGGGATCCTTGAGTATTATTCTCTAAATAAAAACGAAATTTCAATTATTAAAAACAAAATCAATAAAAAGATTAATTTAAATAAATTAAATACTAATCAAAAAATACATTTTACTATTGATCAAACTGACAATTCAATAAAGGAATTTATATTCCAGATATCTAACAAAGAGAGAATTATTCTAACTCAAGACATGGGGAACAAAAATTTTAATCAAGAAATTATTTTAACGAAATTAGAAAAAAAAATAGTTTATAATGAAAGCACAATCCTAAGAAGCCTTTATAAGTCAGCGGCAGATCAAAAAGTACCGTCTAATATTATAGTTGAATTTGCAAGGATTTATGGTTTTCAAGTTGATTTTCAAAGAGACATAAGAAAAAAAGATAAATTTCAAATTATGTATGAAGCTTATGTTGATGAAAACAAAAGATTAATTGAAACAGGAAATATTTTATTCGCAAACTTGATTTTGAGTGGCGAAGATCATTCACTTTTTTATTTTGATGATGAAAAAAATGCTGGGCATTATGATAAGAATGGTAAGAGTGTTGAAAAAGCTCTAATGAAAACCCCGATTAACGGGGCAAGACTTTCCTCTCCCTTTGGAATGAGAAAACATCCAATTGACGGATTTAATAAAATGCACAAAGGAACTGACTTTGCTGCTCCAACAGGAACACCAATAATGGCATCTGGATCAGGGGTTATTAAAAAAGCAGGTTGGTGTGGTGGAGGTGGAAATTGCGTAGTCATAAAACATAATTCAACTTATCAAACAATCTACGCTCATATGTCTAAATTCGCTAACGGAATTAGGAGTGGTGTTAGAGTTAAACAAGGGCAAACAATTGGATATGTTGGGTCAACAGGAAAATCTACAGGACCACATTTGCACTATGAAGTTCTAATTAATGGAAAAAGAGTTAATTCTCAAACTTTAAAACTTCCTTCTGGAAAAATTCTTAAAGGAGAAAATAGAAAACTATTTGAAACTAAAAAGATTAAGTTAAATGTATTAAAGTCTGAGAAAATTATTGGTCTTAATTGATTTTTTAGATAAATTTTTTATTTAATTGGAGTTAAGGTTTTTTTTTCGTCAGTATCTTTTTGTTCTTTATTCACTTCAACTATATTTTGTTGAGACTCAGATTGATCATTACTTATTGAATTTAGTTTTTTTTGAGCATCCTGATCATTTAAAATTCTTGTAAAATGATCTGCATGTTGAAAATAGTTCTCTGATAGAATCTTATCTCCACTTGATAGAGCTTCCCTTGCAAGATTGCTATACTTTTCAATTAATTTTGATGCATTATGATTGTTTCTACCTGGGGATTTTCTTTGAAAATTTTCATTTTTTGAAAAATTAGAACCATATTTAGGTCTATCTGTATTGGATTTAAAACCTCTATCATTTCTTCTAAAATTATTTCTTCTGATATTATTATTATTTCTGAATGTAACCATAAAATTTATTTTTTTGTACTAATTATACATCGATCATTTTTTGCTAAATCTTTTAAAATCCTATTAATATAAAAATTATTATTAATTAACATTTTCTTAACTGGTTCTCTTTGATCATAACCAATCTCTAAAATTAGCTTACCACCTATTTTTATCAATTCAGATGCCTTTTTTATAACTTTTCTGATAACTGATAATCCCTCTAAACCACCATCAAGAGCCAAATTTGGCTCATAATTCTTTACTTCCCTATCTAATTTACTCAAATCGAACTTTTTAATGTAAGGAGGATTAGAAACTACCAAATCATATTTGCGAAAAATTAAATTGTCAACATCTGATTTCAATAATTTTATTCTATTTTCAACACCAAGTTTATTTGCATTTAGTCTGGAGATTTTAATACAATCTTGACTCAAATCTATACCAGTAGCCAAAAAAGACTTTTTTTCTTTTAAAATTGAAAGTGATATACATCCTGAACCAATACCGACTTCTAAAAAATTTAGATTATTCTTGTTTTTATAAATATCTAAAACCTGCTCAATTATTATTTCTGAGTCTGGTCTTGGAATTAAAACCTTATCATTAACTTTAAAATCGTAATTCCAAAATGACTTTACGCCAGTTAAGTATGCTAATGGTTTTCCTTTTGAACGTTTTATTATTAAATCTTTAAAACTTTTCTGATCACTTTGCTCGAGTTTTTTATCAAGGTTTAACAAGATAAACTCTCTATCTTTTTTAATTACTTTAGATAATAGAAGTTCACTGTCTAATAAAGCGGAACTAATTTTGTTTTTTTTTAGCTCTTTACAGCCTTTTTTTATTGCAATTTCAATATTCATCAATTTAAAATATTTAAACTTTCTTCTTGTGCCTGGAGAGTTAATGCTTCGATCATTTCTTCAAATACCTCACCCTCTAAAAATTCATCAAGCTTATGTAAAGTTAAATTTATTCTATGATCAGTAACTCTTCCTTGTGGAAAATTGTACGTTCTTATTCTTTCTGATCTATCACCAGATCCTATCTTGCTTTTTCTATCTTTTGATCTCTCACTTTCAATTCTAGACCTTTCAAGCTCGTACAATCTAGCCCTTAAAATTTTCATTCCTTTAGCTTTATTTTTGTGTTGAGATTTTTCGTCTTGTTGAGAAACGGAAATTCCAGTTGGGATGTGTGTAATTCTTACTGCACTATCTGTAGTATTAACTGATTGCCCACCTGGTCCACCAGCCCTGAAAACATCTATCCTTAAATCGCTTTCATTTATCTTAAGATCAACTTCCTCTGCTTCTGGTAAGACCGCAACTGTTGCTGCGGAGGTATGAACTCTTCCTTGTGTTTCTGTATCAGGCACTCTTTGTACTCTGTGTACACCGCTTTCATATTTTAATGTTGAGTAAATATTGACTCCTTTTATTGAAGCAATAACCTCTTTTAAACCACCTGCTTCACTTCTAGAAATTGAAATTAATTCAACACTCCATTTTTTTTTATTACTAACTTTTTCGTACATTTTAAATAAGTCTGAAGCAAATAAACTAGCCTCTAAACCACCTGTTCCAGCTCTTATTTCAATTATTGCATTTTTTTTATCTGCTTCATCCTTTGGTAATAAAAAAAGCTTTAGTTTTTTTTCATTTTTTTGATTTTGAATTTCTAATTTGTTCAGTTCTGTTTCAGCCATTTTTATCATATCTGGGTCTGAATTTTTATCGTCTAAAATTGTTTGAATTTCTTTTTTATCTTTTTCAAAAGAAATATAAAATTTAGCAATACTAATAATTTCATTCAAATCTGCATATTCTTTTGATTTCTCAGCAAAAGATTTTTTATCGATTTCCCCTGACGATAGCTCCCTTTCTAATAAAGCATGTTTATTAATTAAATCATTAACAGTTTTTTTAGGTATCATTTTGATTATCCAATTCAGATGCTTTTTTTTCAACTTCTATTACAACCTTATCGATCATATCACTGGTTAAAACTTTTTCAGACTGTACTCCAGACAAATAAAGCATATTATTTCCTTTTTTACCTCCGGTTATCCCAACATCTGTTAGGGCTGCTTCTCCAGGACCATTAACTACACAACCAATTACAGATAAAGTAATTGGAGTTTTGATATGTGAAAGTTTTTTTTCCAATATTTTTACAGTTTCAATTACTTCAAAACCTTGTCTTGCACATGAGGGGCAAGAAATTATTTTGACACCCCTTTCTCGCAGATTTAGAGATTTTAATATTTCGTTTCCGATTTTGACCTCCTCAACAGGATTATCTGATAAAGAAATTCTTATAGTGTCACCAATACCTTCTAGAAGTAATGTTCCTAATCCAATTGAAGATTTAACACTTCCAGGTATAAATCCTCCAGCCTCTGTAATTCCTAAATGCAATGGATAATCTGTAGATTTTGATAATTGTCTGTATGCTTCAATTGATAAAAAAACGTCTGATGACTTAACACTTATCTTTAAATTTTGAAAATTTTCGTCCTCGAGTATCTTAATATTTCTTTGAGCACTCTCAACTAATGCTTCTGGACAAGGTTCTCTATATTTTTCTAGTATATCTTTTTCCAGAGATCCAGCATTAACACCAACTCTTATTGAGCAATTATTATCAACTGCAGCTTTTACAACCTCTTTAATTTTATTTTTACTCCCAATATTCCCAGGATTGATTCTTAAACAACTTGCACCACTTTCAGCTGCTTCAATTGCTCTTTTATAATGGAAATGAATATCAGCAACTATAGGTACATCAACATGTTTAATTATTTCTTTTAACGCTTTAGATGACGACTCATCAGGACAAGAGACTCTTACTATATCAGCTCCCTCAGAGCTAATTTCATTAATTTGATTAATTGTAGCTTTTATATCAGTTGTAAGAGTGTTGGTCATTGATTGGACTGATATAGGATTTGCTCCTCCAACTTTTACTTTGCCAACATTGATCTCTCTTGTTTTTCTTCTTTTTATATCTCTGAAAGGTCTAATACTCATTTTTTTTGATCTAATCTAAATTCTTTATGAAGTGCAATCAAAGCTTTATGTGTGTGTTTTTTATCAATCAAAACTGAAATTTTGATTTCAGAAGTTGAAATTACTTTAATATTTATTTTTTTATTTGCCAATGATTGAAACATTCTAAATGTGACTCCAGGTGTGGTTATCATGCCTACTCCAATCACTGAAATTTTTGAAACACCTTTCTCAAAAAGTAATTTTCTGTAATTAATAGTTTTATTTTGATGAATAATTTTTTTTGTTTTGTTCAAGTCATCTGTTTTAATTGTAAATGTTAAATCTGTTTCTTTGCCGTTCGCTGAAATATTTTGCACAACCATATCAACATTAATTAAATTTTTAGATAATGGTTTAAAAATTGCCGCAGCTACTCCTGGTCTATCCTTCACTCCTATAAGAGAAACTTTGGATTCATTTTGAGTTGAGGAAATTCCTGTAACAATTTTATTACTGATTATATTTGACCTTTTAGTGATCAGTGTTCCAGATTTTTTAGAAAAAGATGATCTAACCTCAATGTTAATTCTATTTAATCTTGCATCTTGTATTGAAACTGGCTGCATGACTTTCGCACCAAGTGATGCCATTTCCAGCATTTCTTCATATGAAATTACTTTAATTTTTTTTGCATTTCTCAATTTGTTGGGATCAGTTGTGTACACTCCCTCTACATCGGTATAGATTATACATCTCTCTGCTTTGAAAAACTTAGCAATCATAATTGCACTTGCATCAGATCCTCCCCGTCCTATAGTTGTAATTCTGTTTTCATCATTTAGTCCCTGAAACCCAGTAACAATTGGAATGCCACCCTTTTTTAAATATTTTATAATATTTGCTTTATTGATTTGATTAATCCTTGAGTTTTTATATTTTCCTTTAGTCAAAATTGGAATTTGCCAAGATAACCATGATCTAGACTCATATCCCTCATGAATTAATCGTCCAGCAATTAAAGAACATGCAACTTGCTCACCTGAAGAAACCAGAACATCATGTTCTGATTCTGAGAAACTATCACTAATTTCAAATGATTTTTTTATTAACTCATTTGTCACACCACTCATAGCTGAAGAAACCACAATTACCCTGTAGTTTTTCTTTTTGTAATCAATAATAATTTTAGCAACTCTTTTTATCTTTTTAATATTGCCAACTGATGTGCCTCCAAATTTTAATACGACAATTTTCATGGTAAAATAATCTTTTAAATTTAAAAAATATTGAATAAATACATGTTGAATATAATGTCAACTTTAAATGAAAAATAACACAATAAATAAAAAAGAAATAGAGAAATTTTCTAAAATTGCCGAAGAATGGTGGGATCCTGAAGGTAAATTTAAACCATTACATAAATTTAACCCAATAAGAATTTCATACATAAAAGAAAATATTATTAAGACATTTAAACTCGATCATAATACTACTCCTCTTAAAGATATCAAAATTCTAGATATAGGATGTGGTGGGGGTTTATTATCAGAACCAATGTGTAGATTGGGTGCAAAAGTGACTGGCATTGATGCATCTGATAAGAATATCAAAGTTGCAAAGCTTCATTCAGAAAAAAATAATCTTAAAATAGATTATTTCTGCTCGTCCCCAGAAAAATTTAATACAAAAAATAAATTTGACGTTATTTTAAATATGGAGATTGTAGAACATGTTGAAGATGTGAATTTTTTTTTAAAATCTTGCAGTAAGCTATTAAAAAAAAATGGACTTATGTTTGTTGCAACTCTAAATAAAACATTAAAATCATATATTTTTGCAATTGTAGGAGCTGAGTATATATTGCGTTGGCTACCAATAGGAACACATGAATGGGAAAAGTTTTTAAAACCTGAAGAATTAATTTCAATACTTGAAAAAAATAATCTTAGATTGGATAAAATAGATGGGATGAATTTTAATTTAATAAAAAATAAATGGAGTGTAGGAAATGACAAATCGGTAAATTACATTGCCAAATTCATTAAACATTAATTATTTTCATTCTCAAACCATGGAACCATTTGAGCATCTATACCCTCTTCTTTGAGTTCTTTTAAATCCTGCTTTGAAGCAGTTCCATATATACCTTTATTTTTTTTCTTATTGTTATAATGTATTGATCTCGCTTCATAAGCAAAGTTTTCACCAACATAATCAAAATTATTTTTAATAAATTTTTGATATTCTCTTATTGTTTTTTTTATTTTTTGATATTTTATAAGATCTTTTTTTTCATTTTTATTGTTAAATTTTTTACTTATTAATTTTGGTGCCATTAAACTTTTTTCTACTTTTATAGAACCACAATTATGACAACTGATCAATTTTTTCTTTTTGAGCTTGTCATATTCTTTTGAAGCTGCAAACCAGCTGTCGAATGTTAGTTCGCATTTTTTGCATAGCAAATTATATTTGATCATTTAATTTATTTAATTACTGTTTTGAGAAATTTCAACATATCTAACTTCTATAGTCTGAATTAATTTTGATGTATTCGTTAGTTAAATCCATAGTGTAAACTGTAAAACTTTTTTTTCCATTTCCTATATCAACAGTTATATTAATATCCAATCCTTTCATATATTTTGCCGCCTCACTCTCGTTATATTGATTGTAAATTTTTCCTTTATTTACAATTATCAAATCACCAAATTTTATTGATAGTTTACTCAAATTTATATCAACTTCGGATTTTCCAATTGCCATAATTATTCTACCCCAATTTGGATCTTCTCCTGCAATTGCAGTTTTTACTAGAGGGGAGTTTGCAATAGAAAAACCAATTTTTTTTGCATCCTGCTCAGTTTTGGAATTTAAAACATTTATTGTTACAAATTTTGAAGCTCCCTCTCCATCAGCCACCACTCTTTTTGCAAGATTTAAAAGTAGACTGTTCAGAGACATATCAAATGATTTTATTTTTTTATCATTAATGGTCTTTATTAAAGTATTTTTTGCTTTACCAGTGGAAAAAATTGAAATCATATCATTAGTACTAGTATCGCTATCACATGAAATTGCATTAAAAGTATTCTCAATATTTTTCTTAAGTAATTTTTTTAATACATCGTTAGAAATATCAGCATCAGTGAAAACATAAGCTAATGTAGTTGCCATATTTGGTTGTATCATGCCAGAACCTTTTGCTACTCCATAAATCTTTACACTTGTATTTCCAATTTTGCATTCTTCCATTGCTATTTTTGGCTGTGTGTCAGTTGTCATTATTGATAGAGCAACTTTCATCCAAATATATTTATTTTGAGTATATTTAATATTTTTTATTAGTTCTGGAATTTTTGATTTAATTTTTTCTTCAGGAAATTTTTCCCCAATAGTTCCAGTACACCCAAAAATAAGATTCTTTGATTTAATTATTTTTGGATCATTTTCATCTTCTTTTTGTTTTTCTGTAAGTTGTTTTGAAATTAAATCTGCGAGATGTTGCATGCTTTTATAACCCTGTTCTCCTGTAAATGAGTTTGCATTTCTAGTATTGACTATCAGTGAAAAAATTTTTTGAGTTTTTTGACTTAAATTCCATTTAATATTTTCTGACAAAATTTTAGACTGGGTATAAAGTGATGCAAAATTTGCACCATCACGAAAATAGAACATTGCTAAATCATCTCTTTTAGAGTTGTATAAATTAGCGCTTACTGAGGATACCGCTAAACCGTCTAGATGATCAAGGTCCTGATATTGCCCCATTTTTCGATCGTGTGATTTTGAAGCTAAAAAATTTGATAAATTAATTCCCATGATATTTAAAATTTTAATTAAATAACTATATTAAAAGTTGTAATTAAAATGTATATCAAAAACTAATGTTAAATCCTCTAAACTTTATTTCTAAATTTATTAAATCTAGCAATAAAAAAGAGCTAGATAGGATTGGTAAAATAGTAGAGCAAATCAATCTTTTAGAGGAAAATATAAAAAAACTTAATGATAAAGAGTTTCCAGAGAAAACAATTAAATTAAAAGAGAGAATTCAAGAAGGAACTTCCCTAAACGAAATTTTACCTGAAGCTTTCGCTCTTGTAAGAGAAGCCTCTTTGAGATCAAGAAGTGAGAGACATTTCGATGTTCAAATAATTGGTGGAGTTGTTCTGCATGAAAATAAGATAGCAGAAATGAGAACTGGAGAAGGTAAAACTCTTACAATTGCTCTAGCAGCATATTTAAATGCTTTGGAAGGAAAAGGAGTTCATATTGTTACAGTAAATGATTACCTGGCGAAAAGAGACTCTTTGGAGATGGGAAAAATTTTCAGTTTTTTAGGCTTAACGTCTGGCTATATAAATAATGATCAAAACGATGAGGAAAGAAAGAAAAATTATGATTGCGATATTACTTATGCTACGAACAGTGAATTAGGGTTTGATTATCTTCGAGATAATATGAAATATTCAAAAGATGAAATGGTTCAAAGAGGACACCATTTTGCAATAGTTGATGAAATAGATTCCTGTCTAATTGATGAGGCAAGAACTCCTTTGGTAATTTCAGGGGCCGCAGAAGATAAAACTAATCAATATGTTGCAGTGGACAAAGTAATAAAACTCCTTAACAAAAATGATTTTGAGATTGATGAAAAAGACAGGAATATTTTATTAACTAATGAAGGTATTAACCATATTGAAAGTTTATTCTCTAGTGCAGGTGTTTTAAAAAACAATAATTTTTATGATCCAGAAAATCTTGATTTAGTTCATTATGTGAATCAATCTTTAAAAGCAAATCATCTATTTAAAAAGGATAAAGATTACCTTGTTAAAGATAACAGCATCAAAATTGTGGATGAATTAACTGGTCGAATATTAGAGGGAAGAAGATTTGGCGATGGTCTCCACCAAGCTATTGAGGCTAAGGAAAAAATTGAGATACAGGCTGAAAATCAAACTTTAGCTTCTATTACATACCAGAATTATTTCAAACTTTATAAAAAGATATCGGGATGTACAGGTACAGCTGCTACAGAGTCTGAGGAGTTTTTTGAAATCTATAATCTGAATGTAATTGTAATTCCAACTAATAAAGAGATGATCAGAAAAGATTTCAATGATCAAATTTTTCGAACTGAGGCAGAAAAAAATAATGCAATCATCAAAAAAATTAAAGATTGCCACGAAAAGGGTCAACCTCTTTTGGTCTTCACATCTAGCGTGAGTAAATCTGAGATATATTCAAAATTACTTACACAAGAAAAGATTAAGCACATCGTATTAAATGCTAAAAATCATGAAAATGAAGCAGAGATTATAGCTAATGCTGGTAAAGCCAAATCAGTGATAATTACGACAAGTATTTCTGGTAGAGGTGTAGATATCCAGCTAGGTGGAAAAAAAGGATCGATTGAGGACAATGAACTCAAAAAAAATAAAGATTATATTAAATCTATAGGAGGTTTATTTGTTATTGGAACTGAAAGAATGGAATCTAGGAGAGTAGACAATCAAGCAAGAGGAAGATCGGGTAGACAAGGAGACGAGGGAAGCTCTATTTTTTATGTAAGCTTAGAAGATGATCTTATGAGAATTTTTGGATCCGAATCTATGAACAATATCCTTCAAAAACTTGGCCTGAAAGATGGTGAAAGTATAGATCACCCCTGGATAAATAAAGCGCTAGAGAGAGCACAACAAAAGGTTGAGGCACGAAATTTTGATATTAGAAAAACCCTTATAAAATTTGACAATGTTTTAAATGATCAAAGACATGTAATATTTTCACAAAGAAAAGATGCTATGGATAGTGAAAAAATTTTTGATTATTCAGATAGTTTTTTATCAGAAATAGTGGACAACATAATAAGTCTAAAAATTCAAAAATTATCAAATCCTAAAAATAATGAGTTTAACAATAGATTGAAGACTATTTTTGGAAAAAGTCTAAACGATGATGAATATGATGAATTAATATCTTTGAGTGATACAAAACTAAGAGAGAGAATTTTTGAAAAATTCAAATTTGCTAGAGAAGAAAGATCTAAAATTCTCGGGGAAAATCAATCAAAAGAAATAGAAAAAAGAATTCTTTTACAATCCATTGATTTTAATTGGAAATCACACATCCAATACTTAGAACAATTAAGACAGGTTGTGGGTCTTAGATCATATGGACAAAGAGATCCACTTATAGAATATAAAAAAGAAGCTTTTGATTTATTTTCTAATTTACTGGACAAATTAAAACTAGATTATGTAAAAATATTGATGAATCTTAAAGTTTACAATGAACCAACTGAAAAAATAAACCAGAGACAATTGAAAGAAAAATTTAAAAAACTTGGCAAAAAAACGAGTAGAAATGATCCTTGTCCATGTGGATCTGGTAAAAAATTCAAGAAATGTTGTGGGGCTCTATAAAATAAATAAAGTCAGGGCAGCTATAATAACTACCGTTACTAAAGTAATTACAATATTTTTTTTGGATTTAATTATTTCTTTTAAATCTAGTCCAGAAGTTTGGATTGCACTTAGACTTTCAGGGCTAGATATAAATCCTTTGCCTCTTCCAATTTTTAAGAATTTATCTTTTCTATGATTAAGAATTTCTTCAGAAGTTAAAGTTTTAAAAAAATCTAAGTTTTGAGAAATAGAATTTTTTATATTCTCTAAAATCATATCTCTGTCTCTATGAGCGCCACCTAAAGGTTCTGGAATTATTTCATCAATAATATTTAGCTCTAATAAGTCTTTAGCAGATAGTTTCATTGCTTTTGCGGCATCAAGCATTTTTTTTGGATCTCTCCACAATATTGTTGCACACCCCTCGGGTGATATTACTGAATAAATAGCATTCTCTAGCATTAAAACTTTATTTGACGATGCAAGAGCTATGGCTCCACCTGAACCACCTTCACCTATTACTATAGCTAAAGTTGGAACTTGAAGTTTCATACAACACTCGATTGACTTGGCGATTGCTTCTGCTTGTCCTCTCTCCTCTGCTCCCACTCCTGGATATGCACCTGGAGTATCTATAAAAGATATAATAGGAATATTAAACTTATCAGCTAGTTCCATTAATCTAATAGTTTTCCTATAGCCCTCTGGTCTCATCATGCCAAAGTTTCTCTCAATTCTAGTTTCTAGATTTTCACCCTTTTCTTGACCAATTACTAATACTGATTGACCTTTAAATTTTGCAAAACCTGTAATTACCGATTTGTCTTCTCCATAATATCTGTCACCCTCTAATGGAATAAAATCTTCAAACAAGTTATCAATAAAAAACTTAGATTTAGGTCTATCTTCGTGCCTTGCAACTAATGTAAT
>CACDZR010000005.1 GCA_902557235.1 uncultured Pelagibacteraceae bacterium | reverse complement strand
TGAAACCTATGATTTTGAGTTTGATTTAAAAACTAATAAATTATCTGTAAAAGTTAAAGAACAAATATCACGTAAAGATACTGGTTTAGTTTCTTACATCTTATTTGAAAACAATAAAATTTTAGTTGATGAAAATAGAAAAAGTAAATATCGGGGACCATATCCTTCACATTCCATAGGTAAGTCTTTGGTATCTTTAGTTACAGGTTATGCAATGTGTGGTGGTTATATTAATCATACCGTTTTTGATAGAATAGATTACCCAACGGTTACAGGTACTTTATATGAAAATCAAAAATTAATTAACTTACTTAATATGCAGGCAGGTGATGATAAAATAGTAGGACAAAGAATTTACGCATGGGACAACCCTATCAAAGGTAAAGGTCCTAATGTTAATACTATACCTATCAAAAAAGTTATGAAGAAATACTTTAAAGGTGTTGATGGTTTAGAACCTGGTACTTATTATAACTATAGTGCTATGACAACAAATGTTATTATGAACTATGTTATTTACAAAACTGGTGATGACTGGAACAAGTTATTACATAAAATATTTGTAGAAGACGCTAAAGTTGCTAAAAGAGTTTATTTTCATAAAACTTTATATGCTAATAAAACTGGTAACAGAAAATCTGGTGAATACGGAAGATATTCTTTCTATGCTGACAGATATGATTATGTAAGAATTGCTAACATGATTATGAATCATTGGAACAATGATACTTGCGTTGGTAAGTATTTAAAAACAATGTATGAAAATAGAGTTGATAAAGGACATGGTGATTATAGTACATCTAAAGGCAATCATAGATCAGCACAAAGTTATGGTGGTCAGTTTCACTTTGACCCAATCGGATTAGAAGACAGACCTATTTTAATGATGGATGGTGCTTACGGTCAACAAGTAGTTATTGATTTTGATAATAACAGAATTATTACTGCTCATTCTGTTGAAAGAAATTATGACTATTATAGTTTAGTGTATGTACCATTGGGTTATAAGGTACAACCTAAAAAATGTGGTGAGAGAGATTCTATGGGCAGAGTAATAGAATGTCCAAATCCTGCTTAAGAAATTAATTATTTTTTGTTATTAATAATAAACTAGGGTTGCCTTCAGCACCGTTTTATGATTCTAAAAACTTCATTGAACATTCATTGTGAACTTCATTGCAGATTTTTGTTTAGGGTAAAAAAAAGGGCAGTAAAAACTGCCCTTTTTGAATTTTGATTTGGGTTGGAACGATTACATTCCCATTCCACCCATTCCTCCCATGCCACCCATGCCACCCATTCCTCCGGGCATTCCAGCAGGGGCTGAATCTTTTTCTTCAGGTTTGTCAGCTATCATAGCTTCAGTTGTTACCAATAATCCTGATATAGATGCTGCGTCTTGTAAAGCCGTTCTTACAACTTTCACAGGATCAATAATACCTTTAGCGAACATATCACAATACTCTTCGTTTTGTGCATCATATCCATGTGTCTTTTTATTTTGTTCTAAAAGCTTGCCAACAACTACCGATCCATCCACACCAGCATTTTTTGTAATTTGTCTTATAGGAGCCTCTAATGCTCTTCTTACCAAATCAACACCAGCTTTTTGATCTTCACCTTTAGCTTTAACTTTTTCAAGCTCTTGAGCAGCATACAATAATGCACAACCACCACCTGTTACAATACCTTCTTCAACAGCAGCTCTTGTTGCATTTAAAGCATCCTCAACTCTATCTTTTCTTTCTTTAACTTCAACTTCTGTTGCACCACCAACTTTAATTACTGCAACACCACCAGCTAATTTTGCTAATCTTTCTTGTAGTTTTTCCTTGTCGTAGTCTGAAGTTGTTTCATCAATTTGTTGTTTGATTGAAGAACATCTAGCTTCTATATCTGATTTTTTACCTGAACCATTCACTATAGTGCTGTTATCTTTATCAACCTTAATTTTTTTACATGAACCAAGATCTTCAAGTTTAACATTTTCAAGTTTAATTCCTAAGTCCTCAGAAATAACTGAACCACCAGTAAGAATTGCAATATCCTCAAGCATAGCTTTTCTTCTGTCACCAAATCCTGGTGCTTTCACAGCTACAACTTTTAAACCACCTCTTAATTTATTTACTACCAAAGTAGCTAATGCTTCACCCTCAACATCTTCAGAAATAATCATTAATGGTCTTCCAGCTTGAACAACTGCCTCTAAAAGAGGAACCATTGGTTGTAGATTTGTTAATTTTTTTTCGTGTAATAGAATAAAAGGATTTTCTAATTCAGTTGTCATCTTATCACTATTCGTAATAAAGTATGGAGACAAATATCCTCTATCAAACTGCATACCTTCAACAACATCTAATTCTGTTTCAATTCCTTTGTTTTCCTCAACCGTGATAACACCCTCGTTACCAACTTTTTGCATTGCTTTAGAAATCATAGTACCGATTTCTTTATCACCATTTGCAGAAATTGTTCCAACTTGAGCAATCTCATCACTATCTTTTACTTTTTTAGCTGAAGATACAAGATTTTGTTTAACTACATCCACCGCAGCATCAATTCCTCTTTTTACATCCATAGGGTTCATGCCAGCAGTAACATATTTTACACCTTCTTTTACGATAGCTTGTGCGAGAATAGTTGCTGTAGTTGTTCCATCACCAGCTTCATCATTCGTTTTGCTAGCAACTTCTTTAACCATTTGAGCGCCCATGTTTTCAAATTTATCTTCGAGATCAATTTCTTTAGCAACAGAAACACCGTCTTTTGTAATTCTTGGAGCACCGTAAGATTTGTCCATAACCACATTTCTTCCTTTTGGTCCAAGTGTTACTTTAACTGTATCAGCCAGGATATTAACTCCTCTAATCATTGCTGCTCTTGCTTCTGCATCAAATTTTACTACTTTTGCCATTTTATTTTCTCCTTTAAATTAAATTATTTGCTTGAAATTCCCATAATGTCCGACTCTTTCATTATGCTGTATTCTTTGCCATCAATTTTAACTTCAGTTCCTGACCATTTGCCAAATAAAACTTTATCTCCAACTTTTACATCCATTGGTATTGTTTTGCCGTCCTCAGTTTTTGCGCCACCACCAACTGCAACTACTTTGCCTTCTTGAGGTTTTTCCTGAGCTGTATCAGGTATGATTATTCCACCAGCAGTTTTTTCACTGCTATCTAAAACTTCTATTAAAACTCTATCGTGTAACGGTCTAAATTTCATAAATTCTCCTTATTAATATGGTCTTCATATAGAGATTGGCCTTACTATTTCAAGATATACTTAAAAATTAGTTAGTTAAAAAATAAAGGAATTTGAGGGTTTTTTGGTTTATAGATTAATTTGATGACTAAAAATTTAGATAATGAAGGCCTAAGTTCTATCGCAGACAATTATCAGCTATTTTATATTGATTTATGGGGAGTGGTCCATAATGGGGTCACACTTCACCTTGAAGCAATAAAAGCTCTTAGAGAAATCAATAAAAAAAAAAAGAACTATATTTTACTCACAAATGCACCCAGACCTAACCATGCAGTTAAATCTTTTTTAGAAAAACTAGGCATGGAAAAAGAAATTAGAGACCATGTTTTTACCTCTGGTGAGGCAGCTCTCATTTATTTAAAGAAAAATTTGATTAATAAAAATTTTTTTCACGTTGGTCCACCAAGAGATTTTGATTTATTTAAAGAATTTAAAAAAATGAAATTAGATAATATAGAAAAAAGTGAATATATTTTATGCACTGGATTGTTTGATGATCATAATGAGGACTTAAATTTTTATAAAGATCTGTTTGAAAAAAATATAAAAAAAAAGATGATTTGTACAAATCCTGATCTAATTGTAGACAGAGGAAACACCAGAGAATTTTGTGCTGGTTCCGTTGCGATGGTTTTTGAAAAAATGGGTGGAGAAGTTGTTTACTTTGGAAAACCTTATCCTGAAGTTTATAATCAATCTATCGATAACAAAAATAAGAAAATTCTCTCCATAGGTGATAATTTAAATACTGACATAAAAGGAGCGAACCTTTTAAATTATGACTCTTTAATAATTTCAAATGGAATTCATAAGGATGAGATTAAAGAAAAAGGAATTGAAAAAGTTGCAAAATCTTATGAAGCAATTTGTAATTATATTCAATCAGAATTGAAATGGTAGAATCAAAGAAAATATATAAAAATTTTGATATCAATCCAAGATACAAAAACTCAATTATATTGATTGGCAACTTTGATGGTGTTCACAAAGGACATCAAAAATTATTCTCATTAGCTAAGAAATATAAAAAAAAATATTCCTCAAAAATTGGTGTGTTGACTTTTGAACCAATGCCCAAAATGTTTTTTAATAAGAATTTAGATAATTTTAGAATTTCTAATTTGCAGCAAAAAATTGATAATCTCAAAAATCTTAATGTGGATTTTTTGATAATAAAAAAGTTTGATCGAAAATTCTCAAAAATAAAATCTATAACGTTCATTAAAGAAATATTAGGTAAAAAGTTAAAACCAAAATTCATTTTTGTAAGCAATAATTTTAGATTTGGAAATAAAAGAGAAGGTAACGTTAGACAGTTAATTAATTTTGAGAGAATATGTGGTTATAAGGTAGTTAAACCACAACCATTGTTAACCAATAAGAAAATAGCATCTTCATCGCTGGTTAGAAAACTTTTACAAAAAGGAAAATTAGAGAAAGCCAATAAAATTCTAAATAGAAATTGGTCAATTGTTGGAAAGGTTCAAAAAGGAAGACAGCTAGGAAAAAAAATTGGTTTCCCAACAGCAAACATTGATATCAAAGACTATATTTTAGCCTGCCCGGGTGTATATGCAGTAAATGCAAAAAGATATGGCAAAAACAATTACTTAAAAGGGATTGCAAATTTAGGCTATCGACCAACATTTAATGGAAAAAAAATATTATTGGAAGTTCATTTATTTAATTTTTCTGGAAATCTTTATAATAAGTATTTAACAGTAGAATTTAAAAAATTTATTAGAAAAGAAAAAAAATTTAAAAATGTCGACCAACTTAGAAAACAAATTAAAACTGACTTATTAATAGCAAAAAAATAAAATGAGCAAATCTCAAATAAATCTTCCTAAAACCGCTTTTTCAATGAAAGCAAATTTGCCAACACGAGAACCTGAAATTTTGAAACTCTGGCAAAACATAAATCTTTATGATGAATTAAGAAAATCGAGAAAAGGAGAAGAAAAATTTGTCCTTCACGATGGTCCTCCATATGCGAATGGTAATATACATATGGGAACAGCTTTAAATAAAATTTTAAAAGATATAATTGTAAGATTTCATCAAATGGATGGAAAAGATTCAGTCTATGTTCCAGGATGGGATTGTCATGGATTGCCAATAGAATGGAAAATTGAAGAGCAATATAAAAAAAATAAAAAAAACAAAAATGAAGTTCCAATCGTTGAGTTTAGAAAAGAATGCAGAGCTTTTGCAGAAAAATGGATAGATATTCATAAAGATCAATTTAAAAGGTTAGGAGTTGTAGGAGATTGGGATAATTATTATTCTACAATGAGTTTTGATGCTGAAGCTCAAATAGTAAGAGAACTAGGTAAATTTTTAAAAGAAGGAAGTTTGTATAGAGGTTTTAAACCTGTTTTATGGTCTACTGTTGAAAAAACTGCTTTAGCAGATGCAGAAGTTGAGTACCAAGATCATAAGTCAGATACTATCTATGCATCTTTTCCAGTTAAATCATCAAATATTAAAGAATTAAATGATAGTGAAATAGTAATTTGGACAACTACCCCATGGACTATTCCAGCTAACAAAGCCTTAGCTTACAATGAGAGCCTAGATTATTTATTAATTGAGGTAAATGACGATGGAGACTTTAAAAATAAAAAAATTGTTATTGCAGATGCATTAATAGATATAGTTGTAAAAGATACCAAAATTCAAAGTTTCAAAAAATTAAAAAATTTTAAAGGTAAAGATTTAAAAGGAACAATTTGTAATCATCCTTTTTTAAAACTTGGTTATGAATATGACATACCTATGCTGGAAGCACGTTTTGTTACTACAGAACAAGGTACTGGAATTGTTCATTGCGCGCCAAGTCATGGTCCTGATGATTTTAATTTGTGTATGAATAATGGAATTAAAGCAATTGAAACAGTTGATGGCGATGGAAGATATACAAAAAATGTAGCACTTTTTGAAGGGATGCATATTTTTAAATCTAATTCGATTGTGATTGAAAAATTAAAAGATCAAAAAAAATTATTATCGAGTGGTGAACTTGTTCACTCTTATCCTCATTCATGGAGGTCCAAAGCACCATTAGTTCACAGAGCAACTCCTCAATGGTTTATTTCTATGGATAGTCATAAACTCAGAAATAAAGCTTTAAAAGCAATTGATGAAACAACTTTCTATCCTAGCAAAGGAAAAGAAAGATTAAAATCGATGATTGAAACAAGACCCGACTGGTGTGTTTCAAGACAAAGAGTATGGGGAGTTCCATTACCTATTTTTATTAACAAGAAGACAGGTGAAATTTTGGTTGATGATGAAGTCTTTGAAAATATTGCGAAAATTTATGAAAAAGAGGGATCTGATTGTTGGTTTTCAGACAACCCACAAAAATTTCTCGGAAAAAAATATAAAGCTGAAGATTTTGAAAAGTTAAGTGATATCGTAGAGGTTTGGTTTGATAGTGGATCTACACACTCATTTGTATTAGAGAAAAGAAAAGATTTAAAGTGGCCTGCATCTATGTATCTCGAGGGCTCTGATCAACACAGGGGATGGTTTCATTCGTCTCTTTTAGAGTCTTGCGGAACTAGAGATCGTGCACCTTTTGAGTCTATTCTGTCTCATGGTTTTGTAGTTGATGGCAAAGGTTTAAAAATGTCAAAATCCTTAGGAAATGTAATTGCGCCTGAAGACATTCTCAAAAAATATGGAGCTGATATACTTAGAATTTGGGTCGCTTCCTCAAATTATGCTGAGGATCTTCGAATAGACTATTCAATATTAGATCAGCATGCTGAGTCTTATAGAAAAATAAGAAATACATTTAGATATTTGCTTGGAAATCTTAATGATAATTTTGAACAAATAGATTTAGAAAAAATTAAAATTGAGAATTTACCTGAATTAGAACAATTTATGCTTCATAAAATTTACAATTTAAATTCTAAATTTAACAAGTATTTCAAAGATTATGATTTCCATAATTTGTATAAAGAATTATTGAATTTTTGTACTGTAGATCTATCTGCCTTTTATTTTGATATAAGAAAAGATACTTTGTACTGTGATCCATTAAATTCTGAAAAAAGAAAATCTACTCTTATATTGCTAAATGTTATTCTTAACTCTTTACTAAGATGGTTTGCACCAATATTATCTTTCACAACTGAGGAAATTTATCAACTTATTTCAAAAAATAAAAAAAGTATTCATCTCGAGAAATTTTTGAATTTCCCCGAAAAATTTGATAACTCGAACTTAAATTCTAAATGGGAACAATTAATCAAAATAAGAGATATTTGTAACCTTAGTATTGAGCAAAAACGAGCAAGCAAAGATATTGGATCTAGTTTAGAAGCTGCGTTAATCGTAAAATTGAATAACGAAAACCAGAAATTTTTAAAAAATATTGATCTATCAGAACTTTGTATAACTTCTTCAGTCAAAATTGAGAATGGTGATACTAATGAAATAATTGTGGAAACAAGTAAAGCAACAGGTGAAAAATGTCCAATATGTTGGAAAATCAAAAGTGCACCATGTGAAAGACCAAATTGCAAATAAAATGTTAAAAAAACATTTAGTAGATTTTTCTATAATTATTTTTATTTTTTTAATTGATCGAATTAGTAAATTATTGATCATTAGTTCTCCAGAAACTTATGAACAATATGGCATTAGTGTTACATCTTTTTTAAATTTTAATTTGATTTGGAACGAAGGTATTGCTTTTGGTTTATTTTCTTTTGATGAAAAACTATATTATAATTTTCTAACAATCTTTATTTGCCTAATAACCGTCATCATTATTTGGCTAATGTTTAGATCTAGTGGATTTGAAAAATTAAGTTATATGATGATTATAGGTGGTTCTCTCGGAAATATTTTTGACAGAATATTTTACTCTGCGGTGCCAGATTTTATAGATATACATATTAACAATTTTCATTGGTTTATATTTAATGTTGCTGATATATTTATCACTATTGGCATAATTTTTTTAATATGTTTTGAAATCTTTGGTAAAAAAATTTAAATGAGATTTATTTATAATACTTTCCTAATCTTGGCATTATCCTCATTTTTATTTTCTTGTGGAGGTTTCAAACTACAAAAGAAGGCTACTTCAGGTGAGGAATTTTTAATAGAAAAAAAAGATCCTTTGGTTTTACCACCAGACTTTTCTAAATTACCAAAACCTAATGAGCAACCCGAAACTACAGATAAAGATATTAATATAAAATCTGTGTTTGATGGAAATCAAAATAGTGCAGAGGAGGATAATAATCAGAATTCATCAAAATCTAATATTAAAAAAAGTATTTCAGAAAAAATCCAAAAACAATAATGTCAACCAAAAATCTTATTTTTGAAAATTTTATAAATAAAAAAGTAAATTTAAAATTAAAAAAATTTTTAAAAGATTTAATTTCCTCGAAAAGTGAAGTTATAAATTCTTTATCAAAAAACTACAAATACAGCTATACAAAAAAATCTATTAAAAAATATAAAAAATATAAAGATATTAGAGTTTTTGGTATGGGAGGATCCTCTTTAGGAACAATGGCAATTTATGATTTTTTAAAACATAAAATAAATAAAAATTTTTATTTTCTTGAAAATCTAAATCAAAAAAAAATATTTCCAAAAAAAAATTATCTTAATTTAGTAATCTCAAAATCTGGAAATACGTTAGAGACAATTGTTAACTCTAATTTATATATTAAAAAAAATGATAAGAATATTTTAGTTTCAGATAAAAAAGATAGTATTTTAAGAGAAATAAGTATGAAGCTAAGAGCGGATATTATTGATCATAATAACTTTATTGGTGGAAGATATTCAGTTTTATCAGAGGTTGGCATGTTACCAGCAGAGTTAATGGGGTTGGACACTATGAAATTTAAAAAATTTAATAATTTAGTGGCCAATAAGAAATTTTTAAATTCAATCATAATTAATGTTTCAAATATTTTAGAGTTAGTTAAAAGAAAAAAATTTAATTCAGTAATCCTCAGTTATGATGAAACTGCGAATAATTTTTTAAAATGGTATCAACAATTAGTAGCCGAAAGTTTAGGAAAAAAAGAAAATGGCATTTTTCCAATAATATCAAATATGCCTAAAGATAATCATAGTTTAATGCAGTTATATTTGGATGGTAATAAAAACAATTTTTACACATTTTTTTATACGAAGGATCGAAATTACCCAAAATTAAATCAAGATATGATTCCTGGTTCTTTAAAATTTTTAAAAAGAAAGGATCTAGGTGATATCCTTTACTCCAAAATCCTAGCAACAAAAAAAGTTTTCCAAAAAAAAAATATACCATTTAGAAGTTTTTTTATAAAATCTAAAAATGAAGAAGTGCTAGGTGAATTATTTACATATTTTATTTTAGAAACAATTCTTTTAGCTAGGGCTTTGAAAATAAACCCTTACGATCAACCAGCTGTTGAACTTATTAAAATAGAAACAAAAAAACTTTTAAAAAGATCTTAATTAGCAAAATATACCTTGGAGACACCATAAGTTCGAGTATCGAGAATATTAATTTTTTCAGTTATTACTATTTTATCTTTTTTATGTCTGTGAATAATTAAAATACCGTCTTTCTTAAGAAGTTTTCTAAAAATAATCTTTTCAATTAACATATTAATTTTTATTTCTTTGTAAGGAGGATCAATAAAAATTATATCAAATTTTTTATCTATTTTTTTTTCAGAGTCAAAATATTCAAAACAATTATCCTTCAAAATTTTAAATTTTTTTTCATTTTTGAAAAGAAGAAGATTTTTTTCTAATACTTTAATTGCTTCAAAATAATTCTCAAAAAAACATACATATTTAGACTCTCTTGATAAACATTCGATTCCAAAAGACCCAGAGCCGGAAAATAAATCTAAAACTGTAGAATTTTTTAAATTTACATTCATTTTTTTTGAATGTTCTAGAAGATTGAAAATTGACTCTTTCACTAAATCTTTTAAAGGTCTAGTGTTTTTATCCTTAGGTAATAATAACTTTTTTCCTTTAAATCTCCCAGAAATTATTCTCATTACGATATAATCTTATAACCAATATCTTTTCTAAAATATCCATTTTGCCAATTTAATTTATTAATTAAACTTATGGCTTTATCTCTACCAATTTTTAAATTATCAGATTTAATTACAAAATTTAACACTCTCCCACCATTAGAGTATATTTTTGAATTATTTACTTTAGTCCCCGCATGAAAAATGTATTCATTATCTTGAAGCTTAATTTCTTTAAGGCCTTTTATTTCTAAATTATTTTTAAATTCATCTGGATATCCTTTTGAAGCTAAAACAACGCAAATGCTTTTATCTTCAAACCATTCTAAATTTATATTTTTTAAATCCTCATTTACAGTGGCAACCACAATGTCTAAAAAATCGGTTTTGAGTCTTGGAAGTATTGTTTGACATTCAGGATCACCCATTCTTACATTATATTCAATTAAAAAAGGCTCTCCATCTACAATCATTAATCCCGCATATAGAAAACCTCTAAATTTGTTTTTTATCTCTTTTAAACCTTTTAATGTTGGTTCGATTATTTTTTCTATTATCTTTTTTTCCAGTTTTTCACTTTCCAATCGAGAAGGTGAATAGGCCCCCATTCCTCCCGTGTTTTTACCCTTATCTCCTTCCAAAGCTCGCTTGTGATCTTGTGCTGTTCCAAATATTTTATAACTGATACCGTCAGAAATTATAAAGAAACTCATTTCTTCGCCTTTTAAAAATTCCTCAATTAAAATTTGTTTTGCTTCTCCAAATTTTCCATTGAAAATTTCTTCAACTGCTTTTTTTGATTGATCATGAGTTTCACAGATATAGACGCCCTTACCCGCTGCTAAACCATCAGCCTTTACAACTATAGGAAATTTACACTCACTTAAGAATGAAAGACTGTCTTGAATGGTATTAAAGACACCAAATTTTGCAGTGGGGATATTATATTTTTTACATAAATTTTTTGTGAAAATCTTTGAACCTTCAAGCTGTGAAGAAACACGATCTGGACCAAAGACTTTAATTTTATTTTGTTCCAAGAAGTCGACTATTCCATCTACCAGAGGTTTTTCAGGACCTACTATTATTATGTCTATACCTAGTTCTTCTATAACTCTTTTTAATTCCTCAAAATTATTCAGATCAATCTCAATATTTTCAGCAATAAAGCTAGTACCCGCATTTCCTGGAAAACAGTAAATTTTGTCAATATTTTTTGATTTTTTTAAAGATATACATATGGCATGCTCCCTTCCACCGCTTCCTATTACTCCAACTTTCATATAATTATATATAAACTATAAATCATGAAAAAATTAGCTAAATTAAAATATTTACCAAATAATTTCAAAATAATTGAGAATGGTGACCATGTTCTATGTGCAGTTTCAGGTAAAAAAATTTCTTTGGATAATTTAAACTATTGGAATGTGGAAACTCAAGAGGCCTATTTTTCGTATAAGGAAGCTCATCAAAAAAGAGAATCAGAAAACTAAATCATTATATTTTCCATCTATTATGTGTCCAAATCCATTGTTTTGGGTTTGCGATAATCATTTTTTCTAAAATTTTATTTAGTTCCAGTGTAATTTTTTCAACAGAGTCACTTTTAGAAAATTGAATATTATCAAAAATTTTAATTTTAAAATTATCATCTGTTAATCTTTCAATACTAATAGGAACTACTTCAGCATTAAATTTTTTGATAAACTGAGCTGGTATTGTAGTCGTGAGAGCCTCTTGACCAAAAAAATCACATTTTATTCCTTCAGAAACTCTTTGATCAATCATTAAAGCAATAGACGTCCCATTTTTGAATTCTCTTAGTAACTGCTTTGTACCAGAAATTCCTTTTTGAATTTGTTTTTTGCAAATATAATTTTTTCTTATATTTTCCATTAGCGGATTTAGAAATTTATTATTCAAAGGTCTATAAATTGCAGCTAAATCAACACCAGACTTTTCAATATGCATTGCCATTAATTCAAAATTATCAAAATGTCCCGATATAAAGATTACTGGAGTATTTTTTTGCTTAATTTTTTCTAAGATTTTTTGATTTTCTATAATAATTTTTTTTGAAAATTTAGGAGATTGCCTGAAATTTTTTATAAAAATATATTCAGCAAAGATTTTACCATAAGTAGCCCACATATCGTTTACAATTTTATCTTTTTCATTTTCATCTAATTTAGGGAAAGCTATAGTTAAATTAGAATGAGAAATTTTTTTTGATCTAAAATGAGGGCCAATTGTTTTGAAAATAAAACTTGAAAAAGATTTCGATAGTTTCAATCTTAAAATCTTAAATAATAAAAATAAAAAAATAATTAAAATAAACTGTATAAAATATTTAATTAATTTCATTTATTTTGGTTTTTAAAAATTGAACAAGCTTAGTTTCATCCTTAATTTGGATATTTATTTCTAAAAAATTAATTTTTTCTTTAAAATTTTGAGGAATTCTTTTGAAATCTTTTTCAGTTGTAATGATTTCAGCATTATTGGAATTTGCTTTACTTATGATTTCTGAAATATCTTTATCTTGATAATTATAATGATCTGGAAAAGTAATCTCCTCAATTATTTTAAATTGATTTTTAAGTAGTAACTTTTTGAAACTATCCGGATTTCCAATTCCTGAAAAAATAATATGATTTTTATCAATATTAAATTGATTGATATTTTTAATTTCAATATTTGTCTCAAAAATCTCAATATTTGGATTTATATTTCTGATTTTATTAAAAATATAATCTAAATTTGAGTTCTCATTAACTGTTTTTAAAAATATTCCATGATAGTTTTTTATAGTATCTAGTTTTTCTCTTAATGGTCCAGAGGGTATTAAATGACCGTTTCCAATCCATTTCTCACTATCAAAACAAGCAAACTTTATATCATAATCGATCCACTTTTCTTGAAGTCCATCATCAAAAATTATCATATCAAATTTCATCTCAATAGCTTTTTTAACTATTTTTTTTCTATCAGTTAGTGAGATGAAATTTGAATTATCTTCAAGAAGTTTTTTGTTCGTCCATTTGATTATTATAAAATTTTTTTGCAGTTACCGGATTAATATTCATTTTCTTTAAAAGATTGTATAGAAGTAATGAAGTTGGAGTTTTTCCAGTACCCCCAACATATAAGTTTCCAACACATAAAGTTTTTATTTCAGTGAATTTTTTTTTTGGTATAAGAGTGGAGATAATATTATTGATTTCAACAAATATTGTAAAAGGATAAAGTAAATACGCAAAAAAATTTGGTTTTTTTAAATCCCAAAATTTTGGTTTTTTTAAAATCATTTATTAATTTCTTTATAGGTTTTATTTAAAATATCTATTCCTATCAAATGTAAATCCTTAATTATTTTTTTTGAGTTATTTTTGGAATTAAAATATTTGATGATATAGTTAATTAGTTGATCTTGATTAGTTATTTTTCTTGATAAATTTTTTTTATTAAGAAATCTATAAATTTCTCTAAAATTTGAAACATTTGGACCATGCAAAACTTTACAACCATATCTAGTTGCTTCTAATGGGTTTTGACCACCATGTTTAATTAATGATCCTCCTAGAAAAATATTTTTACAGACTTTGTAGAACAATTTTGTTTTTCCATAAGAATTTACTAGATAAATATCTGTATTAGGGTCAATTTTCTTTTTAGGTTCATCTAAATGAACTTTTAGATTTAAGGTATTGAGTTCTGTCTTAATTGCATTAATTCTGTTAATGTGCCTTGGAATAATTATCGTTAACAGGTTTTTGAATTTTTTTTTCAATTTTATGTGTGCTATTCCACAAAACTTTTCTTCATTATAGTGAGTACTAGATGCACACCATGTTTTCCTTGAGTTAATTAAATTCACCAGGTTTTTATTTAAGTTAGTTTTTTCATTTTCGGATTGACTAAATTTTAGATTACCAATTGTTTTTATATTTTTTACCCCTAATTTTTTCAAATATTTTTTTGTTTCAATATTTGATGAAAGACATAAATCAAATTTACTAAAGATTGATTTTGCAAAAGAAGAAAAAACTTTCCATCGATTAAATGATTTTTTCGTGATTCGTCCGTTAAGAATAAATATTGGCGTATTTCTTTTATATAAGTTATTTATAGTATTGGGCCAAATTTCAGAGTCTATAAAAAAAACCCTTGAAGGTTTCCAATAATTTAAAAACCTTTTGGAAATAAAGTTACAATCAATAGGAAAAAATTGATGTATTGTTTTTTTTAATTTTAAATTTTTAATTATAAACGATGAACTTACAGTATTAGACGTAATTAAAATCTGTTTAATTTTCTTATTTTTTTCAAATCTTTCTACTAATGGAATAATACTTTGGATTTCACCTACGCTGGCTCCATGAAACCAAATCAATTTCCCTTCTTTTCTTTTTTTTGAGAAAAAACCTATTTTTTCCTTAAATCTAAATAAGTCTTCCTTACCCTTGAATATTCGAAAAATAATAATTATTGGAGAAAAAAAAAATACTAAATTAATTAAAATTTTATAAATAAAAAACATTAAGATTTTAATTGCTTATCATAAAAATTTTTATAAATAGATGAAGAATTTAATAGTTCATTATGATTTCCTTCTGCTACCACTTTTCCAGAATCTATTACATAAATTTTGTCTGAATTTAGAACAGTAGATAATCTGTGAGCAATTACGATTGTTGTTTTATTTTTTGTAAGATAATTAATCGCTTTTTGAATTTTATCCTCTGTTTCCGCGTCTAAAGAGGAGGTGGCTTCATCTAATAGAATTATTTTACTTTTTTTTAGTATTGCTCTTGCAATTGACAATCTTTGTTTTTCTCCGCCAGATAATCTTACACCATTTTCACCTATTACAGTGTCGTATCCATTTGGCATATTCATTACAAAATCATCGCAATTGGATAATTTTGCTGCTTCAACGATTTCCTCATCAGAGGCTGTAAGTCTAGAATACTTTATATTATTTTTAATAGTATCATCAAATAACGATATATCCTGACTAACCAATGAAATATTTTCTCTTAAAGATGATAATGAGTGTTCGTCGATTGGTTGATTGTCTACATAAATTTTTCCGTTCAATGGCTCATAAAATCTTGGAATAAAATTTAGTATAGTAGATTTTCCTGCACCACTATGACCAACTAATGCAGTCATTTGACCACTTTTAAATTCTAAATTTATTTTGTTTAAAACATTTTTTAAACCTTCAGAATATTTAAAACTTATATCTTTAAAATTTATATTCCCTTGATCAATTTTAAGGTGATTATTATAATTTTTATCAGTATTATCCTCATCAATAATCGGGATTAACCTTTTTGCAGCCGACAATCCTTGGTGGATACCCATATTTAAAGTCGCTAATGATCTTACAGGTTGGTAAGCTAACATCATGGCTGCTAAAAATGAAAAAAAATTATTTAATTCTAACTCTCCCTTTATAATCAAGTTACCAGAATAATAAATTAAACCTCCAATCATTAAACCAGTCAGAGTTTCCATAATTGGTGTAGCTCTAGTCATTACGGTTTGAATTTTTACAACCTTTTCTTTAAAAGTATTTATAATTTTACTTAATCTTTCATTTTCATATTGTTCGGTTTGGAAAATTTTTATGACTTTATGATTTTTAATAATTTCTATAAAAAATGAACTTAAAAAACCTGCAATTTCTTGCGATTCTGTTGAAACTTTACCGATTCTTTTACCCAAAGATTTTGCAGCAATAGATGCTAAAGGTATCATTATAATAGCGAATATTGCTAACTTCCAATTTTGGTAAAACATTACACCTATAAGACCAATTAATGTTAAACTATCTTTGGTAAATAATAAGATTGTATCGGTTACAAGCTTCATAACCATCCCCGAGTCATAATTAATGTGTGATAGAAATTTTCCTGAATGTTTTTTATTAATCTTTTCAACATTTGATTTTAATATTGATTGCATAATTTGTAATTGAAGAATCTTTTGAACTTCACCACCAACTTGAATTAATAAGGTTTTAGCTAAATAAAGTGAAGTGCCCTTAACTGCAAATGTAATTAAAATAACAATGGGAATTATTAACATTAGTTTCTGATTTTTTTCAATAAAGATTTTTTCTATTGCTGGATCAAGCAGGTATGCAATCATAGCAGTACTACCTGCAACCAATACAGAAAAGAACACAGAAAGAAAAATTTTTTTAATATGTTTTTTTGTATATCTTTTATAAAGATCTATTAAAATTTCTGTATTAGTCATTTAACTTAGCTTACCTACAAGAATACAAATTAATATTATTAATCCTAAAAAGTTATTACTTTTAAAAATTTTTAGACATTTTTCCCTATCTTTTTTATTGAAATTCATAATTTGAATAACTGATAAATGAAAGAAAACTGCCATAGTTCCTATAAAAAAATAATTATTAAAATCTAATTTGATACCGGTAACAATAAAAAGAAGGGTAAAAATAAAATAACATGTAGATAAAAATATTTTTGGATTTTGTTTAAACTTTATTGATGTTGATTTAACTCCTATAATTTCATCATCTTCAATATCTTGATATCCGTATATTGTGTCGTAACCCAATGTCCAAAATATGGCGCCAAGATAAAATATAATCGGAATAAGACTTATTTCCTCATTAATAGATGTCCATCCAAGCAATAATCCATAATTAAAAGTTATGCCTAAGAACAGTTGGGGCCAATAGGTAAATCTTTTCATTAACGGATAAGTAAACGCTAAAGGCATAGATGCCAAAGCTATAATAATTGTAAAAAAATTAAAATTGATTAGAACTAGAAAAGCAATCAAACATAGAACTCCCGAATATAGTAAAGCAAGTTTAATTGATATTTTTCCAGAAGCTATTGGTCTATCTTTAGTTCTTAATACTTTTTTATCAAACTTTCTATCAAGAACATCATTTACTATACATCCAGCAGATCTCATTAAAACAGATCCTAAAAAAAATAGTAATAAGTAAAGAAAATAAATATTTAAATTTAATGAAAAATCATATGCTATTGTAAGCCCCCATGCACATGGCCAAAATAACAGCATGTATCCAATCGGTTTTTTAAGTCTGGTAAGTTCTACAAAAAGATTTAATTGGTTCATAAGATTTTACTTGTAAATAACAAAGGCAAGATTGATAATCAAATTGATTCGTATGAATATTGATTATACTGTGACAGCTTTGATGTTTCCAGCAATACCATTGTTGATGTCAGTTTATAGTAATAGATTCCATTCATTAAGCATTCTTATAAGACAGCTTCATGATGAACATGTGTACGAAAAACATATTCCTCCTGAATGGAAAAAGCAGTTTATAAATTTAAGTGGAAGAATTACGCTTTTGAGATGGACTATTTTGTTTGCTGCCTTTGGCTTCTTATTTAACATGTTAACTGTTTTTGCTCTCTACCTAGACGAAGTTTTTTTAGCTCGGATAATTTTTGGTTCTTGTTGTTTATCTATGATTATTTCAATACTATTTTTTATTCGAGAAATTCACATTTCAACGAACGCTCTAAGACTTCATATGTCTGATATGGATGTAAATTTAGATTAAGGAATTATTACTGCTGGACCTGTTAGCAATCTTGCCTCTAAATCTTTATGTGCTTGAGCAGCATCCTTAAGTGAGTATTTTTTTGAAATTTCAACATTAAACTTTTTCGATAAGATTGCGTCAAAAACTTTTTTAGCTGACTCTACAAGCTCTTCCCTTTTAACAGTATAGTGAGCAATAGATGGCCTTGTAAAAAATAGTCCTTTCGCATTTATATCTTTTTTGACGTCAATCGTATCAACATAACCTGATGCATTTCCAAACGCTACCATCATTCCTCTAATTTTTAATGTTTCAATTGACCCTTTAAATGTTTTGATACCAACCCCGTCATAGACTACATCAATTCCATTTTTACCTACAATTTTTTCAACTTCTTCAACAAAATTTTTTTCAGAATAATTTATTACGTGATGACAACCATTCTTTTTAGCTATTTCCTCCTTAGCTTTTGAGCCAACAGTCCCAATTACTTCAGCACCCAAAGCATTGGCCCATGAACATAAAATCTGGCCAAGTCCACCTGCGGCAGCATGGTATAAAACTTTATCCCTTTTTTTTAATGGATAAGCTCTATGTAATAGATACTCTGCAGTAATTCCTTTTAGTGTAATACAAGATGCTACTTCATCAGAAACTCCATCGGGGACAGAAACTAATTTTTCTTCAGGCATTATTTGTTTTTCTGAGTATGCTCCAATAGGCATTGATGCATGAGTAACTCTGTCGCCAACTTTAAATAATTTTACCTCAGAGCCAATTTCTTCAATTACTCCACAAGCTTCAAGTCCAATACCACTTGGTAAGGGGATAGGATAAAGACCTGTTCGATGATATACATCTATAAAATTAAGACCAATTGATAAATTTTTGATTAAAACTTCTTTTGGTCCAGGCTTTCCTAATTCTACATCTTTAACAACCAAAACTTCTGGTCCACCAAATTTATCTATTTGAACTGATTTCATTATCTACTTTACAAATGTACCATTATGATAATCTTGAACAGCTTGCAAGATCTCTGCTTTAGTGTTCATTACAAATGGTCCACCTCTTGCTATTTCTTCATTGATAGGTTTGCCTGAAATAACTAAAAATTTTGCATCAGACTGTGCTCTGACTTTTAAATTCTCTCCTTTAGATAGTAAGATCAAAGTACTATCCTTAACTTTTTCATGTTTTTTTTCACCAATTTTAATTTCACCTTTTATAAGATAGATAAATGTATTGTGCGTAGAGGGAAGACTAAATTTAAAATCTTTGTTTTTATTTAACTCAACATCAAAATAAACAGGTTCAACATTATGTCCTTTAACTGGACCTTCAGCTTTTTCAAATTTACCTGCGATAACTTTTACTTGCTTATCGCCATCTTTGTGGACACTCATTTTATCTGCATCAATATAAATATATTCTGGTTTACTCATTTTTAATTTTGCTGGCATATTTATCCATAATTGAAATCCGTGAAGTTTTCCCTCTTTCATAGCAGGCATTTCTGAGTGAATAATTCCACTTCCTGTTTTCATCCACTGAACATCACCAGCGGTCATTCTACCTTTTCCACCAGTACTATCTTCATGCTCAAAGTCACCAGCAAGCATATAAGTAACCGTTTCAATTCCTCTATGTGGGTGTGGAGGAAATCCAGCGATATAATCTTCACTATTTTCTGAACCAAATTCATCTAACATTAAAAAAGGATCAAAATAATTTGGTTCAACACCAATACTTCTTTTTAATTTAACTCCAGCTCCATCTGATGCTGGAATGGGGTCGATAATTTTATCTATTTCAATTGTCATATATACCTAGAGTAATTATTAAATCTAAATTTTCAATGTTACTTTTTGTTATGTGAACCGTCACAAAAGGGTTGATTGTTTGTTTGTTTACAAGCACAAAAAAACTTTTTTTTTGTCGTTTCAGCTTTATATACAACAGGATTAAATTCAGTACCTTTATGTGAGCCATCACAAAAGGGTTGTTTAGAACTTTTGCCACAACTGCACCAATAATAAGATTTTCCTTCTTCGACATCTACTGCAATTGCACTTTCTCCTGCTCTTTGTCCTTTATTCATATACTCCTCTTTTAATTTAAATTAAATCGATAAGTTCACTTAAGTTTTTAACTTGATTATTAGGTTTGTAATCAAGATTGTCAAAGATATTATTATTACGGTTTACCCAAATAGAATGATAACCATAATTTCCTCCCCCTGAAACATCCCATGTGTTTGCACTTAAGAAAGCAACTTCATTACTTTTAATTTTGTATTTTTTTTATAGGCAAGTCATAAACTTTCGAGTCTGGTTTATAAATTCCAACTTCTTCTATTGAAAATATATCATCGAACAATTTATCTAAATTATTACTTTCAACCAACTCTTTTAAAAGATATGGAGTTCCATTTGAAAGTATAGCTAATTTAAAATTCTTTTCTTTTAATTTTTTAAGGGTTTCTGGAACCTCTTTAAAAGGTGAAAGAACTTTATACAAATTCAATAATTCATTTTTCATTGAAGCGTTTATATTAAAGGTCTTCATTGATTTATCTAGGCTGTCCTCAGTAATTTGCCAAAAGTCTTTATGTCTTTTCATTAAACTTCTAAGCCAAGTGTATTCTAGTTGAGTAGTTCTCCAAAAGTTTGCAAAACCCTCCCATTTATCTCCAATTTTATCTTTACATTTTTCAGCAGCTGAATTGACATCAAACAGTGTTCCATAAGCATCAAAAATTATTGCTTTAATATTTTTCATAAATTAACTTAACACAAATGAGTAATATTAGATTATTTTTTTCAGACACTTTATCAGCAAACATGATTGATAAACTTGATAAGGATCAATCACATTATTTAAGCAAAGTAATGAGAGTAAAAGAAAATGAGGTTTTCTCATTATTCAATAAAGAGGGAGAGTGGGAGGCAAAAATTTTAGGAATATCCAAAAATATTGTTGAATTTAAGATAATAAAACAACTAAGACAAAAAGAGATAACAAAAGAATTATGGTTAGCGTTTTCTCCTATCAAATCAAACTATCAGAATTTTATGCTGCAAAAAGCAACAGAGCTTGGAGTTACAAAATTTTTACCAATTATATTTGATAGAACAGTGGTTAGAAAAATTAACAAAGATCGCTTAGAAAAAATTGTAATTGAAGCTTGTGAACAATCAAATCGTATTAATGTACCAAATATTGAAGACGCTCAAAATTTAAATAGTTTTTTAAAAAAAAATTCCATGGATCTAATTTTTACAGATTTAAATTCAAATATTAATAAAGTTGATAAATCAAAATTTACAGATAAACCTGTTTGTATAATTGTAGGTCCAGAGGGTGATTTTTCAGAGACCGAAAGAGAGAAGATTCTCTCTTTTAAGGGCGTTCAACCGGTTAAAATTAATGAGAATATTTTAAGGTCAGAAACCGCGGTCATATCTGCAATTTCGATCGTAAATTATGTGATTAATTGATAAATTGTCGCGAAAACTAAAGTGTAATTTTTGTAAAAGGGCTTTATATAGCTATTAAAAATGAATAAAATTTTATTTATATTTTCATCGCTTTTCATACCGCAAAAAGCTTTTGCAAACCAGCCTGTTGACTGGCAATTAGGTTTTCAAAAAGCTGCCTCAGAGTCAATGAGAGAGATAGTTGCTTTTCATGATTACCTATTATTACCAATAATAATTGCAATTAGTGTATTCGTTTTATTTTTAATGTTATACGCGTGTGTAAGATTTAGAGCTTCAGCAAATCCAAATCCATCTAAAAGAACTCACAACGTTGCAGTTGAAGTTTTATGGACACTAATACCATGCTTAATTTTAATTGTAATTGCAGTTCCCTCATTTAAAATTTTATACAAACAAGATGCAATACCAAAAGCAGATTTAACTATTAAAGCAATCGGATATCAGTGGTATTGGGGATATGAATATCCTGATGAAAATATTATTTTTGAGTCTTACATGGTTGAAGATAAAGATCTAAGACCAGATCAACCTAGACTTCTAGCAGTAGATAACGAAGTTGTTGTGCCAGTAGATAAAGTTGTAAAAGTTTTAATTACTGCAAACGATGTATTGCATGCTTGGGCTTTACCATCGTTTGGTGTTAAAAGAGATGCTGTTCCTGGTAGAATTAATGAGACGTGGTTTAAAGCTGAAAAAGTAGGAACTTATTATGGTCAATGCTCTGAACTTTGTGGTATTAAGCATGCATTTATGCCAATTACTGTTAAAGTTGTGACTGAGGAGGAGTATGAAGATTGGTTATCTGAAGCTAAAGAAAAATTTGCAAAAGAAGAAATAGAAAATAATAATCTTAAATTAGTGAGTAAATAAAAATGTATACACAAACAGCATCACACGACGATCATCATACACCAACAGGCTGGAAACGTTGGGCTTATTCTACAAATCATAAAGACATAGGAACAATGTATTTAATTTTTGCAATTGTTGCAGGAGTTATTGGAACTGCATTTTCAGTTTTAATGAGAATGGAATTGATGCATCCAGGAGATGGAATTTTGGGTGGAAATTATCATTTGTATAATGTGTTGGTGACAGGTCACGGATTGATAATGATTTTCTTTATGGTAATGCCAGCTATGATTGGTGGCTTTGGAAATTGGTTTGTTCCAATTATGATTGGTGCACCTGATATGGCATTCCCGAGAATGAATAATATTTCTTTTTGGTTATTGCCTGTTTCATTAACATTACTGATATTATCAATTTTTGCTGATGGCCCTCCAGGGCAAACTGGAGTTGGAGGTGGATGGACAATATATCCTCCTTTATCATCAAAAGCTGGTCAACCAGGACCTGCAATGGATTTAGCGATTTTAAGTTTACACTTGGCTGGAGCTTCATCAATTTTAGGAGCAGTGAATTTTATCACGACAATTCTAAATATGAGAACACCTGGAATGACTTTACATAAGATGCCATTGTTTGCTTGGTCAATTTTAGTTACAGCTTTTTTATTATTATTATCTTTACCAGTTCTAGCAGGAGCAATAACAATGTTATTAACTGACAGGAACTTTGGAACCGCCTTTTTTGAAGCTCAAACTGGAGGAGATCCAGTTTTATTTCAACATTTATTTTGGTTCTTTGGCCATCCAGAAGTTTATATTTTAATTCTACCGGGGTTTGGAATGATAAGTCATATTGTTTCAACATTTTCTAGAAAACCAGTTTTTGGTTATTTAGGTATGGCTTATGCGATGGTAGCAATTGGAATAGTTGGTTTTGTAGTTTGGGCTCATCATATGTATACTGTTGGGCTAAGCACAGATACAAAAGCTTATTTCTTAGCAGCTACTATGATTATTGCTGTTCCTACGGGAATAAAGATCTTTTCTTGGATAGCAACTATGTGGGGAGGATCAATCTCATTTAAAACTCCAATGATGTGGGCATTAGGTTTTATCTTTATGTTTACAGTTGGTGGGGTAACTGGAGTAGTTTTAGCAAATGCAGGAGTAGATACTGCAATGCACGACACTTATTATGTTGTAGCTCACTTTCATTACGTCCTTTCTTTAGGTGCTGTATTTGCAATATTTGCTGGTTTCTATTATTGGTTTTCAAAAATGTCTGGTTACGAATACTCAGAGTGGCTAGGTCAATTACATTTTTGGTTAACTTTTATCGGTGTAAATTTAATTTTCTTTCCACAGCATTTTTTAGGATTAGCAGGTATGCCTAGAAGATATGCTGATTATCCAGATGCATTTGCAGGCTGGAATTATATTTCTTCAATAGGGTCTTATATTGCAGTTGCTGGGTTGGCTGTATTTTTTGTAAATTTGATTTATGCTTTTGCAAAAAAGAAAGCTGCAGCACAGAATCCTTGGGGTGAGGGAGCTACAACTTTAGAGTGGACCGTTCCGTCTCCACCAAATTTCCATACTTTTGAGGAATTACCAAAGTTTGTAGATGATCAAGAGACTGGAAAATCTCATAGCTAAAAATAAAAGCTTTAAAATTGATGAGTAGTTCAAAATTAAAAAAAGACAATCTATCTCAGGAAGACTTACTGAATTTTTCTGAATTATTTAAATTGATGAAACCAAGAGTAATGTCGCTTGTGATATTTACTTGTGCGGTAGGATTATTGACTGCACCAACTATAGTTTCAACTCAAGATGCAATAATTGGAATATTATTAGTTTCAATGGGTGCGGGAGCAGCAGGGGCATTGAATATGTGGTACGAGTCTGATCTTGATGCTTTGATGAGTAGAACTTGCTTAAGACCAATACCAACAGGTAAAGTGAATAAAAATCAGGCACTTATATTTGGAATAACTTTATCGGTTATTTCAGTAGTTGCACTAGATTATTTTACAAATAGAATATCTGCAGGCATATTGCTTTTTACAATTATATTTTACGTTTTAATTTATACAATTTGGTTAAAAAAAAGAACCTCCCAAAACATTGTGATCGGTGGAGCAGCAGGAGCTCTTCCTCCAGTAATTGGTTGGACCATTGCTACAGGATCATTATCTCTTGAACCTTTTGTATTTTTTTTAATTATTTTCTTTTGGACACCCTCACATTTTTGGGCGTTAAGTTTATATAAATCAGATGACTATAGGAAAGCAAATATCCCTATGCTCCCTTTAACAAACGGGATAGAAACTACAAAAGCAAATATTTTTGTTTATTCTTTGTTAATGCTTCCAGTGGTAATTTTTCCATATGTAATTAACTTTGTTGGACTTGTTTTTTTAATTCCATCATTATTATTAACTATTTATTATAATTATTTATGTTTTGATCTTTACAGATTTAAAAAAAATAAATTTAGTGCAAAAAAAGCTAAATCAATATTTGGCTATTCTATCTTATATTTGTTTTTGGTTTTTGTACTTTTTTTGATAGATAAGATTTTATGATTATACCAGATAAAAAAACAAAGAAAAAAAATATCAAGACCGCATTAGCAATTATTGCTTTCATGATTTTTTTGTTCTTATTTACATTATATAATACTGGGGTTTTTGATAGAGCAATATGATAAAAAAAAAGAGTCTTACACCATTAGTCCTTATAGGAATATTTGTATTCATGTTGGGTTTATCATATGCTGCAGTACCTTTATACGATCTATTTTGTAGAGTAACAGGTTTTGGAGGCACTACTCAAATATCAAATAACGCTCCTAAAGTAGTTCTTAATAAAGTTGTGAGTGTTAGATTTGATACCAATGTAAATAATTTACCTTGGGAATTTAAAGCGAAATCTAATGTTATTGATGTGAAAGTTGGTCAAGTTAATAAAATAGAGTTTGAGGTTGAAAATTATAGTGGCGAACCAACTGCTGGAGTAGCAAGTTTTAATGTATCCCCAGCAAGTTTTGGCAAATATTACAGTAAACTAGGCTGTTTTTGTTTTGAAAAACAAGAATTAAAAGCAGGAGAAAAAGCAACTTACGTAATGACTTTTTACCTAGACCCCGAAATGGTCAATGATCCAAGCGTTAAGAACTTAGAAGATGTAACTATGTCGTATACTTTTTTCTCGACAGATTATTATAAACAATCATAATCCAAAAAAATGTCAGCTGAAAAAAAACATGATTATCATTTAGTAGACCCAAGTCCTTGGCCTATTTACGTCTCGTTTTCTTGTTTAGTATTAGCTATAGGTGCTGTGTATTATATGCATTCAGATGTTTCATGGGGAATGTATCTTGGATTAGCTCTTCTAATTTATGGTGCATATATGTGGTTCAGAGATGTAGTGATTGAAGCAGAACATCAAGGTCATCATACACCGGTAGTCCAAATTCACCATCGTTATGGAATGACTTTATTTATTGCATCTGAGGTGATGTTTTTCGTTGCGTGGTTTTGGGCATACTTTGACGTAAGTCTTTTTCCAAATGATTTTGTAGGAAATGTGTGGCCACCTAAAGATATTGTGACTTTTGATCCTTGGGATATACCTTTAATTAATACATTAGTTTTACTGTTATCAGGTACAACAGTTACTTGGTCTCACCATTCATTATTAGAAGGCGATAGAAAAGGTTTTATACAAGGATTGGTGCTAACAGTAATTCTTGGAGCATTTTTTACGGCACTTCAAGCATATGAATATCATCATGCTACATTTGCCTTTTCAGATCATATTTATGGTTCTGTTTTTTACATGGCAACAGGTTTTCACGGTTTTCATGTTATAGTTGGAACAATTTTTTTAGCAGTATGTTTATGGAGAGGAAAATTGGGTCATTTTACTAAAGACCATCATTTTGGTTTTGAAGCAGCTGCATGGTATTGGCATTTTGTTGACGTTGTTTGGTTATTTTTGTTTGCTGCAATATATATTTGGGGAAGTTAATTTGATCCTTGAAACATAAGTTTTTATTTTCCGTCTTTATAATTTTCTTTATTCTTGTTTTTATTGGATTAGGTACATGGCAAATTATTCGTCTAAATTGGAAGAATAATTTGATTTTAGAGATTGAAAATTCATTAAAAAATCCTCCAGTTGAATTAGCTCAATCAAACAAAGAAAATTTTCTTAAAATCAAAACTTCAGGGTCAATAGATTTTGATAAACAAATTTATTTATACAATTTAAATGAATCTGGCACTCCTGGATTTGAAGTAATAAATCCAATTATCATTGGGGATGAAAATTATTTAATAAATAGAGGCTGGATACCATTTGAAAAGAAGGGCACTCAAGAAATAAATGTATTTGATCAAAAAAATATTATTGGAACATTAAAACTACAAGGCAAAAAGAACATCTTTAAGCCTGATAATGATTTAGAAGAAAATTACTGGTTTAGTTTAAACAGAGAAGATATTTTTAAATTTACAGGCAAAAACTTTTCAAAATATATTATTTATTTAGATGGAAATTATCAATTCCCTAAACCAAAAAAAATTACTGCAAATATTTCTAATAATCATCAAAAATATGCGATTACTTGGTTTTCATTAGCGCTTTCAATTCTTTTGCTATATTTGTATTTTAGAAAAAAAAATTATTAAATGAATTACATTAGTACAAGAAATAATCAAAAAAACTTTACTTTTAAAGATGTTTTCCTCAAAGGTTTGGCAGACGATGGAGGACTTTTTGTTCCTAAATCAATTAAACAATTTCAAAAAGAGGAATTAGATAACCTCAAAAATCTTGGTTACAATGATTTAGCTGCTGAAATTATTTATCCATTTATCGGAGATTTCATGTCTAAAGATGACTTAATTTCTTTAATTTCAAAATCGTACTCTAATTTTAGATCTAATGATGTTGTAAAAATCTCTCATTTAGGAAATTTGAAAGTTTTAGAACTATTTCATGGTCCTACACTTGCTTTCAAAGATATTGCTATGCAATTAATAGGTAATTTTTATCAATATCATTTAAGTCGAGATCAAAAAAAAATTAACATAATAGTAGCTACTTCTGGTGATACCGGTGCAGCTGCAATAGATGCTTTAAAAGGAAAAAGTAATTTAAATGTTTTTGTATTGCACCCAAATAATAAAATTTCGCCGGTACAAAGAAGGTTAATGACAATACATGAAGAGAGTAACGTATTTAATATTGCTGTAGAGGGTAACTTTGATGATTGTCAAAATTTAGTAAAAGCAATGTTCAGTGATGAAAAATTTTCAAAATCGATTAATATGTCAGGTGTAAATTCAATTAATTGGGCAAGAATTATTGCTCAATCTGTATATTATTTTTACGCTTACTTTAAAGTTGGAAATGGTCAGCCTTTATCTTTTTCTGTTCCAACAGGAAACTTTGGTGATATTTACGCTGGCTACTTGGCAAAAAAACTAGGTCTTCCAATTGATAAACTAATTGTAGCTACAAATAAAAATGACATACTGCACAGAGCTATATCTGGTGGTGATTATAGTCAAAAGAAAGTTGAGGAAACAAATACTCCAAGTATGGATATACAAATAGCAAGTAATTTCGAAAGACTTTTATACGATGTAAAAGATTGTAACTCAGAAGTTACAAAAAATGTTATGGCTCAAATAAAAAATAACACTTATAAAATTGATAAAAGTGATCTAGATAAAATTAAAAAAAATTTTGTATCTGAAATGCTTGATGAAAATGAAACTATTAAAATGATAAAAACCATTAACGATGAACACCAGATGGTAGTTGACCCACATACCGCAGTGGGTATTGGTGCTGTAAGGAAATTAGGATTGGAAAAAAATTGTGTTGTATTATCAACTGCACACCCGTGTAAATTTCCAAAAGCAATAGAGGATGCAATTTCAAAAACTGAAAATTTACCTGAAAGTCTTAGATATGTTAATGACAGAAAAGAAAAATTTGAACTTCTGTCAAATAATATTGAAAAAGTTAAAAAATATGTAATGAATTCGATATGAAAATTAAAATAAAAGACCAACTACCAGACACAGAGATTTTTCAACTTATTGACGGAGAACCTCAAAAAAATAAATTAAGAGAAATTATTGGAAATGGTAAAACTGTTTTGTTTGGTTTGCCCGGGGCTTTTACATCAACTTGCTCAAAACTTCACCTACCAGGTTTTGTAGCAAATGCAGATAAAATCAAAGCAAAAGGAATAGAAAATATATTTTGTTTATCAGTAAATGATCCTTATGTAATGAATGGTTGGGGGGAGTTAAATAACACAGGAGATAAAATAAAAATGTTATCTGATCCTTATTTGTCGTTTACAAAAGCAATTGGTGCAGAAGTTGATCGAAATGCAAAAGGAATGGGAATTAGATCAAATCGTTATTTAATGGTAATTGAAAATTTCACAGTTGCTAATATTCATGAAGAAAAAGAAACTAAAGAGTGTGGTTTAACCTCTGCAGAAAATTTATTAAATAATTTACTTTAAGCAATGCGTTTTCCGAGCGTGAGCTTTAATTATTAGCGGCTGATCTTGCAAGTAAATCTACTTCATTATTTAATTCATCAGTTGAATGGGCTTTTACCCAATTCCAACTTATTTCAAATTCATTATTAAGGAGATCTAATTCTGTCCAAAGATCTTTGTTACTCACTTCTTTTTTGTTTGCAGTTTTCCATCCATTTTTTTTCCAATTATATATCCATTCTGTTATTCCAGATTTTACGTATTTAGAGTCTGTAAAAATTTGAACTTTGCTTCCTTTTGGAAGCTTTTTAAGAGCTTCTATAGGCGCTAATAATTCCATCTGATTATTTGTAGTATTCTTTTTACTCCCTTTAATTTCAATTTTTTTTTCATCATCTAATATTATGGCTGCCCAGCCACCTTGACCTGGATTGCCAATACATGAACCATCGGTGTATATTTTAATCATTAATTCAAATAATCTTTATATGTTCTTAAATTATTATGTATTACAAGCTTTTGATAATATTCTCTTGGATCTTTTATTTTAATTAATGCTGTCTTTGGAGTGTTTGAATAGTCATAAAGTCTAGTCATAAAATATCTAATTGCAGCACCCCGACACAAAATATTTAATGATTTTTTTTCTTTATCTGAGATTTTTCTAATTTTTTCGTAACCCTTTATTAAATTTTTGACTTTATTTTTATTCATTACGAACTTAGATCCTTTTTTATCAAAACATAGTGCATTAATACAAATCGCAATTTCATACATAAAATAGTCATTAGCTGCGAAATAAAAATCAATTATTCCTGATAATCTGTTATTTTTAAAAAAGATATTGTCGATAAATAAATCTCCATGGATCACTCCACTTGGTAAATTTTTAGGCCATTTTGTTTTTATATCTTTAAAATTATTTTTTAAAAATTTTTCTACATTAGTAAATTTTTTTGACTTAAATCTTATACTTTTCAGCAATGGATTTAGACTTCTGACGCCCATAGAGTTTTTTCTAGTAAGATTAATTTTTTTTGTAGATTGGTGCATTTCAGCAATCATTTTACCAATGTCATAACAGTTCTTAAAATTAAGTGATTTTTTATCTTTTCCTTTAAGAAATGAAACTATACATGCTGCTTTATTTTTTAAATTAATTAAATACCCACCATCTTTTTTTGTTTGTGGTTTTGGGCAATTTATTTTTGATTTGTTTAATTTATCCATCAAATTCATAAAAAAAGGCAATTCTTTTTTAGCGACTCTTTTTTCAAAAATTGTCAGTATAAATTTTTTATTCTTTGATTTTAGTAAATAGTTTGTATTTTCAATTCCTTGTTTTATACCTTTAAATTCTAAAATTTTTTCTATATCAAATTTTCTATTAATATAAGAAATATCTTTTTTACTTATTTTCGTATAAACAGCCATTTTAGTTTAATTTTTTCGGTGCTTTAAAAACAACGTTTTCCTTAATTATTTCTACTTCATCTATACTGACTGTAAATTTATTTTTTAGCTCATTTATAAAATTATTTACTAAAATTTCAGGTGCTGAGGCCCCAGAGGAAATACCAATTGTATTTGAATTTTGAATTAAATCGAATGGTATTTCACTTTTAGAATGAATTAATTGTGAATTTGGACAGCCGGATTTTTTTGCAACTTCAACTAATCTAACTGAATTAGATGAATTTCTACTGCCAATCACAAAGAATAAATCACATTTTTTTGCAATATTTTTGACAGCCATTTGTCTATTTGTTGTAGCGTAACAAATATCTTCTTTCAGTGGTTCTTTTATATTAGGAAATCTATCTCTTAATATCTGAATTATATCTTTTGTATCGTCTACTGATAACGTCGTTTGAGTTACATATGAAATTTTTTTGTTACTTTGAGGTTTATATTTTTTTGCCTCATCTTCATTTTGAACAAGATCGATTGAGCCTTTAGGCAACTGGCCCATAGTGCCAATTACTTCAGGGTGATTTTCATGTCCTATCAAAATCAAATGATAGCCAGCTTTATGTAAATTTTCAGCTTCTCTATGTACCTTAGATACTAATGGACACGTAGCATCTATATAAGTCATATTATAGTTTTTAGCATCCTCAGGTATTTTTTTGGGGACACCATGAGCTGAAAAAATAACTGGTCTTGATCTATCTGCTATTTCTTCGAGTTCCTCAACAAAGATTGCACCTTTGTTTTTTAAATCATCAACTACATATTTATTATGAACAATTTCATGACGAACATAAACTGGAGCGCCATATTTTTTAATTGATTTTTCTACAATTTCTATAGCTCTTTCAACACCTGCGCAAAAGCCTCTGGGTGCAGAAAGCAATATCTTTAAGGGTTTATTTTTCATTTTTTTCAATCAGATACTCAAGCAATATATGTGGAAAGGTCAAAGACGCCAAACCTATAAATATGATTTTAAGAATTGAACTATCAAAATTGTAAGTATTATTTAGCAAATAAAGTCCAATTACACAAAAAATAGCAGTAATGAATGTCAGAGGCAAAGCTTTTTTTATAAATATTTTAAATCCATTACCAAGATTATTCTCATCTAATTCAGACATTAATGAGATGCTGTGTCTTATAGAATGCAAAAAACAAAAATAAATTGTAAAAGCTACTAACGGTGAAAAATAATAGTTTATTATTAGAATTGAAAAATAATCTAAAAATATTGTGAATTTCTTTAGCTCAAAATTTTTTGTAAATAGTAGAATGTTAGCTAAAGTTGAGAGAATAACACAATATAGCAATACTCTGTTAGATTCTATTAAATCTAAAAATTTATAGAAAGTTTCATTTTCAATTAAAAGCAATCTGAATATTGATATCGTTTCATCAAAATGGAAATACATTGGTGCAAAAACTATTAAAGAACCTTTTAAGAAAAATAAAAATTGATTGTAATAAGAGTTTTCAATTATTAAAAATTGAGTGTCTTCTTTTCCAAAATGATATGAAGCTACCATTAAAAATATAATCAAAGAAACATATGGTATCAATATCCATAAAAATATAACTATTAGAGCTATTAAAATGTATGCAAAGTAAAAAATAGAAAAATTATCAATTTTTAAAATTTGAAAAAGTTTTCTTCCTTTAAAATTGTCAAGTGATCCATGAGATATACCGATACTTAAAATTAATAACAAACAAATAAATGGTGAAATGGTGAAAGTATTAATCTTAAAAGCTATCAATGAAAAAATATTACAAAGTAAAAAAAAAATGAAAGAATGATTGAAATTTATTTTTTTCATTTATTATTTATTTTTTAATTTACTAATAAAACAATGCTTTGATAAATGTCAATTTAGGCATTCTTGAAATAATAGACAAATCCTCGAAAAAATTGCTTTTATTAGATAAAAATTTTATAACAGTCTTTGGTGAAGCCTTAAACATTTTAAAGAATATATCAGACATTTTTTCTGGATGTTTTTCAAGAACTCTCAAAAATATTTCATCTAAAAATTGATATTTGCCACTTATTTTATATTTTTTAACTCTAGAAATATTTTCAATATTCTCTCTAATATATTTACTGTGATCTTGAATATTTAAAAAAGTATAACCCGTGCTTAATCTAGTCATACCACCAGCAGTACCAATATTTATTTTATTTTTTTCATTCTTATCGATTGGATAAAATAATGGTATTGCACCCTCTTCTCTGTAAATTATTTTGTAATCTTTCAAATTTAAATGATTTTCAATATAATCTTTTATTTGCTTGTCATAATCCTTCTGAGAATTGTCATTCATTTTAGATAACCAAGTTGTTTCTACTAAAGCAGTATTTTTTGAGTAGGGTAATGTATAAAAAAAATGTACGCTTTCTCTCTGGTCACAATCAAAATCCATCAGATTAAAAATTTCATCATCAAAAAAATTACTTTTAGTCTCAATTTCTACCCCACAGAAATGTTGCCAAAGGTTTCGATGATTTTTTTTAATAAATGGTACACTATTAAAAACAAAAGAATCTTTTATATTAATTTGACTAATTTCTTTGAAGAAGGAAATATTTTTGTTTTCATTTAGTTTGTTATTAATTTTTTCATAGAATAAGCCACTATCAATACTTTGATATGGAGAATTTTTACATTGTAAATAGTTAGTTTTATTTGGAATATTAATTGAAAAATTTTCCCACTTTTTTTTTACACAATCATCAAAGTTATGAGATGTTACTTTCCAAAAAGACCAAGTTTTATCTTTTTTGTATTCTTCTCTCGGTTCTATGATTGCCAAAGTTTTATCTTTAAGCTTTCCATGAATTTCTAATTCATATGCTAAAGATAAACCAGCACAACCTCCACCAATAATGACATAGTCAAATTCTTTCATCTAAATTTATTTCCTCATTAATTAAAAAATGATCATGTTTAATCTGATTTTCCTTAATACTGGTTAAAGATAACTTTATAAGATCAAAAATTGCAAAAATTGTCTCAACACATTTTTCAATATTGGATACGTAAATTTTTCCAGAATTTTTATAGTTTTCAAATGTTTTTTTATTGAGAATATTATAGCCTATTTTTCGGTAGATCCTTCTAGCGACTAAAATTGAAAATCTAAAACTTATTGGAATGTCTTTTATAGAATAAAAGGAATTCTCATAAAAAGTATCCGCTAGATTTATAGTTGATGAAATTTCTTCGAAATTTTTATCTATATAAAATCTGTTTATTTTTGAGTCTTCAATTACATCTCTTGATATATTTGTAAGTTGCATTGCAATACCGAGATCAATAGCTGACTTGAGTGAGCTTATTTTATTAACTTTTAAAATTTTTGCCATCATTAAGCCAACAGTCCCAGCAACTCTGTAAGAATAAACTAAAAGGTCTTTTTTTGAATTTAATATTACCTTATCTTTGATATCTGAACTTATACCATCTAATAAATCTTCGATAATTTTTACTGAAATTTTAAATTCATCAATAAGATCCCACATATTTTTAATAATTGGATTATCAAAATTTTTCTGAACAAAATCTTTTTTGAATTGTTTGAATTTAATTTCTTTAACTTCTAATTTTTCTTCATCATCTGCAATATTGTCAGCAACTCTACAAAAATCATACAATGCAGAACATTTTTTATATGTTTTTTTGGGTAAAAAAAAACCTGCCCAATTAAAAGATTTAGCATAAACTGATAAGTAATTTTTATCAGACATTATAAAATTTTTTCTAACACCTTAGCTGATGAAAGCACTCCAGGCACACCTGCTCCAGGATGGGTTCCTGCACCAACAAAATAAAGTCCTTTGTATATCTCAGATTTATTATGGAATCTAAAATATGCAGACTGTGAAAATTTTGGTTGGATCGAAAAGCCCGAACCATATTTTGTATTTAAATCTTTTTCAAAATAATCAGGGGTTAAATAAAAATCTTCTACAATATTATCCTTAAGATTTGGCATTAAATCTTTTTGCATTTTATCGATAACTAAATTTTTCATTTTTTCTCCCTCAACAGACCAGTCAATTTTTGATTGATTATTTGGCACTGGGACCAAAACATAAAAGCAATCATTACCCTCAGGTGCCATAGTTTTATCAGTTGCAGATGGTCTGTGAAGATAATAACTAATATCGTCATTCAATTTTTTATTATTGAAAATATCATCTAGATGTTCTTTATATTTATTTCCAAATTTAATTGTATGATGCTCAACATTTTCGTATTTTTTTTTTGTACCAAAGTAATAAACAAATAAACCCATTGAATACTCCATTCTGTTTTTTTTCCATTTAAAAAGAAATGAATTACTCATATTCCCATTTAACATTTTCTCGTAAACAGCAGGAGGATCAGCATTACAAATTACGTTGTTGGATTGTATTATTGTTTGATCATCTAATTGGACACCAGTGATTTTATTTTTATTTGAAATGATTTTGGTAACTTCGTGACCTTTAATTATTTCAACCCCAACTTCATTCATCAATTTTTCAAAACCTTTGATAATATTTCCTGTTCCACCCATTGAGTAATGAATACCCCATTTTTTTTCTAAATATAAAATTAATCCATATATTGAGGTTGTAGAAAAAGGATTCCCTCCAACTAATAATGGATGCATACTTAACATTCTTCTCAATTTCTCATTTTCTATATATGATGAGACTAAAGCATAAACAGATTTGTAACTTTTTAGTTTAAGTAATGCTGGCAATTGTTGAATCATTACAAAAGGTTTATCAAAGGGTACATCAGCAAGCTCCGTAAAACCTTTGTCAAAAATTTTTTTTGTAAAATTTACTAATTTTTCATAACCCTCAACATCTTTTTCATTTATCTCTTTTATCTGTTTTTTCATTTCCAACTCATCCCCAGAGTAATTAAATTTTGACTTATCCTCGAAAATAAATTGATACCAAACTTTTAGGTTAGTGAGTTTTATATAATTTTTGGGGTCTTTTTGAAATAATTCGAATAATTCATTTATCAAATACGGAGCAGTTATTACTGTGGGTCCACCATCATAAATGAAGCCATTTTTTTTAAATACTCTTGCTCTACCTCCAAGATCCTTATGTTTTTCTATTAAAGTTACTTTATGACCTTTAGCTTTAAGGCGTAAAGCTGCAGCTATTCCTCCAAATCCTGAACCTATGACAACGGAATTCATATTTATAATTTATAGTCTTTTTTGAAAAATTGTAAGAGTATTATGAGTTGATTTTTTTTAACTCTTCTTTTGCTTCATCTAAATCTTTTTGAAACAAGTTATCAAGCTTGGACTTATCAACTGATGTTGTAATTATTTTTTTTACTGAGTCTACCGCAACTTTAATTGAGGCATCTTTTATTTCTTTTATTGCCGCATCTTTCATTTGATTAATCTTATTTTCTGTTGAATTTTTTTTAATTTCTGAAGATTTATGAAATTTTTCATTTAACTCAATAATAAGATTATCACTATCTTTTTTTGCTTGTGTTAATATTTCTTTACTTACGGATTGTGCAGTATCAAGTTTTTTTTGTGCATTATCTAATAAAGTTTTAGCCTCGGTTCTAAGTTTTTCGCTTTCATCAATCTCATTTTTGATATCAGAGATCAATTTATTTAATATTTCATTTATTTTTTGTGGAACCTTAAGATAGATTAAACCTCCAAAGAAAATGATAAAAGATACAGCTACCCAAAATGTTGCATCAATTGCCATAATATTTATTCCCATTTCTTTTTGATAAATCATCAACGATTGCAGAAATACTACTGTTATTAACTTCAGTACCAATTAATTTCACTAGTAACTCTGAAGTAGTTTCAATTGCAATTTTATTAATTTTTTCTGATGCACCTTTTTTCAGTAAATTAATCTCTTGCTCTACTTTTTTGACTTCCTCATCAATCTGTTTATCCAATGTTTCTTTTTTGGTATTTATTTCTTTCAGTACATTTTCCCTAGCTTCTTTAAAAATATTATTTGCCTCTAATTTGCTTTTAGAAATAATATCGTCGTACTCTTTAAGCTTAGCCTCGCTACTTTCTCTCTGCTTTTCTGCTGCCTCAATATTTTCTTGTATCTGTGATTTTCTTAATTCAAGATTAGCACTTATCTTTGGTAGTATTAGTTTAGATAATACTACATACAAAATACCAAAAGTAAGTGTTAGCCAAAAAATTTGTGAAATCCAAAATTCTGGATTTAATTGAGGCATACCTCCGCTTTCAGCTGCAAAAACCTCTTTTAAAAAAAAGAGATTAAAAAATACTAGCTGAAAAAATATTTTTTTAATCATTTATTTAAAATGCAAAAAGAATGATTAACGCTACTACCAATCCAAACAATCCAGTTGCTTCTGCAAGGGCAAACCCTAAAAGCAAATTAGGAAATTGTTTTTGAGCTGCAGATGGGTTTCTCATCGCACCTGAAAGGTAATTACCAAAAATAATACCTATACCAACACCGGCACCAGCTAGGGCAATCGCCGCCAAACCTGCTCCGATCATTTTTGCTGCTTCTAATTCCATTATATCCTCCTCTGTTAATTAATGGTGTAAGTTTAATGCATCATTTAAATAGATGCAGGTTAAAATTGCAAAAACGTATGCTTGAAGAAAAGCAACTAATATCTCCAAGCCTGTTAAAGCAACCGAAAAACTCAGTGGAAGCCATCCACCGACTACTCCAAGACTTATTACAAAGCCTCCGAATACTTTCATCATTGTATGACCCGCCATCATGTTTGCAAAAAGCCTGACGGAAAGACTAATAGGTCTACTTAAATATGAAATAATCTCAATAACTACGATTAATGGTAGTAGTACTATAGGAACTCCACTTGGTACAAATAATTTAAGATAGCCTAAACCGTGTTTTATAAAACCAATTACTGTTACTCCAATAAAAATAAAAGCTGCTAACACAAAAGTTACAATAATATGACTTGTAACTGTAAAAGTATAAGGGATCATACCAAACATGTTACAAAAAAGGACAAACATAAATAAAGAAAATATAAAAGAAAAATAAGGTTTAGCTTTAGAGCCCGCTGTATCACTAATCATTTTTGAGACAAATGTATAACTTAATTCAGCTAATAACTGAACTTTGTTTGGTAGCAATGAATTTTTTTTTGATCCAAGGTTGAATATAATTAAAATAGCTAATGAACTAACAACCATAAACAAACTAGCGTTTGTGAATGAAATATCGAAAGCACCTATTTTAATTTCTGGACCAATTCTATAGACTTCGAATTGAGTCATTGGATTTGCAGCCATATTTTTTTCGATCTATTTTTGCATTTTTTTAGCAGATTTAATTACATTCATTATTCCAGCAATCACACCTACAAAAAAAAATATTAAAATTAACCAGGGTTTAGTACCAAAGGTCTTGTCTAAAATAAACCCAATAATTGTCCCTACAGCTACAGCAGAAACAAGCTCAGTGCTAAGTTTAAAAGCATTTCCAATGGGAGAGGGGTCAGGTTTCTTGTTATTTTCTTTATCAAAGGCCTTTTTTTTTGCAATTTCTAAGCGAGTTTTAAATGGATCTTTAGACATTAGAAATCAGCTCTATTAAGCAACCATACTTTCTGCTTTTTGAAGATCAACAGCTACAAGTTGGCTAATACCTTTTTCTGGCATTGTGACTCCGTAAAGTCTGTTCATTTTAGACATTGTTAAAGCATGATGTGTAACAATTATAAATTTTGTATCAGTTATTTTTGTAAGCTCCTCAAGCAAACTACAAAATCTTGTGACATTCGCATCATCAAGAGGAGCATCCACTTCATCAAGTACACAAATTGGAGATGGATTGGTTAAGAAAACTGCAAATATTAATGAAAGTGCTGTTAACGCTTGTTCCCCACCTGACAACAAAGTAATTGATTGGAGACGTTTACCTGGAGGACTTACTAACATTTCTAATCCTGCCTCTAAAGGATCATCAGCATCCACCAATTCGAGTTTAGCGTTTCCACCATTAAATAGTTTTGTGTAAACCTCATTGAATTTTCTATCAACTTTATCAAAAGCCTCAATTAATCTTTCCCTACCTTTCTGATTAAGTTCATTAATACTCTCTTTTAATTTCACTATCGCTGTTACTAAATCTACACGATCGCTTTCCATTTTTTTGATTTCAGTTTCATACTTATTTGTTTCCTCATCTGCTTTTAAATTCACTGAACCAAGCTTTTCTCTTTCTTGTTTTTTCTTATCTAATAAATCTTCTTGATTTACAGCATCTGGCAATTCTTCAATTCCAAAAAGATTTGAATTTTCTAAAATATTTTCCTCAGATAAATTTAATTCAGAATTTATTCTATCAACTAAATCACTTTTTCTTTTTTTTAATCCTTCGATCGTTGCACCTGAACTTGCTTTTCTTTCTCTAATTTGAATTGACTGCTCTTGGATTTCATTCAGTTGTGATCTTAAATTTTCTATTTTTTCATCTGTTGAATTAATAATCTCCTCATTCTCATCTTTTTCTTTTTCAGAAATTCTTAAACCTTCAGTTATTTGGCCTTTTTTTTCAGCTTGTAACTTTGGTTGATTATCCAATTTATTTAGTTGATCATTCAACTTACTTCTTCTTTCAGTAAGCTGAGTAACCATTTTTTCAGAATTCAATAATAGGTTCTTCCAACTTTCTATCTCTGTATCTATTATTTTAATTCTTTCATTTCTTTTTACAGACTCTTTTTTAATATTTTCATTTTTACTATAGCTTCCAGCGTACGCTTCAATTAAAATTTTGCAATTATCAAGAGCCGATAGAGCTTCTTGATTTTTCTGAGAATTTATAAGTTCTTTAACTTTATCAATTTCAATTTGTAATTTTTCTTTAGCAGTGCTTAAGTCATTGTCTGACTGTTTTTCTGTATCATAATATTTAGAGTCAATTTCTATCAGCTCATTTTTTTCCTCTTTGAGTCTTTTTTCATTTGAGTTTGCATCGATTACTATTCCCTTTTCTCTACCAATGTCTTCTTCAAATGTTTGAAGTGTTTTTTTTATATTTTCAATTTCATCTTGTATCCTTGTGTTTTCCTCATCAAGACTTTGTAGCTCGAGATTAAGTCGCTGTATTTTTGATAAATTTTCAATATTCTTTTCTCTTAATGGTGTGATCTTTTCAGTTTCAGACTTAATGAGATTTTCAAGATCTGTGATTTTTTTGTTAAAGTCTGTAACCTCAGTTTCTGCTTCAACATTAATTTCATTCTCTACTCTTATCTCTTTGTCAATTTCTAATAGTTTCAAATAATATAAGCCCGCTTCTATCTTTTTTATATCCTCAGACATATTTTTATATCTAGCTGCCTCTTCAGCTTGTTTTTGAAGATTAACGAGCTGTCTTTCTTGCTGGCGTCTTAATTCATCTGCTCTTTTAAGATTATTTTCTGCAGCACTAAGTCTTAATTCAGCTTCATGTCTTCTTACATGTAAACCTGAAATTCCAGCAGCCTCTTCTAAGATGGCTCTTCGATCAGTTGGTTTAGCTGTTACAATCGCACCTATACGACCTTGGCTTATCATCGATGGAGAATGTGCTCCAGTTGATAGATCTGCAAAAAACATTTGAGCATCACGCGCTCTAACCTCTTTATCATTTATATAAAATTTTGAGCCTTTATCTTTTTCTATTTTTCTTCTAACGTTAACTTCATCTAATTCTCTATATTGAATAGGCCCCTCATTTTTTTCATTGGCTACAGTCACTGACACTTCAGCAATATTCTTTGATGCTTTGTTTGATGTTCCAGAAAATATTACATCTTCCATTCCTGATCCTCGCATACTTTTTGCTGAGGTTTCTCCCATGACCCACCTTAAAGATTCAACAATGTTTGATTTTCCACATCCATTAGGACCAACAATCCCCGTCAAACCATTTTCAATTAAGAAATTAGTTTTATCTGCAAAAGACTTAAATCCATTCAATTGGATTTTTTTAAACTCCATAAAGAGTTTATATCAGTTTTTCTAGAGATTTTTTTAAATTTTTATAATTGAGGGTTTTATCAAATTTCTTGTCGTTTATAATAATCGTAGGAGTAGCATTAACCTTAAATTTTTTAGTACCCTCGATTCGATCATTTAATACATAATCTTCTATTTTCTTATCATTTATACATTTTTCAAAATTTACTTCGAAGCCTTGATTTTTGATAAATTTTTTTAGATTATCGTTAATCTCCTCCACAGTGTTTCCTCTGACCCATTCTTGTTGATTTGAATATAAACTATTTAAAATTTTTAAACCTTCATCACTTTTGCATTGAGCAACTTTTGATGCATTGAAAGCAGCTATATCTAATGGAAAATGTCTAAATTCTATTTTAGCTAAACCAGTATCGATATAATCTTTTTTAAGTTGAGGATATACCTCTCTATGAAAATCTGCACAGTGACTACAAGTTAATGACTCATAAGCAATTATTGTAATCTTCGCATCTTTATTTCCGGCTACAATTCTATTAGTCTCAGCATTAAGAATATTTATCGATCCAAAAAATAAGACGAAAATAAGAAATATTTTTTTCATTTTTTTTTAAATACTTTTGATAACTGAATTAAAGATTTTTTAATTTTTTCATTTTTAACACTATTTATTTTTTTTTGATAATCATGATTTGTCACATCATAAGAATTGTCATTATTTGAAGAGGGTTCAATTTTTTCATCATCAAAACTTGTTAGTTTGATTTTTTCAACCACAGGGTAACCAAATAAATTATTCAATTTTTCTAAAATATCTTTTCTTGAATATTCTAGTTCAACTTCATGCCCTCTTTTTACATTGATTAATAAAGTGCTAGCACCAAACTTGTTTAATGTTTTAAATGATTTTGGGTAACAAACTTTAAATAAATTTTCTCCAACAATATATTTCCAATTGTTGATAGCTTCAGAATACACATGGCCTTTCTTATTGATGACTTTTTTGATATTTTTTGGCAAAGTGTCTTTAAAGGATCTTAAGCCTTGAATGCTATTTCTCTGCTTAGTATATTTTTTAAATTGCATATGAAAGATCAAATAATAACAAAAAAAATTCTTAATTGGTATGATTTAAATAAAAGATCATTACCATGGCGAAAAAATGTTTCACAATCAAAAAAACATTATTATACATTAGTAAGTGAATTTATGTTGCAACAGACACAGGTTGTGACTGTAATCCCTTATTTTGATAGATTTATAAATAAAATTCCAAATCTTAAAAAACTTTCAACAATACAGGATAATGAATTGATAAAACTTTGGGAGGGTCTTGGATATTATTCAAGAGCAAGAAATTTAAAAAAGACTGCTAAAATCATAATTAGTAAGCATCATGGAAAAATTCCAAACAATTACGAGGATTTGATATCTTTACCTGGCATCGGCAATTACACTGCTAATGCAATTTTAGCTATTGCCTTTAACAAATCTTACATTCCTTTAGATGGAAATATTGAAAGAGTTTTAAAAAGATATCTTCATTTAAAAAAAAATAACGAAATACAAAAAAATAATCTAATAAAAAAAAAATCTATTTTTGGAATTTCATCAAGAGCAAGTGATTATGCTCAAGCTTTAATGGAATTAGGAGCAATGATATGCAAACCAAAAAATCCTGAATGTAGCGCATGTCCCATCCTTAAAAGTTGCAAGTCTTACAAAAAGAAAGATTTTGATTTAGCTAAAATTAGAAAAAAAAATAAAGAAAAATATTTTATTCTTAAAGTTTATAAAAAAAATCAAAAATACTTATTAGTAAAAAATACAAAATTTAACTTTTTAAAAAATTTAGCAATTTTTCCAATGGAAGAACTGTCTAAACCGAAAAATTTTAATGAAAATTTTAATTTTAAAATGTCAAACATGAATATGAACATAAAAATTCAATATCTCAAAAATTTGAAAAAATTTCCCTCATCTTATTGGTTTGATAAAAGAAGATTAGATAATTATATGCTTCCAACATTCACTAAAAAAGTGGTCAAATATTTAGAAAAAAATTAATGAAAAAAGTAGCTGTAATTGGTGCTGGTATTTCAGGGCTATTCATTGCCAATTTATTTAAGAGAAACAAAAAATATAAAGTAACTATCTTTGAGAGAAATAGCTTAATCAATTTAAAAGAGGGTTATGGTATTCAATTATCTGTTAATAGCATCAAGCTATTAAATAAAATTCAGTTTGATAAATTAGAAAATAATGAGAAATTTAATCCAGATAAAATTAATTTCTACTCAGTCAAAAATTCAAATAAGATATGTGAGTTAAATATATCAAATTTTAATACTGAAAAATGTAAATATACTACTCTTAAAAGATCATCACTTATTAATTTTTTAAAACAGGATTTAGAAAAAGAAATAAAATTTGAACACACTATTTCAAAGATAGAACAACAAGATCAAATCGTTAAAATTACTTTTGAAAATAATGAAATTCATGAATTTGATTATTTAATTATTTCAGATGGAGTTTTTTCAAAGAGTAAAAGCCTGTTATCGAAAAACCAAATTGAACCAAAATTTAATGATACGTTAGCTATTAGAGGTATAATACCAAGCTCTTTGAACATGGCTGATAAAAAAAACATCTCATTGTTTTTAGGTTCAAATTTTCACTATGTTATTTATCCAGTATCTCCTAATGGTGATTTAAACTTTATAGGTTTAATAAAATTTAAACTTTCAGAGGATGAGCAAAAAGATTACTCGTTGTTTAATGACAATATTTTCATTAATAAAATTTTAGATAAAGTTCCACACTTAAATAATGAATTTTTTGATAATATTAATGATTTAAAGATATATCCAGTATTTGTGAGTAGAGATTTTTTTGAAGTTAATAGCAATAATATTCATTTAATAGGTGATGCTTTTTTTGCTTTTCCACCATCATTTGCTCAAGGTGCATCACAATCAATAGAGGGTGCATATGAATTATTTGAGAATATAGAGAATAATACTGAAGATAATTTTTTTAGAAATAGAGTTAATAAAACAAAAATGGTTAATAATCGCTCAAAATTTAATCAATTTGCTTTTCATTTATCTAATCCTTTAACAACCTTATTGAGAAATATTTTTTTGAAAAGATTGGTAAAAAACAAAAAGTTTTTAGAGAGCTATCTTGGTAAAATATATAAGAACTAATTACTAGAAATTAATCTTTGTCTTAAATGATCGATAGGAACTGCGTTTCCATTCAAGTTATAATGCCAATAGGTCCATCCATTACAGCTTTCAGCACCTAAGATTGTAGCTGCTACTTTATGGATTGAGCCTTCAGTTTGAGCATGTTTGATGCTGCCATCAGCTCTAATTTTTGCACTAATTTTCTTTTTGTTATCAAAAATAGTAGCTCCTGGTTTAATTATTCCTAATTCAACCAAAGAACCAAAGGGTATTCTTGGTTTAGATCTACCGTTCTGAATAGTATCTAAGTTATCATCTTCTATAGATTTTGCTTTATTTAATCTTTCTTTAGCAGCTTTAAAATAGGTTTTTTCTTTTTCAATCCCGTAATAATTTCTACCTAATTTTTTTGCAACTGTTGCTGTTGTTCCTGATCCTAAAAAAGGATCTAAAACAAAATCTTTTTTATTTGTCGTTGCTAATAAAATTCTGTGAAGTAGTGCCTCAGGTTTTTGGGTAGAATGCACTTTTTTACCGTTCTTTTTTAGTCTTTCGGAACCATTACAAATCGGCAATTCCCAGTTAGATCTCATTTGGAGGTCGTCATTTAAACACTTTAAGGATTGATAATTAAAAGTGTATTTTGATTTTTCAGACTTAGATGCCCAAATTAAAGTCTCGTGGGCATTCGTGAAACGTGTTCCTCTAAAATTTGGCATGGGGTTTTTTTTATTCCAAATGACGTCATTTAAAATCCAAAAACCCAAATTTTGAATTGCTGCCCCAACTCTAAAGATATTGTGATAACTACCAATTACCCAGATAGCCCCATCTTTTTTTAAAATTCTTTTACATTCGCTTAACCATGAGTATGTAAAGTCATCATACTTTTTAAAATTTTCAAATTGATCCCATTTATCATTCACTGCACTTACTTTAGATCTATCAGGTCTTGTTAATTCACTTTTTAGTTGCAGGTTGTAAGGAGGGTCGGCAAAGATTAAATCAAAAGTTTCATCAGGAATTTTTTTAAGTTCCTGAAGGCTATCTCCATTAATTAATTTATTTTTTAAGTTGAAATTCATTTTATAAAAACAAATTAGACTCCAAAAAGATTCCTGGGTCAACCTAGGATTGAATTATTTAGATTAGTTTTGTATGACTTTGTATGGCGACAACTACATATGGTGTTTTTACGTGAAAACTATTTCAATTTGTTTATAGGAGAAAAAGTTTTTCTGTGATGCTTTGTAATTCCTAAGATTTTTATAGCTTTTAAATGTTGACTAGTACCGTATCCAAAATTTTTTTGCCAATTATAGCCTTTAAACTTTTTACCTAAATCTGAAATCATCTTATCACGTATAACTTTTGCAATAATTGATGCCGCTGAAATAGATGGAATTTTTTGGTCACCCTTAATAATAGATTTAAGTTTGTAATTTTTCATATTAGGCAATTTATTTCCATCAATTAAAACGTGTGATGGTTTTTTCTTGAGTTTTTTTATTGCTCTTTTCATTGCTAATAAACTGGCATTTAAAATATTTAATTTTTCAATTTCTTTTAATGATGCTTTTCCAATTGCCCATATTGAATTTTTTTTGATATGTTCAAATAAGACTTTGCGTTTAGCACTTGATATGCTTTTCGAATCTTTAAGTAATTTTGTATTTATAGAACTTTTTAAAATAACTGCAGCTGCATAGACTGGTCCAACTAAACTTCCTCGACCGACTTCATCAACCCCAGCAATTATTTTCATTAAATTTTGATATTCAAATCTTCTACTTTTTTTCTTATTTTTTTTAGGTCCTCCCATGAGAATTTTTTCTTATCTGGATATCTTATTAAATAAGATGGATTGAAAGTGATAATTACTGGAATTGTTTTGTTTCTAATTATGATTTCTTTCCAATCTCCTCTTTCATTTGTAATTTGATTGCTAAGACCAGTTACAGCCTCCATTGCAGTGGTACCCATTAATATTAAAATTTTTGGATCAATAATTGAAATATGTTCTTTAAGGAAAATTGAATATCTTTTTATTTCTTGAGCGGTTGGCTTTCTATCGTTCGGAGGTCTAAAATTTATTGAGTAAGTAGAGTACACCTTTTCTTTTTTGATGTTAATTGCTAAAAGCATCTTGGTTAAAAGTACACCAACATCGCCACAAAATGTTTTAGCTTCCAAGTCCTCTTTCTCATTAGGAGCTTCTCCAATTAACATTATAGGACTATTTATATCACCATCTCCCATAACTAAATTTTTAGAATTATCTTTTAAATTACAATCTTGAATTGAATTGATTTTTTTCTTTAGATTTAAAATCCTCTCTTCTTTTGCTGTTTTATTTTGAATGCTATTTTCCTTAACAACTTTAAGTCTATTTATTGGCTTATTACTAAATTCAAATTTTGGCTCTACTTTATCTAAAAATCTTTGATCATATTTGGCATTTTGATTTAACATCTTTTTAGTCATAAAGTGCAGTTATGTTTTTCAAAAATATAAAATTTTTATTGATATTATTTTTACTTTACCAAAATCCTTTGCATTCTAAAAGTGCTAGTTTTGATGATTTTGACTCCAAAAATTTATCAAAATATTTTTCAGGAATTGTAGCATTTGAAAATAAAAATAATTCAAAGGCATTAAATTTTTTTAATACCTCTAAAATTTTATTAAATAAGCATGAGCCTTATTTAAAGAGATATGTTTATTCTTTAGTTTTAGAAAATAAAGTTAATCAAGCAATAAATGTTATTAAACAAAATAAAAATAACTCCGAATTTTTTGAAAAATACTTATTATTAACAATAGACAGTCTAAGAAGAGACGATTTTTCAAAAGCATTGAATTATATATCTGAGACCAAAAAATATATTAAGCTCAACCGATTTAACTCAGCAGTTTTAGATAATTTGAGAGACTACGTTTTTGTATTTAATGAAAAAAGATTGCCTAATGATTTAAAAAATTATGGAAATCTATCAATTATTTCAACAACCTTTCAACGGTGTTATTTAGGAGACGCTAAAACAAAAACTTTTTTCTCTAAATTAGTAAATAATGATGATGCAGACTTAACTAGATACACTTTTTTTTATTTAGCATATCTAATTGAAAATAATCAGATAGAGGAAGCCAAAAAAATAACTGAGGGTATTAAATTTATTAATACATCGTTACTTTTATCTCAAGGGAAAAGCTGGATCGAAAATGGCAATGAAAAAAAAATAAACACTGTTTTTTCATGCAAAAACCATAATGATTTAATAAGTGAATTTTTGTTTTTAATATCTAATTTATATTCTGCTCAAGACGATTATATAAAATCTAACTTTTATTTATATTTGTCTAATTATTTAAATCCAAAATTTTATTATAATTTATCATTGCTTACTGAAAATCAATATTCAAATGAAGAATTTGATCGTGTTAAAAAGATTTTACGAGAATTTGAAAAAGAAGATGACTTTTATTATTGGTATAGATTAAAAAAAGAAGCTCAAATAATCTCAAAAGAAATTGATCAAAAAGAGTCGTTAAAATTTATTAAGTCTAATTTTGAAAAAATCGAAAAACCAAATGAAAAATTTTTATTTGATATTGCTAATTTTTATAAGAACGCAAAAAAATATGAGCAAGCTATAAAATATTACACCAAAGTTTTAGAAATAGTTGGTGATGATTTACAAATTAAATCAGATTTATTTTACAGAAGAGGAGCAAGTAATGAACGAATGGGAAATTATGAAGAAGCTGATAGGGATATGCTTTTATCTTTAGAAATTGATCCTGATGATGCTTATGTTCTTAATTACTTAGCATACTCGTGGTTAGAGAGAGATCATAAAATTAAAGAGGCAATGGAGATGTTAGAGAAAGCATATTCTTTAAAGGAAAATGATCCTTACATAATAGATTCAATTGGTTGGGCTTATTTTTTAACAGATGACTATGTAAAAGCAGAGACATATTTAAAAAGAGCAGTTGAGTTAATGCCAGACGATGCAATAGTAAATGATCACTATGGAGATATTCTTTGGAAGTTGGGGAGAAAAATTCAAGCAAGATATTTTTGGAAAAGTGTATCTAAAATGGAAGATGTGGATGAAGAATTATTACAAAAAATAAATCAAAAAATTATAAAAGGTCTCTGAGATGAGTTATTCCAGGATAAAGTCTTATGCTAAAATTAACTTAGCTCTTAACATCACTGGAAAAACTTCCAAGTTACATAAAATTGAGAGTGTTGTTGGTTTTGTTACGTTACATGATGTTATTTTGATTAAAAAAATTCAATCTAAAAAACATATAATTTCATTTAAAGGAAAATTTTCAAAAAACATCGGCCCAAAAAACACAATTTCAAAATTGTTTAAATTTTTAGAGAAAGAAAAGTTACTTACAAGTTCTAAGTTTGAGATAAAAGTTAATAAATATATTCCATCAAAATCTGGATTGGGAGGCGGATCCATGAATGCTGCAAACATATTAAAATATTTGATTAAAAAAAAATTTATAAATCCCAATAAAAGACAATTAATTTCAATTTGTAAATCAATAGGTTCAGATGTAGCTCTCGGTCTTAATTCTACTTTTACAATTCTTAAATCCAACAATCAGATTAAAGAGTTTAAAAACTGCAAAAAATTTAATGTGCTGATTGTTAAACCTAGTTTTGGATGTTCAACAAAAGAGATATATTCAGGTGTTAAAAAATTCACAAAACCAAGATTTAATAAACTTTCTAAGAAAATGTTTAACTTTGATAATTTGAAAAAACTCAATAATTCTCTTGAGGCAATTTCTTTATCTAAGTTTCCAAAATTAAAAAATATCAAACATTTTCTTGAAAAATCTTCAAATAAGAGTTTTGTAAGAATGACAGGATCAGGTTCAGCAATTGTCGCATATTTTAAATCTAAAAAATTATGCGATGATGTAAAAAAAAAATTCAGTAGAAAATATAAAAATTGCTGGTGTAAAGTTGCAAAAACTATATAAACTCTTTTTTTTGTGTTATACGAAATTAGATTGGGGCGTAGCCAAGCGGTAAGGCACGGGTTTTTGGTACCTGCATCCTAGGTTCGAATCCTAGCGCCCCAGCCAAATATGAAAAACTTTTTTAATAAAATTTTCTCGAGCTCAAAAAACCTTTACTCATTTAAGAATAATATCAAAAAACTTTCAATAACAACGCCTGTGAAAAAAATTTTTGAGGCTATTAATTCTCACTCATCTGAAAGTGAGATTAGGTATGTTGGAGGTTGTTTGAGAAAAATATTTAATAATGAGAAAGTTGATGACATAGATTTAGCAACAAATTTAAATCCTATAGAAGTCTCCGAAATCTTAAAAAAAAATAAAATAAATTTTTATGCGTCTGGAATTGAGCATGGAACAATTACAGCAATTCTAGATGATCATAAGTTTGAGATAACATCTCTAAGAGAAGATATTTTTACAGATGGTAGACATGCAAAGGTAAAATTCTCAAAAGATTGGAAAAAAGATGCTGCGAGAAGGGATTTTACTATTAACTCTATTTATGCTGATTTAGATGGAAATATATTCGATCCTCATAATGGAAAAAAAGATATTGAAATGGGGCAGGTTAACTTTATTGGTGATCCTGAAAAAAGAATTAAAGAGGATTATTTAAGGATATTAAGATACTTAAGATTTTTTTTAAATTATTCAAAACAACCTCACAAAGAAGAAATAATTAAAACAATAAAAATCAATATAAGTGGTATTTCTATAATATCTAAAGAAAGATTATTAGATGAGTTAAAAAAATTATTAAAATCAAATCAATTAGAAAAATTATCAAAAGATAAATTCAGCATCGAATTAATATTACTGATTTTTCCAGAGCTAAAGAATATCAAAAGTGTTATTAATTCAATCAAAGTTAAGAAAGAATTTTTTGTTGAATTGGATTTTATATTTATTTTATTTTTAATGATAATAGATGGAACAGATAATTTAGAATATTTCTTATACAAATATAATATTTCAAAAAAAGATCAAAAAAGAGCTTATGCTATTAATAATTTTTATAATGAAAAGGAAGGAATAAAAACTTTAAATGAAGCCAACTTAAATAAAGTTTTATATTATAATGGCAAACAAGCAGTGTTAGATATTTTAAATTTTAAAATTATAAAATCAAAGAAATTAGATAAGACAATGTTAAGTTTATTAGAACTTTATAAAAATAAGATTACACCAAGTTTGCCTGTTGGAGCTGATTTATTAATGACAAGATACAAAATACCAGAGGGAAGACAATTGGGAAGTATGCTTAAATTAATTGAGGAAGAGTGGGTAAGAAATAATTTTGAAATTACTGAAAAACAAATCGATAATATTGTTAAAGGTTAAAGATATTTGACGTCTTTAATTTCAAAGTTTTTTACTCCAGCGGGAGTATTTATCTCCACAAGATCTTTTTTATTTTTTCCAATAAGACCCTTACCTATTGGTGATTGAAAATATAATAATTTTTTTTTTAAGTCTGCCTCATCTCTTCCAACTATTTTGTAATCTATCTTTTCACCAGTATCTAAATTTTCTAGAAATACAGTGGCACCAAAAATCACTTTGCCATCATTATTAATTTTAGTAACATCAATAACGTTTGCTCTTGCTATAATATCATTTATTTCTGTTATTCTGCCTTCGTTGTGAGACTGTTCCTCTTTTGCTGCATGATACTCAGCATTTTCTTTTAAGTCTCCGTGAGATCTTGCTTCAGCAATTGCAGCAACTATTTCAGGTCTTTTTTTTTCTTTTAAAAAAATTAGTTCTTCTTTCAATTTATTTAATCCATTTAGAGTAATTGGTTCTTTATCCATTTTATTTCCATTTTGCATGAGGAGGTAATGACATTAATATTCCCTCAACATTACCACCTGTTTGTAATCCAAATTTTGTACCCCTGTCATACAATAAATTAAATTCCGCATATCTCCCTCTTTTAATATATTGATTTTCTTTATCTTTAGAAGTCCATTTTTTTTTAATTTTTTTACTTATAATTTTTTGAAAAATAGACTCAAAAGTAACACCAACATCTCTGACAAATTTAAAATTTTTTTCAAAATTATCTTTTTTATAATCAAAAAAAATACCACCTATTCCACGAGGTTCTTTTCTATGAGGTAGATAAAAATATTCATCACACCACTTTTTATATTTTTTATAATAACTTTTGTCATGTCGATTGCACATATCCCTAAGTGTTTTATGAAACACCTCTTTTTCTTTGTTATCTTTTTTTGAAGGCGTAACATCAATACCTCCACCGAACCAATCAAAAGTCGTACAAATATATCTAGTGTTAAAATGCATCGCGGGAATTAAAGGGTTTTTCATATGCATTACTACAGATATACCCGATGCCCAGAACCTAGGATCTTTTTGAGCACCTGGTATATTTTGTTGAAATTTTTTTGGAAATTTTCCATAAACTTTTGAAAAATTAACACCCACTTTATCAAAAACTTTTCCATCTTTTAAAATTCTATATTCACCACCACCTTCATCTTTTTTTAAATTTCTTCTCCATGTAGTCGACTTGAAACTGATCTTGTTTTTTTCAAAATCAACAATAGTTTTACAAAACATTTCCTGCAAAGATTTAAACCAATTACTTGTTAATTTTTGTTTTATTTCTAGATCCATTTAAATTAATTCATTTTGTTTTAAGCACTCAGCCAATACTATTGCAACAGAAGAAGAAATATTAAGAGAACGCTTATTATTTCTCATTGGAATTTTTAACCTATTATTTATCATTTTATGCACATATTCAGGCACTCCTGCACTTTCTCTTCCAAATAAAATTGTATCATTTTTTTTAAACTTAAATTGTGTATATGAGCTAGAGGCTTTTGTTGTCATGAGTATAATTCTTTGACTCTGTTTTTCATCAAAAAATTGATCGGAGCTCTCATAATACCTAATCTCTTTTTCATCCATATAATCCATCACAACCCTTTTAAATCTTTTATCATTTAATAAAAAACCACAAGGCTCTATTATTTCTAATTTCGCCCCTAAACAGGCACAAGTTCTTATGATCGCAGCAGTATTTTGAGGAATATCAGGTTCAAATAGTGCAATTTTTGGCCCATCATTAATTAGATTATGTGTCATTCTATCAGTAGAAAAATAATACTTTTTTATTATATGTAATCATATATTAACTACCTAAATCAACATATAGAATTATAAAAACCTATAGATAGTGGAAAAGAAAACTAAAAGAAGAGATTTTTTATTTACAGCCACTTATGCAGTGGGAGCTGTAGGAGCAGGTGCAGTGATTTGGCCTATGATAGATCAAATGAACCCAGATGCTTCGGTAAAAGCACTAGCGAGTACTGAAGTTGATGTAAGTGCAGTTGATCCTGGAAAAACTATTACTGTACTGTGGAGAGGAAAACCAGTTTTTATCAGAAGAAGAACACAAGAAGAAATAGCAGAGGCTAAAGCTGTCAAGATGGAAGATTTAAAGCATCCAGAAAAAGATGAAGATCGTGCAAAAGATCCAGAGTGGCTTGTTATGCTCGGAGTATGTACGCACTTAGGTTGTGTGCCTTTAGATCAAAAAGGAGATTATAATGGATGGTTCTGCCCATGTCATGGTTCTCATTATGATACTTCAGGAAGAATTAGAAAAGGTCCAGCCCCAACAAATATGGAAATCCCTGAATATAAATTTGTTGATGCTAACACAATTAAGATTGGATAATTTTTTATGAGTGAACACGAATACACACCAAAATCAAAAGTTGGAAAATGGTTTAACGATAGGTTACCTCTTTTAACTTTAGCAAATCATTTAACAGATTACCCAACACCAAAAAATTTGAATTATTGGTGGACTTTTGGTGGAATTCTTACCTTTTGTTTAATTACTCAAATTGTAACCGGATTAGTTTTAGCAATGCATTATATTGCACATGCTGATATGGCGTTCCAAAGTGTCGAACATATAATGAGAGATGTAAACTACGGATGGTTGATAAGATATATACATGCAAATGGTGCTTCAATGTTTTTCTTAGCAGTATACATTCACATATTCAGATCTTTGTTTTACGGCTCATATAAATCACCGAGAGAAATTATATGGATTATTGGTATAATCATTTATCTTCTTATGATGGCAGCTGCTTTCTTAGGCTATGTTTTGCCATGGGGACAAATGAGTTTTTGGGGAGCTACAGTTATTACAAATTTATTTAGTGCAATTCCTTTAGTAGGTGAGGGAATAGTAACATGGTTATGGGGAGGATATTCAGTAGATAACCCAACACTTACAAGATTTTTCACTCTACACTACTTAATTCCTTTTTTAATTTTAGGTTTAGTCGTTTTACATATTTGGGCTCTTCACGTGCCTGGAAATAATAATCCAATTGGTATTGATATAAAAAAACCATCAAAAGACACAGTTCCATTTCATCCATATATAGTTATTAAAGATGGTTTTGCGTTGTTGATGTTTATGATTGTTTTTGCTTTTTTTGTTTTCTATACACCAAATATTTTAGGTCATGCTGATAATTACATTGAAGCTAATCCTCTTGTAACACCAGCTCACATTGTTCCAGAGTGGTATCTTTTACCTTTTTATGCAATTTTGAGATCAGTCCCAGATAAACTTTTAGGAGTTATAGCGATGTTGTCTGCTATTCTGATATTAGCTGCATTACCATGGTTAGATACATCAAAAATTAGATCTGCAGTTTTTAGACCTTTGTATAAACAGTTCTATTGGATCTTAGTAGCTGATGTTTTAATTTTAGGATACGTTGGAGCTATGCCAGCAGAGGGCCTTTACTTGTTAATTGCAAGGGTTGCTACAGCATATTACTTCCTTCATTTTTTAGTTGTGCTACCAATTTTAGGATTTAAGGAAAGAACCACACCCGTTCCTTTGAGTATTACCGAACCTATTTTAGGTGGATCACCAAATCTTGCTGCGGTGAAAAAAAAGGATACTTTTAAAGATCAGTGAAAAATTTTTTTAGATTATCGTTTTTAATAGCACTATTACTTGGATTTCAATTTAATTCTAATGCGGCTGAAAAAGTTGAATATTTGAAAACAGATTGGAGTTTTAAAGGTCCTTTTGGAAAATTTGACAGAGCCTCACTTCAAAGAGGATATCAAGTTTATCAAGAAGTATGTTCGTCATGTCATTCTATGAAATATTTGAGTTATAGAAACTTAGTAGAAGAGGGTGGGCCTGAGTTTTCAGTGGAACAAGCAAAAGCCATTGCAGCATCTTTCGAGGTAAAAGATGGACCAAATGCGGATGGTGAAATGTTTATGAGACCAGGAAGGTTGTCAGATAAATTTGTAATGCCTTACGAAAATGAAAAAGCCGCTCAAGCAGCAAATGGTGGTGCATATCCACCTGATATGACTGTTTTAGTAAAAGCTAGAGGAGGTGGAGTTGATTATATCTATTCACTCCTTCAAGGATATGAGGATCCTCCAGCTGGAGTGACTTTAGATGATGGTGTTTACTACAATAAATACATGTATGGAAATAAGATTAAAATGTCCAATCAACTTTCTGATGGTTTGGTAGAATACTCAGATGGTACGAATGCCTCTGTGGAACAAATGGCAAAAGATGTTACAACTTTTTTAATGTGGACTGCAGAACCTCATTTAGAGACACGTCATAAAATGGGTTTTAAAGCAATAGTTTACTTAATTATATTAACAGTTTTAGTTTATTTCAGCATGAAGAGAATCTGGTCACGTATTGAAACGAAAGTTTAAAACGTCACCGTCTTTAACAATATAGTCTTTACCTTCTAATCTCATTTTTCCATTTGTTTTAGAATTTACCCATCCATCATTTTCAACAAAATCATTATAAGAAATAGTCTCAGCTCTAATAAATCCTTTTTCAAAATCAGTATGTATTTCACCAGCAGCTTTTGGAGCTAAACAATTTTTCTGAATAGTCCAGGCTCTTGTTTCCTCAGGACCTGAGGTAAAAAAAGTGTCTAATTCTAAAATCTTATAACCTTTTTGTATCAACATATCCAAGCCAGTGTCCTTTAAACCAATCATTTCCATGTAGTTTTTTCTTTCTTCACTATCTAACTCATTGATTTGATTTTCAATATCAGCCGATACAATCAAAGTGTTTTCTAAACCAAATTTTTCTAAGAATGATTTAGTGTAACCGTTTCCATTTTGGACACTTTTCTCATCAACATTACAAACAAATATTTTGGGCTTCAAAGACAATAAACCACTTAAATTTAGTTGTTTTTTGCTAAACTCTGATTTTAAACTTGTTAAATCTTGATCATTATTAATTAAGTCTAAACAACTTTGAAGAATTTTAATTTGATCCTCATCAATATTTTTTTTGTTATTTTTCTCAAGTCTTTTTTGAATGGACTCTAAATCTGCAAGTTTCATTTCTGTCTCAATTATTTCAAGATCTCTAACAGGGTCAACTGTAGGATTTACATTTTGAATATCACTAGAGTCAAAACATCTAATCATATGTATTACAGCGTCTACTTCTCTAATATGAGATAAAAATTTATTTCCCAAACCTTCACCTTTAGATGCACCCTTCACAAGACCAGCTATGTCAACAAAAGAAATAGTAGTAGGTATAATTTTTTTTGATTTAGAAATTTTGGCTAAATTTTCTAATCGATAATCAGGCACACTAACTACACCAATATTTGGATCAATTGTACAAAATGGAAAGTTAGCTGCTTGAGCTTTATTGGAATTAGTTAATGCATTGAAGAGAGTAGATTTACCCACATTTGGCAAACCAACGATCCCACACTTGAAACTCATTATTTATTATTTACTGTACTAGAAAAAAGATCTAATTTTTTTTCGACAAGAAAAGAAATTGAGTCATTTATATGGTTTGATATTTTTTCAATACCTAATGACTCATCTTCGTCAAAATTTTGTAAAACATAATCTGCAACCTCGATGTTTCCTTTGGGTTTACCAATACCTATTCTAACTCTAGAATAATCTTTGCCGATAAACTTATCAATCGATGCAATTCCATTGTGTCCTGCGCTTGATCCTCCAAATTTAGCTTTAATTTTTCCAAATTCCACATCTAGATCATCATGAAAAACTATTACATCTTGAGCATCAATTTTAAAATATTCAATAAGCTCTCTAATACAAATTCCTGAATTATTCATAAAGGTCAAAGGTTTGATGGCATAAACTTTAACATTTCCTATATTGCCAGTGGTTAATAGGCCTTTAAATTTTGGTTTTTGTTTTGATAAACTAAATTTTTTGTTTATTGCGTCTATAATTTTAAACCCAACATTATGTCGATTATTTTCACTGTCTGGTGTTGGATTACCCAATCCTACAAATAAAAGCATGATCTATTGATTAATTTTCAATTTAGTTGATTATTTTTTTTCTTCAGGAGGTTTTTTGTCAGCAGGTTTTTTATCATCACCCTCTTTTTTATCTCCTTTATCACCCTCAGGAGCAGCTTTATCCCCATCGGCCGCTGCAGCAGTTGCACCCTCAGCACCTTCTTCACCCTCTGCAGCTTCTGCTTCAGCAGGTTTTTCAGGTTCTTTCATAACCGTTGGAGCTGCTAATGTTGCTATTACAAAATCCCTTCCTTGAATTGTTGGAACAACTTCCGGATCTAATTTTACTGAAGAGATTTTGAAACTTTCTCCAATATCAACACCATCTAGATCTATTGTTAAATTTTCAGGTATTTTTTCACTTGGACATTTTAATTCTACTTTTCTTCTTACAATATTCAAAACTCCACCCTTTTTAAGACCAGGCGACTTGTCGTGATTAATAAAATTTACAGGTATTTCTATCTTTATTTTTACACCTGGAAGTACTCTTAAAAAATCTACATGAATTGGTTCATCGGTTATGATATGATATTTGATCTCTCTTGGTAATACATTTTGGTTACTTCCATCAACATTAAGAGTAATTATGCTTGAAAAGAAATTTTCTTTTTCAATAAAAGTTTTAAGTAATTTTTTTGAAATAGATATTTTTTGATTTTTATCTTTACCACCGTATATAATAGCTGGAACATTTCCACTATTTCTAATAGCGTTTAACTGTCCTTTGGTAGTATTGTCTCTAATGTTTGCTTCTATTGAACTCATAAAACAGAGCTTTTTAACTCATGTTTATAAATAATCAAGGAATTTATTTAAATAAATCTGATACAGATGTTGAATTTGAAATTCTCTTTATTGCTTCACCCATTAGACCTGATATTGGCAAAACCTCAATATTTTTGACATTTTTAGTTTTATGAACATTGTCTATTGTATCAGTTATTACTAAATTTTTAATTACTGAGTTTTTAATTTTTTTAATTGCATCTCCACTTAAAACTCCATGAGTAATATAAACGTACACATCTTTTGCCCCACGAGATTTCAAAGCTTTTGCTGCATTAACAATTGTACCCCCTGAATCAATTATATCATCAACTATAATACAGGTTTGACCTTTTACATCACCAATGACGTTCATAACTTGCGATTGTCCAGGTTTAGGTCTTCTTTTATCAACAATAGCTAGTCCTACATTTAAAAGTTTTCCAAGTGCTCTAGCTCTTTCAGTTCCTCCCACATCAGGTGCAACACAAATAATTTTTTTACTTTTAATTTTCTTTCTAGCGTGTCTTGCAAATATTGGAGTAGAAAATAAGTTATCAACAGGAATATCAAAGAAACCTTGAATTTGACCTGCATGCAAATCTACAGTTACCACTCTATCAGCACCAGCTTTAGTAATTAGATTTGAGACAAGTTTTGCAGATATCGAAGTCCTTGGAACAACTTTTCTATCTTGTCTTGCATATCCAAAATAAGGTATTACCGCCGTTATATTTTTTGCTGATGACCTTTTTAGAGCATCAATGCATAACAATAATTCCATTAAATTATCATTTGCTGGAGAAGAGATAGATTGAACAATAAAAATACTGTTACCTCTTATATTTTCATTTATTTCAATATAAATTTCGCCATCAGCAAATTTTCTAATACTTGAATTTACAAGTTTTGTTTTTAAATATTTAGCAATGTTTTTACTTAAAACTTTATTGCTGTTTCCAGTTAATAATTTCATTGAAAAACTCTAATTAATCATAATTAATGAAATATTTCTACCATAATCATCATGATTTAAATGCAAAGACCTTCTTGCACTAAAAAAATTATTTTTTTTGGGAAAAGTATCAATATTTATCGTATCTAAATTTGTAATTTTCATTAATTTGAGTTGTAATTTAACATATTTTGATAAATCAAAATAAATTAAGTTTTTTCTTTTTTTAAAAAAAACTTTATTTCTTTTGTCTTTTTTAAGGAATTTTCTTTTAAAATCTTCTTTTACGTTATAGCTTTTTTGGGCAATACAAGGACCTATAACAGCAATTATATTCTTTTTTTTACAGCCCTTTTTAATCATGAAATTTATTACTTTTGAAATAATTCCTTTATATGCACCTTTCCATCCAGCATGAATAGCAGCTACCATCTTTTTTTTTTTATCGTAAATTAATATTGGTACACAATCAGCTGTAAGAATTCCAATTGGCAATCTTGGAATGTCAGTAATTACTGCATCTGCTCTCTTTTTTTTTAGGTACTTAGAATATTTATTGATGAAAATAAATTTATTACTATGTATTTGATGCAGTAAAAAAATATTTTTTGAATTTTTGCTAATTTTTTTTTTAACAATTCTTAAATTCTTAAAAACTTTTGTTTTGTAGTCATTAGAACCTGGTCCGCAATTTAAACTTTTATAAATACCTGTCGAGCACCCGCCTTTATTATTGAAAAAACCATGTTTGATTTCTTTTAATTTAGATAATTTTTTTGAAACTATCAATTAAACCCCAATTTATATTTATTATTTTTCTTTTTAATAAACATTACCTTAAATAAATCACCCATTTCTTTATCATCTATTAGTCTTTTTAATCTATAATAAATATCTGCTTTTTTTGAAAAGTTTTGATTTTGTGAAATTATTTCAGCTCTATTTTTTATTCCTAATTTTACTAAAAAGCTTCCTTGAGTTGTTATCAAATCTTTTAAGCCACCCAATTGATCAATTATTTTTTTAAAAAGGTAAAAATTTATATTATGAGTAATATCTGATTTACCAATATTTTCTAAAACATTACTGTGTTTATGATTTGAAATTGATTTAAGAGTATTTTTCATTTTTTTTTCAACATACCCATAATCTATTATTAGAAGACCACCGTTATTTTTTTTTATTATATCAGTGATTTTTTTTAAATAACTTACTCCAACTAATGAGTATTCAATAAATTTTTGATTTTTTGAAATATTGTAACCAATTTCTTTCTCAAATTTTCTCATATTAAAACTTTTTTCATTAAAAAAGGCTTTTTTTTTATTTTTAAAAATTACATATCTTTCAAACCATATATTTCTTTTTTTAATAAATTGTTTTATTGCCATTGCGTCAAAAAATTCATTAGCAATAAAGATTGTTGGAAATTTTTTTATTTCTTTCAGATTGTTAATCCAAACTATTTTATCTTTGTCTAATTTATCTTTTTGAATTTTTTTTAGTTTTAGACTCTTTTCATGAATTAAAATATTACATGAGTCAAAAAATATTGGAAACTTTTTAAAAGTTTCAAGAAAAATTTTCATCATTTCACCATTTCCTGCACCAAGTTCTACTAAATTAATTTTTTTTGGATTTCCTAAATTTTCCCAAAATCCTAAAATCCAAATAGCTATCATCTCAGAAAACATTCTGGAAATATTTGGTGCAGTTATAAAATCACCCTTTCGTCCGAAAGGACTTTTTTGCATATAGTATCCTTTTTTTTTATCATACAGAGCAAAATTGATAAATTTATCTAAAGAGATTTCAAAATTATTTTTGATGATCATATTTTTTTAAAGTCAAATAAGAACCAAATATAAAAAATACTAAACATAAAATTTGTCCCATACTCAAGCTAAACAAGACATAACCTAATTGTTCATCTGGAATTCTTAAAAATTCTATTAGAAATCTGAATGTAGAGTAAAATATTAAAAATATTCCTGATATGAAGCCAGGATTTTTAGCTGATGATCTTTTATGAAAATATATCAATATAAAAAACAATAACAGCCCCTCAAAAAAAGCTTCATAAAGTTGAGATGGATGACGATATATTTCATCAATTTTTTCAAATTTAACTCCCCATGGTAAAGCAGTTTCTTTCCCATAAAGCTCCGAATTGATAAAATTTGCAATACGCCCAAAAAAGATTCCTATAGGAGCAACTAAAGAGACAACATCAAGATAAATATATGAATTATGACTATGCTTTCTTGCAAACCATATACTCATAACAATTACACCCAATAGTCCACCATGGAATGACATTCCCCCATTCCAAATTTTAAAAATTTCAACAGGGTTTACTAAATAGTAATCAAAATTATAAAAAATTACGTAACCTAATCTGCCACCAATTATAATACCCAAGATTACAAAAGTAATGTAATCGTCGAATTTTTCTTTTAAGCTGTCGTCTTTTATAAAAATTCTTTTTGCTAAGACCCATCCAGCAAGAATTCCAAATATATACGATAAAGAATACCACCTAAACTCTAAAGAAAATAAACTAAATGCAACTGGGTCAAAATTATTAATGAACATTTTTAATTATAATAATAGAGTAAAGATATATTAACTTATTTAATAAATATATGAAAAATTCAAAATTCGTATTTGATAAATTTACTAAACTTTTAGAACAAGGATTAGTCTCATCTAGAGACTTAAAAAATGAGATAGTAAACATTTTAAAATCAAAAAGAGATGAAATTGTATTTAAAATGAAATTAACGAGTAAGGATGAATTTGATATTCTTTCCAAAAGAGTCGAAAATTTGGAGAAAAGACTTGAAAAAAAACAGGTTTTGAAAAAAAAGATTAAACGGGCAAAAAAATCTTAACTTCAAGTCCGTTCAAATTAGATTTATTTAATTTTATATTACCACCGTGAGAACGAACGATATCAGACGCTATTGATAGACCAAGACCAACACTAGATTTTGAGTCTGCTCTTCCTTTGTCTATTTTGTAGAAAGGTTTAAATACATTATCGTATTCACTATCTGGTATTCCTGGACCATCATCCTCAACTTTAATCACTAAGTTTGTTTTATTTTTTGTAAGTTCAACATTTATTTTGTTCGCATATTTAATAGAATTATCTATAAGATTATTCAGACATCTTTTAATTAAATTTTTTCGTCCATTTAAGTAAACTCTTGGTGGTATCTCTTTCGTGATATTTCCATTATTGTATTTGATTATAATTTCATCGATTAAATCACTAAGATTAAAAAGTTCATCTTTTTCAATAAATGAAGAGCTTGTAAACTGCAAATACTCATTAAGCATTTTTTCCATTTCATTTATGTCCTCAGTTAACTTACTAGCTAAGGATTTATCTTTTATAAACTCAGTTTGTAATTTCATTCTTGTTAAAGGTGTTCTTAAATCATGACTAATCCCAGATAGCATTTCAGATCTTTGATTTAAATGTCTCATTATTCTTTTTCTCATTCTATCAAATTCATAGCCCGCCTGACGTATCTCAGCTGCGCCTGAAGGTTTAAATTCATCAACATTTTCGCCCCTTCCAAATTTTTCAGCAGCTTTAGCCAGAGCTGTAATTGGTCTTGTTTGATTTTTTAAAAATATTAGTGAAATAATGACAACGATAAATGCTGGAACAGTTATCCATAATCCAAACAATCTTGCAGATGTGCTTGTCAGTCTATCTTTAGGAACAATGAATTTGAAATATCCATTTTGATATTTTATTCTTAGATCAACTAGCTCTTTATAGCTTGTTGTATCAAACCAAAATATTTCTAATGCAAATCTAGATTTTAATTCTCTCCTCAATGTTCTATCAATTGGGCTAAACCATCTTTCATTGTAAGAAAAATTAAAATTATTATCTTCAATAAATTCAATATTCAAATCTTGATATAATGAAAAAATGTTTTTAATGTCATCTTTTTCGTAATTATCATTACTATAAACTTCAATAAAAGTTTGAATTTCACTAACTAACGCTCGTGTCATTCCTTTATTTGTTTTTATCCAAAGACTATCAAAAAAAACTATTGTAATTATTAATTGAATTAAGATCACAGGAATAGCAACTATCAATAAAGCTCTGTAGAATAATCTTTTTGGCAGTAAATTTTTTACCAATCTATTCAATCCATAAAACATAGCCAGCTCCCCTTATAGTTTGAAGAAATTTAGGATTTTTTGGATCTATTTCAATTTTCTTTCTCAATCTTGTTATAATAACATCAATTGATCTTTCTTTGTCTAAGTCAATTAATTTACCAATTTCTTCTCTCTCAAATACTTTTCCTGGGTTGTTAATCATTTTTTCTAATATTGTTTTTTCAGTATTATTTATTTTAAATTCTGAATTTCCATGAAAAATTATTTGTTTGTTCAAATCAATTTTAATGTTTTCAAATTTTATAACTTTTTTTAAATTATTTTTTTTTGTTTTATTAATTATATTTTTAATTCTTAGGTCCAGTTCTTTGGGTTCGAATGGTTTCGGCAGATAATCATCTGCTCCCATCTCAAGCCCTTCTATTCTTTCATTTGGCTCACCTTTTGCTGTCAATAATATTATTGGAGTATTTATTTTTTCTTTATGTTCTCTCAAAAAATCTAATCCACTTTTTCCTGGCATCATTATGTCCAAGATTATTAAATCAAATTTAATGATGTTTATTTTTTCAGATGCATTTTCTGCATTATCAGCTGTTGTAACTAAATATTTTTTCTCATTTAAATATTTTTTAACTAATGATCTTATACCTTCATCATCATCCACTACTAAAATATGAGCTTGAAAATTATCCATTTATTATTCTATTTAAAACTTCATCAAAATTAAGAACTTCTTGAGAGCTTGAATTTAGTAATGCGTTATAAATCCTTTTTTTTTGTATCTCAAAAATCTCTTTAAAAATTTTTTTTCCTTTTTCATTTAGAAAAATATGTTTAATTCTTGTATCATTTTCATCTTTATTAAAAAAAACTATCTCAAGTTTTATCAAGTCTTTTAAAACCCTATTTAAACTTTGCTTAGATACTTTAAGTTTTTTCATAAGTTCTGAAATTGATATTCCTTCATACATAGATATTAGATGAATAGTTTTTTGGTGGGCTAAACCAATATGGTATTTATTGAGAATTTTTTTTGAGTCTGAAAAAGTTTCTCTATAACTTATAAATAATTTTTCAATTAAATGTTTTAATTGTTCATCTTTTAAATATAAAAGCTCTTTCATCACAGGTAAGTTATATTGACATATTATATATACATAGATATTTTTCAGTAATAATTTTATATTTCATACATGATACCTTACGATAAAAGATCTGGTAAAATATGGTACAATGGCGAACTAGTAGATTGGTCAGATGTTAAATTACACGTCTTAAGTCATGGATTACACTACGCTAGCTGTGTTTTTGAAGGAGAAAGAGTTTATGATGGTTCAATCTTTAAACTAGAGGAGCATACTTCAAGATTTTTTCATTCAGCAAGAAGAATGGGATTTGAAATACCTTACTCTGAGGCAGAAATTAATGCTGCTTCAAATTCTATTATAAAAAATCAAAAAGTTGAAAATGGGTACGTGAGACCAGTAGCTTGGAGAGGAAGTGAAATGATGGCAATCTCTGCTCAACAAACAAAAATTCATGTTGCAATTGCAACATGGGAATGGGGTTCGTATTTTGACCCAAAATTAAAAGTTGAGGGAATTAAATTGAATATTTCGAATTGGAGGAGGCCAGCTCCCAATACAATTCCATGGGATACAAAAGCTTCAGGTCTATATATGATATGTACACTTTCAAAACATGAAGCGGAAAAAAATGGTTATACAGATTCTCTAATGTTAGATCATGAAGGTAATATTGCTGAAGCAACTGGTGCAAATATTTTTTTCAAAGATAAGATCGGTGAGCTTCACACACCTGTTCCAGATTCTTTTCTGGATGGAATTACAAGAAGGACTGTAATTGAAATTGCAAAATCAAAAAATATTAAAGTTCATGAAAGAAAAATCAATCCTAAAGAATTAAAGGATTTTGTTGGATGTTTTTTAACGGGGACTGCAGCAGAAGTGACTCCAGTATCGTGTATTGCTGAAAATGAATTTAAAGTTTGTGATTTAATAATTGGTTTAAACGAAAGTTATCAGCAAATAGTTAGAAAAAAAAAAGCAGCCTAATCTTTGCTGTCCTCTGAAATTGCGTGATCAATTCCCTTCCGCATATATTCATATCCAGTGAAAAGAGTTAAAGCAGCCGAAAGCCATAAGAGAATTATGCCAATAGTTTGTGCATTGTAGTCTTGGAAATTAATAATTTTATTTCCAGTTTCACCCGACAACAAAAGACCTATAGAAACCATTTGTAATACAGTTTTCAATTTTGCTAGATTTGAAACTGGTAATTTAATTTTTCCTTTAGCTAAAAATTCTCTTAATCCTGAAATCAATATTTCTCGAGTTAAGATAATGATCGCAGCTATTACTTCATAGTTTCTTATAGTTCCATCCATCACCAAAAGTATAAGAGCAGTCGCAACAATAATCTTATCTGCTATTGGATCTAGTAATTCCCCAAGTTTTGACTCTTCCCCAAGAAATCTGGCCAACATTCCATCTAAAAAATCTGTGAAAGATGCAACTATAAATAAAATTAAAGCTGTTAAATCTCCATAAAATCCAGGCAAGTAAAAAGCCAACACAAAAAAAGGAACAATTAAAATCCGTCCAACAGTCAGAATGTTCGGTATTTTTTTAAGCATATTTTTTTTTATTCATGGAAAAAGTTATATATCTTTTTTGCGACCTTTGCCTCAACACCTTCAACCGATTTTATCTCGTCAAGGCTAGCAGACTCAACAGCCCGTGCTGAACCAAAATGATTTAATAAAGCTCTTTTTCTAATAGAACCGATACCTTCAATCTGATCTAATAATGATTTGCTTATTCCTTTTTTTCTTTTAGCTCTATGAGCACTAATAGCAAATCTATGAGATTCATCTCTTATTCTTTGTAGAAAGAAAAGAGTGGGGTCATTTTTTTCAAATTTAAACTCTTTGCCATCATGAAAAAAGGTTTCATTTCCACTATTTCTTAACTTCCCCTTAGCTATCGCTATAATTGGTAAATCATGAAGACCTAGTTCATTTAAAGTTTCTCTAGCGACCGAGTACTGACCTTTTCCACCATCAACAAGCACTAAGTCAGGAAAAGTGAGGTAATTATCTTTTTCTTGTATAGCTCTTTTGAATCTTCTATTTAACACTTCTCGCATCATCCCATAGTCATCTTGTTCATTTTGTTTAAGTTTGATATTAAATTTTCTGTATCTCTTTTTAATAAATCCCTCATCGCCATAAGCAATTAAAGCTCCAACACTATTTGTTCCCTGAATATGACTGTTGTCATAAACCTCTATAAGATTAATACTTGTCTCAAGATTAAATTTGCTTGCTACTGAGTCAAATAGTTCTTTATTATTTTGACTCTCATAAAGCTTTCTATTTAAACTATCTTTGGCATTTTTGATTGCTTGGTGAATAACTTTTAACTTTGAGCCTTTTTTGGCAACCGAAATGTTAATTTGCTTTTCCTCTTTTTGAGAAAGAGTTTTCTCAATTAAAATTTTTTCCTTTATCTCTTCTGATAGTATTATTGATGAGGGTACACTTTTATTTTCATAAAATTGAGAAACAAATGAGTTTAATATATCACTAAGTTTTTCATCAGGATCGTGCTTTGGAAAGAAAGCTTGATTTCCCCAATTTTGCTTTGATCGATAAAAAAAAACTTGAATACATGTTTTTCCAGACTCTTTATACCCAGCAATTACGTCTGCCTCAATTAAATTTGCTTCATTAATTCTTTGAGATGATTGAATAATATTTAAAGATTTTATTCTATCTCTCAAGATTACTGCTTTTTCAAAATCCAAATTTTCACTTGCTTTTTCCATTAGTTCTGAAAGATTTTTTTGTATCTTTCTTGATTTTCCAGAAACAAATTCGATTGCGTCATCAACAGTTTTTTTATACTCATCTTTTTCTATGTAACCCACACATGGACCTGAGCATCTTTTAATTTGATATAAAATACATGGACGTTGTCTATTTTTAAAAACAGTGTCATCACAAACTCTTAAGTGAAAAATTTTTTGTATCATCTTTATAGTCCAATTAGCTGAACCAGCTGATGCAAATGGTCCAAAATAAAATCCTTCTTTTGTTTTCTTCCCTCTGTGTCTTTTAATTTGCGGCCATTGATCTTTATTTCCAATAAAAATGAATGGAAAAGATTTATCGTCTCTTAAAAGGATATTAAATTTCGGTTTATATTTTTTGATTAAATTAGCTTCAAGTAATAATGCTTCGCTCTCATTTGAAGTAGTTGTTATCTCAAGCTTTCTTGTTTGAGATAACATTCTTTCAGTCCTAATAATATGATTTTTTTCCGCAACATAGCTTTTAAGCCTGTTAGGTAAATTTTTTGCTTTTCCAACATAAAGGATATCACCTTTTTCGTTAAGCATTCTGTAAACACCTGGAAGTTTAGGAATTAAAGGTAGTTCTTTTTTTATTGCTTCTTTTCCGGTTTCAGAACTTATCATGACTTCTTTTTTTGGTAATTTGAATACCAACTGATGAACATTCTTTTAAAATTTCCATTTTCTCAATTTTAAGCATTATTTTTGCAATTCTTTTATCTTTGAATAATTCATCAAAAACAGATTCTGCTAAAGTTTCTAAGAAATTGTAATGCTTTTTTTTAACCAGTTTTGTAATAAGTTTTACAATTGTACTATAATTAACAATAGATTTAATGTCCTTATCATTTGAAGGCTTTTTATCTTGATAATCAATTTCAAGACTAAATTTTACTTTTTGAGGTTTTTCTTTTTCAAAATCATAATAACCAAGTTTTAAATCTAAAATAAGTTCATTAATGAGTATTTTTTTTTCATAATTAAATAGGTTTTTAGACTTATCAATCTTTACAATTTTAAGATTATTTTTTTTCATTCTTTACCTTTTATTATGTCTGGTGTTTGCCAGTTCAAACTTTGACCACTATCTATAGCTAAAACCTGACCCGTAATAGAGCTGTTTTTTAAAAAAAAGTCAACTGCATTACAAATCTCAATTACGTCAACCTGTTTTTTAAGTGGAGTTGCTAAATACTGACTTTTAAAGTGTTTTTCTGACTGTCTTTTATTTTTAATTGTTGGTCCAGGTGCTATACCATTAACCCTTATGTTTGGTGATAAGCTCATTGCACTAGTTTTGGTCAAAGTATATAAACCAGTTTTGCTTAAGGTGTATGAAAAAAAATACGGGGTTAGTTTAAATATTCTTTGGTCAACGATATTTATTATATTGTTATTATTCCCTCGAATATTCTTTGAAAATTCTTTTGATAAAAGAGCAGGGGCTTTTAAATTTGTTGAAATATGTTTTTCCCAGCTTTTTGAAGTAAAATTCTCCAACTTATCATTTTCAAACAATGAAGCATTATTTACTAAACAGTCAAAAAATTTCATTTTTGACTTTGAGAATTTTATTATTTTATTAATGTCCTTCTCTTTACTTAAATCACCACTTACTAAATAAATTTTTGTTCCAAATTTTTCTAATTTATTTTTTAAGTTTTGAGCTTTTGACTTTGATTTATTATAATGAATGGTAATTTCTACGTTAGGACCAGATAATTTCTCAGCTATTGCAGCACCAATTCTAGTAGCGCCACCAGTAATGATTATTTTCCGTGCTTCCATTTTTTATCTCTTTTTTTAGTTACCTTAGTTCCAGGCATACCCATTGTTGATCTTCCTTTTGGATAAAGTTTGTTTTTAACATCATACTGTCTTATTTTAGGATTTAACGTTATTTCTAATTCTGTGCTTTCTAATTTTCTAATTTCATCTCTAATTTTTGCTGCCTCTTCAAATTCAAGGTTTGAAGCAGCTTCCTTCATCTTCTTATCGAGAGCCTTGAGGTGTTTTTTTAAGTTACCACCAACATTAGATCCCTCACTTATTTTTACATAGTCTTTTTCGTAGACACTTTCTAAAATATCGCTGATTTCTTTTTTTACTGACTTAGCATCAATTTTGTGTTTTTTATTGTAATCGAGCTGGATTTTTCTTCTTCTCTCAGTTTCTTGAATTGCTTTTTTAATACTCTTTGTCTCTTTATCAGCATATAAAATCACCTTGCCCTCTACATTTCTTGCTGCCCTTCCAATAGTTTGAATTAAGGAAGTTTCAGATCTTAAAAAACCTTCTTTGTCAGCATCTAAAATGCCGACTAATGCGCATTCAGGTATATCTAAACCTTCTCTTAAAAGATTTATTCCAACTAAAACATCAAACACTCCCATTCTTAAATCTCTCATTATTTCAATTCTCTCTAAGGTATCTATGTCTGAGTGCAGGTACCTGACTTTAACACCATTTTCATGAAGATATTCTGTGAGATCTTCAGCCATTTTTTTTGTAAGAGTAGTGACTAATACTCTATGATTATTTTCTATAACTTTTTTACATTCATGCATTAAGTCATCAACTTGATTTTTAGCTGGTCTAATTTCTACTGGCGGATCAATTAATCCTGTTGGTCTGATAACTTGATCAATAAATTTACCTTTAGTTTGTTCTAACTCCCAGGGTCCTGGTGTTGCTGATACAAATACAGTTTGTGTTCGCATTAGATCCCATTCCTCAAATTTTAGTGGTCTATTATCCATACAAGACGGAAGTCTAAATCCGTATTCAGCTAAAGTACTTTTCCTTGATCTATCACCTTTGTACATTCCATTAAGCTGAGGAACAGTGACATGACATTCATCTACAAAGATTAATGTATTATCAGGAAAGTATTCAAAAAGAGTAGGCGGTGGTTCTCCTGGTTTTCTTCCAGATAAAAATCTTGAATAATTTTCAATTCCTGCACATGAACCAGTTGCTTCAATCATTTCAAGATCAAATTTAGTTCTTTCCTCTAATCTTTGTGCCTCTAGTAATTTATTCTCTGCTTTATGTTTTTTAAGAGTAACCTCTAATTCTTTTCTTATGTTTAAAATTGCTTGTTCTATAGTTGGTTTGGGAGTTATGTAATGACTATTCGCATAAACTTTTACCAAGTTTAATTCTCTTACCTGATCACCTGTTAGTGGATCAAATTCCTCGATTTTTTCTAGTTTATCACCAAATAAGCTCAGTCGCCATGCTCTATCTTCTAAATGAGATGGAAAGATTTCCAAATATTCGCCACGAGCTCTAAAAGTACCCCTATAAAAATTTTGATCATTTCTTTTATACTGTAACGCCACTAAAGATTTAATTATTTGTTCTCTGTTATAATCGTAGTTTTTTTGGAGCGTTAAAGTCATTTTGCTATAAGCCTCAACAGAGCCTAAACCATAAATACATGATACACTGGCCACAATTAAAACGTCATCCCTTTCCAAAAGAGATCTTGTTGCCGAGTGTCTCATCCTGTCTATTTGTTCGTTAATTGATGCTTCTTTTTCTATGTATGTGTCTGATCTAGGCACATAAGCTTCAGGGGTATAGTAATCATAATAAGATACAAAATATTCAACAGCGTTATCAGGAAAGAATGTCTTCATCTCTCCATAAAGTTGAGCTGCGAGAGTTTTGTTTGGAGCAAGAATTAAGGCTGGTCTATTTGTAGCTTCTATAACTTTTGCCATTGTAAAAGTTTTTCCAGAGCCGGTCACACCAAGTAATACTTGATTAAATTCCTCTTTATTTGCACCATTAACTAATTTTTTTATAGCCTCTGGTTGATCACCTGCTGGTTTAAAATCAGATTTGATTTTAAATTTTTTGCCACCCTCAAGTTTTCCACTGATTTTTGGGTTTTTACTCTGAATATCTGTAATTAAATCTTGATATGTATTTTCCATATATTAAAGAACGTAGTAGAATTAATTTATATTTCAATGAGCATAATATCAGACAGTTTAAAAAGAATTAAGCCATCACCAACTATTGCAGTTACTCAGAAAGCTAGAGAATTAAGAGCAGCTGGAAAAGATGTAATAGGTTTAGGAGCAGGAGAGCCAGATTTTGATACTCCAGAAAATATAAAAAAAGCTGCAATCAAAGCTATCAAAAGGGGAGACACAAAATATACTGCCGTTGATGGCACACCTGAACTTAAAAAAGCTATTATAAAGAAATTTAAGAGAGAAAATAAGCTAAACTACTCTATGGATCAAATAACTGTTGGTACAGGAGGAAAACAAGTTCTTTATAATGCTTTTATGGCAACACTTAATAAAGGTGATGAAGTAATTATACCAGCACCTTTTTGGGTATCATATCCAGATATGGTTTTGTTAGCTGGAGGAAAACCAAAAATAATTAAATGCACTGAGCAGGAAGGTTTTAAACTTACTCCAAAAAAGTTAAAAAAAGCAATAACTAGAAAAACTAAATGGGTTATTTTGAATTCCCCGTCAAATCCAACAGGAGCAGGTTATTCAAAAAAAGAAATTAATGATTTATCAAAAATTTTAATCAGAAATAAAAAAATTTTTATTTTAAGTGACGATATTTATGAACATGTTAGGTACGATAACTTTAACTTTTTCACAATTGCTCAAATTTCTAAATTGAAAGATAGAACACTTACAATGAATGGAGTAAGTAAATCATATGCCATGACGGGATGGAGAATAGGTTATGCTGCTGGTCCAAAGGAAATAATAAAAGCAATTGGTAAAATTCAATCACAATCAACTTCAAATCCGTCTTCAATAAGTCAAGCTGCGGCTGTTGAGGCATTAAATGGAAAACAAGGATTTATAAAAACTAGAGCTAAAGCATTTAAAGACAGAAGAAACTTTGTTGTAAAAAGCCTAAATAGTATAAAAGGCATAAGTTGTTTAACCCCAAATGGTGCATTTTATGTATTTCCAAGCTGCAAGGGATTGTTAAATAAAAAAACAAAATTAAAAACTGATACTAATTTTGTTCAAAGATTACTCGAAAAAGAAAATGTCGCTGTTGTCCAAGGTTCTGCCTTTGGCTTAGATGGTTATTTTAGAATTTCTTATGCTACATCCATGAAAAATTTAAAAAAGGCAATGTCGAGAATTAAATCTTTTTGTGAAGCCTTAAATAAATAATTATTTTTGATTTAAAATCTTTTTTGCTGGAATTGTTTTTTTAATCCAATCATTTGGAATAGAATTTATACCTTTTAAAGCTGCAAAATATGCTCCAGTAAAATTTGCTCTTGAACAATTGCACCCACCTGCCTTTATTGTTTTTAAAATAGCGTCTTTATAATTTTTTGAATTAATAATTGTATATATTGAGCTATTAAAAGTTCCTGGATAGCTACAAGCCATACCTAATTTCTTTATAGTAGTTGGACCAAACTTTGATTTAAATTTTCTTATTCTTTTAATGTCGCTAACAATAACCTTAAAAAAAGAATTTCTTTTGAATCTATTAATGAATTCTTTGATTGGGTCTTTAGCTCCCTTTAACGCAAAATCTATTAAATAGAATTTCGCCAGAGCATATTTAAAACTTATTTTTGAAACTGTTACAATTTTGAAAATTTTTTTTATACTCTTAAAATCAAAGCCATAGAGAAAATATGGAAGGGTAGCACAAAAACCATCTGACTCATTTACCTTTATACCACCAGAAATCTTTTTTTTTAATTTAATATTTTTTACCGTCTCAATAATATTTTGATGTATCCATGGCCCTTTAATCATACCACGCCAGTCTTTGACTTTTTTATATTTAGATCTCAGTTTTAAATTTTTCCAATATTTACTTCCAGGGCCAAAGTTTTTAAGAATATTTTTTTTGAAACGTTTCTCTATATTTTCGTGTCCCTCCAGTAGTGTATCAAACATTACTTGGCCAATTTCATTGTAACCAGAGACTTTTCCAGTTTTTATATTGTAGAAAGGACTTCTGTTTTTTTTTAAGAAAGAAAAGTCCTTTTTTCCTTTAATATAAATACTTAATTTTTTTTGATTATATACCCAATGTAATGGCCTGGCTGCTGCATCTGCAACTGTGGCACCCAAGAAAACATGGAGATTATTTTTCACTTCAATGAGATAAAAACTTTTCAGCTTCTAGTGCTGCCATACATCCCATACCAGCAGCAGTTACCGCTTGCCTAAATGTTTTATCCTTAACGTCTCCAGCTGCATAAACACCCGGTACATTAGTTTCTGTTGAATCTGGTTTTGTTATTAAATAACCCTCATTATCCATACTAAGTTGATCTTTAAATAATTTAGTTGCAGGGTCATGACCAATAGCAATGAAAACACCGTCTAATTTTATTTCATCAATCTTATTTGTTTTAACATTTTTGACTTTTATTCCTTTTACATTTTTTGGATCTTTATCTCCAATTACATCCTCAACAACTGTATCCCAGATGATTTCAATCTTTTTATTTTCCATAAGTTTTTTTTGAAGCATTTTTTCAGCTCTCAAACTATCTCTTCTGTGAATTAATTTTACTTTTGAAGCAAATTTTGTAAGAAACATTGCTTCTTCAACGGCCGCATTACCCCCACCTACAACAGCAACTTCTTTATCTTTAAAGAAAAAACCATCACATGTTGCACACGCCGATACACCAAATCCCCTAAACTCTTGTTCAGATTTAATATTTAACCATCTAGCTTGAGCACCTGTGGAAATTATTATGCTATCAGCAGTATATTTTTGACCAGTGTCACCTACAGCCTCAAAAGGTGTTGTTTTTAAATTTACTGAACTTATATGATCTTCAATCATTTCTGTTCCAACTGTTTTTGCTTGCTCTTTCATTTGATCCATAAGCCATGGACCTTGAATTACATCAGCAAATCCAGGAAAGTTTTCAACATCTGTTGTAGTAGTTAGTTGGCCTCCAGGCTCTGACCCGTAAACTAAAATTGGATTTAACATTGCTCTTGCCGCATAAACTGCAGCAGTGTATCCAGCAGGACCAGACCCAATTATTAACACTTTTGTGTGTTTAGTTGGATTTTGACTCATATGAAAGCTATATAGTGATAAATGACTAAATTAAAAGGTTTATTATTGACCGAGGGGATGCACGGCATGATTAGCCAAGTTGAGGGGCTTGCTAAAGCTCTCAACCTTGAATTTATACACGAAAAAATTGAACTAAATAATTTTTGGAAAATGATTCCTCCAAAATTGACACCAATAAAAAATTTTGTTTTTAAAAATGATATATCAAAAAAATTTAATGTAGTAATTTCATGTGGAAGAAAAAGTGTAGTTCCATCCATCTTTTTAAAAAAAAAATTTGGAAGTAAAATAATGAACATTCATATTCAAGATCCAAAAGTATCATTAGATAATTTTGATTTCGTTATCGCGCCAGAGCACGATGGCCTTGAGGGTATAAATGTTCTAAAATCTAAAGGAGCAATTCATTATCTTACCGAAAAAGAATTAGAGGAAAATATTGATTATCTAAAGCCTCGAATTAAAAAAGAAAAAGTAATAACGTTTATTGCTGGTGGTCCAAATAAGTATTATGATTTTAATGATGAAATAATTGATAAAATTTTTGTTAAAACAAAAAAAAATTTTATCAATAAAGGTTATCAGTTAATTTTTATACCCTCAATGAGAACACCACAAAGAATTATTGATAAAGCCCAAAATTTTTTTGATGATAACCAGATTATAATTCAAGATATTGATAAGAAAGCTTATTTGTCATCGCTTAAACTAGCTAATCATATCATTGTAACTTGTGACTCTACATCTATGATATCTGAAGCAGCTATGTCAGGAAGACCAATATATGTGGCTCAAATGCCAGCTATCAAAAAAAATATTCGCTTCAAAAAATTTTTTGAGCTTTTTAAATCCCTAGATATAATTAAAAACTTAGAGGACAGCGTGGAAGAATGGAATTATCAAAAACTTAATGAAACTCATAGAATATCGGGATATATAGAGAAACAATTTAAAGATTATGACTTTTCTTAATTCTATATTGAAAAACTCAAAAAAGTATGAATTTCCATTTAATCACTGGGAATATAATAATGCTTTAAGTGAAGACGCTATTAAAGAAATAGAGGGTGCAGATATTCCCGATTTAAGCAAACATAATCTCAATTACGATGGCACAAGAGCGATTGATGGCGGTGCCGCTGAATTTAGAGAAGGTATAGCCTCAGGTGGTAAGGCAATAAAATTTAGATGTTTTGTTACAAAAGATAATGCTTCCCAATTTCCAAATTTAGTAAAATTTATCAATGAACTCCAATCTAAAGAGACATGCGAAACAATCTCCAAAATGATTAATAAAGATTTATCCGGTTCTTATGTCAGACTTGAAGTTATATGTGATCGTGAAGGTTTTTGGCTAAAGCCACATTGTGACATTAAAGAAAAATTAATGTCAGGACTTATTTTTGTAAATAATGCAAATGAGTCAGAGGAATTAGGTACTGACTTTTATAATGAAAAATTAGAAAAAGTTAAAACAGTTCCCTACAAGCATAATTATGGTTATTTTTTTACAAGTGGTCCAAATACATGGCACGGTATGGAGAAGAAGAAAATTGTTAAAGAAAGAAGATGTATTCAAGTGAACTATGTTACATTTGAAACTGATTGGAAAGTTGATTAAATATTTTGAAGAGAGGTGACCTCTAATTTTTTCGTTTTAAGTGATTTAATACCCTCAATACATGCAAGCGCTGTTGACATATTTGTGCAGTAGGGCACTTTATTTTTAAGTGTTGCTCTTCTTAAAGCAATAGCATCGTTTAATCTGTGTTCAGTGTTACCTCCACCAGTATTAATCACCAAAGCTATTTTTTTGGAATCAAGCACATCAACGATATGAGGTGAACCACTACTTACTTTATTAATAGTTTTACACTTCATGCCATGTTTTTGTATATATTCAGCAGTTCCTTTTGTGGCACATAGACTGAATTTCAGTTTTATAAGTTCTTTTGCGAGCCCTATACCTTCATCTTTATGAGAGTCTTTTAATGATAAAAAAGCAAGTCCTTTTGTTGGCAATGAATTAGAGGATGCTATCTGGCTTTTTGCGTATGCCATTCCAAAATTTTTGTCAAATCCCATCACCTCCCCAGTTGATTTCATTTCTGGACCTAACAATAAATCACTATTAGGAAATTTATTAAACGGAAAAACAGCCTCTTTTACGGCAAACATTCCTTTCGATTTATCTTTTAGGTTAAATTTTGAGAGTTTCTCGCCAGCCATAACCCTCGAGGCAATCTTTGCTAAAGGTAATCCCTTTGCTTTTGAGACAAAAGGAACTGTCCGACTTGCTCTTGGATTCACTTCAATTACAAAAATTTCATCTTTTTTAATTGCATATTGAACATTCATGAAACCCTTTACCTTAAGAGCTAAAGCCAAATTTTTTGTTTGCCTCTCAATTTCTTTTATCAAAAAAGGTTTTATGGAAACAGGAGGTAAGCTACAAGCAGAGTCACCAGAATGAATTCCTGCTTCCTCAATATGCTGCATTATTCCAGCAACATGCACTTCATTACCATCAGATATAGCATCAACATCAACCTCCATCGCATGATCAATAAATTTATCTATAAGAATTGGATTTTTTTCCGCAGCTTTAAAAGCTTCTTCCACAAAATTTTTGAGCTGACTTTTTTCATAAACAATTTCCATCGCCCTTCCTCCAAGAACGTAAGATGGTCTTACCATTAAAGGTAAACCTATTTTTTCAGATATTTTAATTGCTTGTTTAAAATTTTTTGCAATTCCACTTTCAGCTTGATTTAAATTTAATTTTTTTAAAAGTTTTCGAAATCTATCTCTATCCTCTGCTAGATCTATAGATGAGTATTGAGTTCCTAAAATTGGAAGATTATTGTCATGTAAAAATTTGGCTAATTTAATTGGAGTTTGACCACCAAATTGTGTAATGATACCGACTAAATTCCCCTTATCTTTCTCTCTCTTTATAATATTGAAAACATATTCTTCTTTTAAAGGCTCAAAATATAATCTATCACTGGTGTCATAATCTGTTGAGACAGTCTCTGGATTACAATTAACCATTACAGTCTCAAAACCAGCAGCTTTTAAGGCAAAACTTGCTTGACAACAGCAATAATCAAATTCTATTCCTTGTCCTATTCTATTAGGCCCTCCACCTAATATTATAATTTTTTTCTTAACAGACGGGTCAGCTTCACACTCTGAATTTATTGAGAAATTTCTTTGATATGTTGAGTACATGTATGGCGTAAAGGATTTGAATTCTGCAGCACAAGTATCAACTTTTTTAAACACTGGCAAAATTTTAAGAGCGGTTCTTTTTTTTCTAACAATATCCTCAGATAAATTTGAAAGCTCAGAAAGTTTTTTATCTGAAAATCCTATTGATTTTATTTGGTTAAAATCATCAAAATTTTTAGGTAATCCATTATTTTTGATTTTAATTTCATTTTCTATTATTTCTTTAATTTGGTTTAAGAACCACGGATCAATTTTTGATAAATTATAAATTTTTTTAAGCTTGATTTTTTTCCTCATCGCTTCAGCAACAAGTAAGATTTTATTTGGAATATTTTCTTTCAGTTTTTTTTCAATTTGTTTTTTGTTTAGATCAAATATTCTGTCTAATCCTGAGAAACCAGTCTCAAGAGAAACCAATGCTTTTTGAAGAGATTCTTTAAAGTTTCTTCCAATTGCCATTGCTTCACCTACTGATTTCATTGATGTTCCTAGAATTGCCGGAGAAGTTGAAAATTTTTCAAAAGTAAATCTTGGAATTTTGGTTACTACATAATCTATACTTGGTTCAAATGATGCTGGAGTAACTTTGGTAATTTCATTTTTTAATTCATCCAATGTATATCCGACTGCAAGTTTTGCAGCCACTTTAGCAATGGGAAATCCAGTTGCTTTTGATGCAAGGGCTGATGATCTTGATACTCTAGGGTTCATCTCAATTATTACCATTCGCCCATTTTTAGGATTTATTGCAAATTGAACATTTGAACCGCCTGTCTCAACTCCAATTTTTCTCAAACATGCAATAGAAGCGTTTCGCATTACTTGATATTCCTTGTCAGTTAATGTCAATGCAGGAGCAACAGTAACCGAATCTCCCGTATGTATCCCCATAGGATCTACATTCTCTATTGAACAAATAATTATACAATTATCTTTTCTATCTCTTACAACCTCCATTTCAAATTCTTTCCAACCTTCTAAACACTCTTCCACAAGTACTTGGTTCACTGGAGACTCATGCAAACCATTTTTGATAATTTTTAGATAATCCTTTTTATTTTTTGCTATTCCTCCCCCTAAACCTCCAAGCGTAAAAGCTGGCCTAATTATTGCTGGCAAACCAATTTTATTTAAAACTTTTGATGCTTGATTAATATTGCTTACGATCTCAGATTTTGGGAGATCTAAACCAATATCAATCATGTTTTTTCTAAATTTTTTTCTATCTTCTGCATTAGAAATAGCTTTTGAATTTGCGCCAATTAATTCAATTTTATATTTCCTCAAAATTCCTTTTTTTTCTGCTTCCATTGCAAGATTAAGAGCAGTCTGGCCTCCCATGGTTGGGAGAATTGCATCTGGTTTTTCTTTTTTGAGAATCTTTTCTAAAACACCTAAAGTAATAGGCTCAATGTAAGTTTTATCAGCAACATCTGGATCTGTCATTATTGTTGCTGGATTTGAATTAATTAATACAACTTTATAACCTTCATCCTTTAATGCCTTACAAGCCTGTGTTCCTGAATAATCAAATTCACAAGCTTGACCAATGATAATTGGTCCAGCACCCACAACTAAAATTTTTTTAAGATCTTTTCTTTTTGGCATTTTTTTTCATGTTGTTAATAAATTCTTGAAATAAATAGACACTATCTTGTGGTCCCGGGTTTGACTCTGGATGATATTGAACTGAGAATACAAGATTATTTTTTAATCTTATTCCCTCGATACTATTATCGAATAATGATTTATGAGTAATCTGAATATTTTTTGGTAAGTTTTCTTTTACAACTTCAAAACCATGATTTTGGCTTGTGATCTCGACATTTTCACTTATTAAATTTTTAACCGGATGATTTGCTCCTCTATGACCTAATTTCATTTTTTTTGTTTTACCGCCCAATGCTAGTGCGAGTATCTGATGACCAAGGCAGATACCAAATAATGGTATTTTCTTTTTAATAAGATTTTGAATTATCTGAATTGCGTATTTTCCTGTTGCAGCTGGATCTCCAGGTCCATTAGATAAGAATACACCATCAGGTTTGAGAGATAAAATTTTTTCTGCAGATGTTTTACAAGAAACCACAGTAACTTTACATTTAAAATCAGAAAAATATCTCAAAATATTTTTTTTTATTCCATAATCTATCGCTACAACATGAAATGAATTTTGATTATTTTTTCTATAGCCATGTTCTTTTCTCCAAGTTTTAAGCCCTTTCCAAATATAATTTTTTTGCGTAGTAACTTTTTCTGCTAGATCTAAATTTTTTAGACCACTCCATTTAATCGTAGAATTAATAAGTTTGTTAATATGAAATTTACTTTTATTTGAGTAAGCTATAGTTCCTTTTGGGGCACCTTTATCTCTTATAAAATTCGTTAAACTTCTTGTATCAAGTCCAGTAATTCCAACTATCTTATTTTTTTTTAACCAAGCATCTAAATGTTGAAAAGATCTATAATTTGATGGAGATGTTATCTCAGAATTAAAAATAACTCCTTTTGTCCATATTCTATCAGATTCAAAATCTTCTTTATTTGTCCCTACATTTCCAATGTGAGGAAAGGTAAAGTTTATTATTTGTCCTGCATAAGATGGGTCTGATATTATTTCTTGGTATCCAGTTAATGAGGTATTAAAGCAAACCTCACCAGTAGCCTCTCCCTGGTATCCAATTCCAATACCTCTAAAAATCTTTTTGTTTTCTAAAACTAAAATACCTGTATTTTTTTGAGAATTTTTTAAGTGAGCTTTTTTTACTTTTTTGGTCAATTACAACTCATAAGTTAAAGGTTAATACAATAATTGATTTATTATCGCAACAGAGATGTATTATAAAATTGTAAAAAAACAATTTTTCTTTTGAAGAATTTTTTCTTTAAAGTAGATTAAAAAAATTATGTCGTTAAAAGTAACAATTGAAACTGAATATAAAAATGCTTTAAAATCTAAAGATAAAATTAAAATCTCAACTTATAGGTTAATTTTATCATCAATTAAGGATCTCGATATCTCAAACAGGTCCGGCCCTAACAAAAAAGAAACAGATGATGAGGATATAAAAAAATTATTAAAAAAGATGATTAAGCAAAGAACCGAATCAATCGATATTTATAAAAAAAATAATCGCTCTGATCTTCTAGAAATTGAGCAAAACGAATTTAATATTCTATCAAGCTTTTTACCTAAGCAGCTGAATGACGAAGATACTAAAAAGATATGTGAGGAAATTATTTCTAAATTAGGTGCAAGTTCTTTAAAAGACATGGGAAAAGTAATGGGTGAATTAAAAAAAAAACACGCTGATGAAATTGATTTTTCAAAAGCTGGCGCTTTGTTAAAACAAATATTAAATTAATAATGAAATATCCAAAAGAATATCTAGATGAAATTAAAACTCGTCTTAAAGTTTCTAGCGTTGTTTCAAAAGTTGTAGCTTTAAAAAAAAGAGGAAAGGAGTTTGTTGGACTATCACCTTTTAAAAATGAGAAAACCCCTTCCTTTACAGTTAATGATGAAAAAGAATTTTATCATTGCTTCGCAACTTCAGAGCATGGAAATATTTTTGATTTTGTTATGAAAACTCAAAACTTAAGGTTTGGAGAAGCAGTAAAATATCTTGCTAATATTGCAGGAATGCAACCATATCTATTTACAAAACAAGATGAAGAGAGAGAGAAAAATTGGAAAGAGTATTTATCAATTTATAGCAAATATGTTGATTATTATCATGATCAGCTATTAAAAAATGAAAAACTCTCAAACGCTAGAGATTATTTAAAGAATAGATCATTAGGTAAAAATGAAGTTAAAAAATTTAAAATTGGTTTTGTTGAAAAAAATCCAAGTTTTTTTGATCGACTTAAAAAAGAATTTGGTGAAAAAACTTTACTAGACAGTGGTTTATTTTATTTTGATGAAAAGAAAAAAAAATGTGTAGAGAGATTCAAAGGAAGGTTGATATTTCCGATAAACAATATTTCAGGACAGCCAATCGCTTTGGGCGGTAGAATAATTGAAAATTTAGATTATTTAGCAAAATATATTAATTCACCAGAGACTAATTTTTTTAAAAAGGGTTCAAATCTTTATAATTTAGATCTAGCAAGAAAATTATCTAATAAGTTAGATCATATTTTTTTAGTTGAAGGTTATATGGATGTAGTTGGTTTAAGTAAAAATGGAGTTGAAAATGTTGTTGCAAATCTTGGTACTTCTTTAACTGATAAACAAATTTTAACATTAAATCAGTTCTTTGATGACATTATAATCTGTTTCGATGGAGATGAAAGTGGCTATAAAGCTGCTTTAAGAGCAGCAGAAAATTCTATTAAAGAATTGAAACCTGAAAAACAAATATCTTTTTTATTTTTACCAGACAAAGAGGACCCTGATAGTTTTGTAAATAAAAATGGTAAAAACTATTTTTTAGATTTTACGAAACAGAACAAATTACCAATTCACCAATTTATTTTCAGCCATTATAAAAAACAAACTGAAAATAATCCCTCTTCAATGGCAATATTTGAAAAAAAACTTAGATCCATAGCAAATACAATTAAAGATAATTTTATTAAAAAATATGTTCTTGAATTTTTTTTAGAGAAAATTGCAGAATTAACACCCCATTCCAATCAAAATAAGAATAAGTTTTCTGTTAAGAAAACAAGATCACTTGAATCAACAAAAAAATTTTATAATGAAAGTAAG